>JBLHPE010000014.1:0-43918 GCA_047624005.1 Ascidiaceihabitans sp.
CCGGCTACGTCCGCTCCTATGCCCGTTATTTGAATATGGATCCTGATCGTGCTTTCACGGCGTTTTGCTCCGAAAGCGGCTTCTCTGTCGCCCACGGCATGTCCGCTGAGGCGTCGGTGATTAAAAAACCTTCCCGTGAAGATCGGCTGACGCGCATTGCAGGTGGTGATATTTTTGCCAGACCGAATACGCCGTTTGCACCGACAGGTGAATCTGTTCTGTCTCGTGTCGAACCGGGCGCGATTGGATCGATGGTTGTTTTGTTGGGCCTGATTGGTGCAATTGGATTTGGCGGCTATTCAGTGTTGCAAGAAGTGCAGCGTGTGCAAGTTGCACCTGTTGATCAAACGCCCGTTGTCTTGGCTGATCTTGATCCACTAAATGGTGCTTCGATTGTGGCACCCAGCACCGAAAATACCAACTCTGCAGCGCCGCAACTTCTTGAGAGCCCGCGTGCGGATGCCTTGGACCGTCTTTACCGTCCACAAGAACTGGACGTTCCTGTCTTGGTTGCGCGTGACGCACCGATCGCAAACATCGATCCGCGTTCATACGGTAGTTTTGCAGCATCAATTGCCCCAAACCCAGACAACAATTTGATCGCTGGTATCAACGGCGCTTTGGCTGAAGCCAATGGCCTTGCAGTTCCACAAGTTGTTGAAGGCCTTGCGCCTGATTTGCAAATGGTGGCCGCGTATCCATCTTGGGTCCGTGTACGGTCGGCAGATGGTACTGTGATCTATGAGGCAATCATGGAAAAGGGTGACACGTGGACGATTCCGGCAACGGAAGAACCACCCACACTGCGCACTGGTGAAAGTGGCGCGATTTACTTTGCTATGTCTGGCAATTGTTTTGGTCCTGCCGGTGCGCCTGGCAGTGTAACGTCAAACCTGCCACTGCATCAGCAAGCGTTGGCTGAGCTGTACGAGCCAGCCCCAATGACCGAAGGGTCTCCATTGGGCCGTATGGTTGCGGATTGGTCTACACTTAATCCGTTGGCAGCCCTTCCTTGCAAAGCGAATTGATCGCTTCCTCGTCTAATCATTTTACCTGCGTCGATTAAGCCACCGCTACAGCTTGCGGTGAAGGTGTTGTCGCTCTATTTTCAAGCTAACGTTCGCAATCCAAAGGCCTGTCCCCATGTCGCTGAACCACATCCGTCCTTGGCGTAATGTTTACCGTCGTAAAAGTCGTCAAATTATGGTGGGCAATGTTCCAGTTGGAGGCGATGCGCCGATCACCGTTCAAACGATGACCAACACGCTGACAACCGATGCCTCGGCGACGATCAAGCAGATCATCGCGGCAACGGAAGCAGGGGCAGACATCGTACGTGTTTCGGTCCCAGATCCCGAAAGTGCAGCGGCGATGAAAGAGATTTGCCGCGAAAGCCCCGTCCCAATCGTTGCTGATATTCATTTCCATTACAAACGTGGGATTGAAGCAGCAGAGGCGGGTGCTGCATGTCTGCGCATCAACCCTGGTAACATTGGTGATGAAAAGCGGGTGAAGGAAGTGATCAAGGCGGCGCGCGATAACAATTGTTCGATCCGCATTGGCGTGAATGCTGGCAGTTTGGAAAAAAGCCTGCTGGATAAATACGGTGAACCTTGCCCTGATGCGATGGTTGAGAGTGGCCTAAACCATATCAAAATCTTGCAAGACAACGATTTTCATGAATTTAAGATCAGTTGCAAGGCGTCCGATGTGTTCATGGCAACGGCTGCGTATCAGCAATTGGCTGAGGCCACAGATGCGCCAATTCATCTGGGTATTACTGAAGCCGGTGGGCTGACAACGGGAACCATCAAATCAGCAATTGGTATGGGCAGCCTACTTTGGGCGGGCATTGGCGATACAATCCGTGTCTCGCTGTCGGCGGATCCTGTGGAAGAAGTCAAAGTAGGCTACGAAATCCTGAAGGCGCTTGGTTTGCGCCACCGTGGTGTGAACATTATCAGCTGTCCGTCTTGTGCACGGCAAGGGTTTGATGTGATCAAAACGGTTGAAATTCTTGAGGATCGTTTGGCCCATATTAAAACCCCAATGAGCCTTAGCATCATTGGCTGTGTGGTGAATGGACCGGGTGAAGCGCTGATGACTGACGTGGGCTTTACCGGCGGTGGGGCTGGCGCTGGCATGGTGTATTTGGCGGGAAAACAAAGCCATAAGCTGGACAACGCTGCGATGGTCGAACACATCGTGGAACAAGTTGAAACGCGTGCTCAGCAGATTGAAAAAGAAGCACTGGAAGTGGTTGAAGATTGACCATTAATACACTGATTTAAAAAGAAAAGGCGGTGAATGTAATACACCGCCTTTTCTTTGTTTATGTTACTAAAAGTGTTTAGCTACGCTTATCGTTCACAATCAACATCATCTGATCATATGGCAAATAGCCGCGCAGCATTTCGTCTTGCAGTACAAATGTCGGTGTGCCGGTGATACGCATTCTTTGCGCGAGGGCTTTGGTTTGGGCCAACTGGTCCGCAATGTCTGGACTGTTCATTGCGTCCTCGATCACGGCCATATCCAAGTCATAGGTCTTCCCCAAACGGCCGAGGGTGGGCATACTTATTTCGCCCGGCAATGTCATCAACGCATCGGTGATCGCTTTATAGGTGTCGTCGCCTGCAACCTGTTTTACAGCCATCGCGAAGCGGGAGGCCAATACGGATTGTTCACCAAGGATCGGGAATTCTTTTACGATCAGGCGGATGTTGCCGTCAGTCTCAAGCATCTTTGCCACTTCGGTATGTGCTTTGCGGCAATACCCACAACGATAATCTAGAAATTCGACCAGCGTGATGTCACCATCCGGATTGCCGCCTACAAATGAATAACCATCGTTGAACAGCGCCTCTGCATTGTCGCTGACCAATGTTAAGTCTGCTTGGGCTGCATCTTGTTGCTGGCGTGCTTCAAGTTGGTTGACCGCATTCATAATCACTTGGGGCTGTTCCATAAGGTAAGCCCGCACTTCTTGGCGGAAAATTGCACGTTCCTCAGCAGTCATGTTTTGCAGATCAAGGGCCTGTACTGGCAATGCCACGGTGCACGCTAAGACGGCGGCTGAAAACAGTTGTGAAATTCGCATGAGTTATTTCCTTTTCTTTGTAGCACGTTCAGAAGCAATCAACACATCCTGTGCGCGTTGCCAAGGGCCAGAGCCACGTGGAAGTAAGCCTGTGGCACGTTTTGAATGAATTTTAGCGTCTGCCATACGGCCCGCAAGGGCGTAACGTTCAGCCGTAACAAGGGATGCCATACCGGGTTGTTTCGATTTTGCATAAGCGACACTAAGGTCGCGCAACATACTGCCATCGCGAAAATCGATAGTACGGGCTTTCTCAAGAATGCTTCGCGCTTTTGAGACATTGCCTGACGCAAGAAGGGCGCGTCCATACCCTGCCAATATCAGTGAGTTGCGTGGCGCCAAATTTACAGCCCTTGCATATGCGTTGGTTGCGGCTGCAAAGTTGCGTGTCTCTATCAATATTTGCCCGCGCTGGTCGTGAAAAAACGCATCTTTTGGGCGCAGCGCAATTGCGCGGTCGATGGCTTGAAGCGCCTTCTTAGTCTTTGAATTTCGGTGCTGTGCAACAGCTTCACGCAGCAGGGCTACGTCCTTATATCCGCTTTCGCCAACGCGACGCAGTGTCCATTTTGGCGCACGGGTGTAGGCGCTGATTTTGCCTTTGACCCGAGCAAACCAATAATCGGCGTCGCTTTTAACCGGCCCTTTGTCTGAGGCGCTGAACCCTTGCAGGTTGCGGATTCGGTCACGCGACAATGGGTGGCTACGGGTATAAGGATCTTGGCGGTTTTCTGACAGCAATTCCTGACCGCGAAATATCTCGAGCACATCCAACATACCTTTGGTGCTGATCTTGGCAGATCGTAAATAACGTACACCTGATTGATCAGCGGACACTTCTTCGGCCCGTGTGTGTTTGAAAAATGCACGTTGCGCTGCGCTCTGTGTGCCAAGCGCGATGCCGACAGCCCCCTCGGTTGCACCCGCTGCTGCGGCTGCAACCGCCAGCGCAAGACCCAGACCCGCAATGGTACGAGACGAACCAATATTGGTGAGGCGCCGTGTGATATGTCCGTTGGTAATATGCGCGGCCTCGTGCGCGATTACGGCTTGCAGCATGTCCGCCCGCTTCATTCTATTGAGCAAACCGTAATGGATAAAGATGGCATCGTTGCCGACAACAAACGCATTTAGGTTGCTGTCATTCACAATTAAGATTTTGACTCGCGTTGGGCTTAGACCTGCAGCCCGTAGAACTGGTGCTGCAATTTGTTGGAGCGCATATTCGGCGTCCGCATCGCGCAACAACCCCAGCGCCCGAACAGGGGCAGCGGTCAGCACCATGAGCAAAGCCAAAAGTGCAGCAACTATTGACGAGCGCGGTAAGACGCGTTGAAAGGTCATACCAACAAAGGATAGGTTTTTCATGCGAACTTCAACCCGCTCTGACGTCGATCCCTTCATTGTGATGGATGTGATGGAGGCTGCACGCCGCGCCGAGGAAGCAGGCCGCCATATTATCCACATGGAAGTTGGCCAACCAGGTACGGGTGCGCCGCGTGTTGCAACGGACGCTTTGGCGCGCGCTATGGATCAAGGGCCGCTTGGGTATACAGTGGCATTGGGGTTGCCAGCGCTGAGGGCTCGTATCGCGAAAATGTATGGCGAGTGGTACAATGTCGATCTGAACCCAGAGCGTGTGGTGATTACACCCGGATCGTCAGGTGGGTTCATCTTAGCGTTCACGGCTTTGTTTGACAGTGGCGATCGGGTGGGCATCGGTGCGCCTGGATATCCAAGTTATCGCCAGATTTTGCATGCGCTTGGCCTGCAACCAGTTGATTTACAAACAGACCCATCCAATCGCTTGCAACCAGTTGGTTCAGATTTTGAAGGCATGGATTTGGCGGGGCTTATGGTGGCATCCCCTGCAAATCCCACAGGCACAATGTTAGATCGTCCTGCAATGGGCGCTTTGATTGATGCTGCTGCCGCCCAAAACGCGTCCTTCATCAGCGATGAAATTTATCATGGGATCGAATACGAGGCGAAAGCGGTTACCGCGCTTGAACTGACGGACGAATGTTATGTCATCAACTCGTTCTCAAAGTATTTCAGCATGACGGGGTGGCGTGTTGGCTGGATGGTTGTGCCCGAAGATCACGTGCGTGTTGTGGAACGGATTGCGCAAAACATGTTCATTTGTGCGCCTCATGCCAGTCAGGTCGCAGCCCTTGCGGCGATGGACGCTGGGGATGAATTGCAGGCGAATTTAGCTGTTTATACCCGCAACCGCTTGATGATGTTGGAAGGTTTACCCAAAGCAGGGTTTGACCGCATCGCACCGCCAGATGGCGCATTTTACGTATATGCAGATGTCTCTGAAATCACCAATGACAGTCGCGCTTTGGCGGCTGAAATTTTGGATGGGGCAGGCGTGGCCGTTACGCCGGGTCTAGATTTCGATCCAATTCGTGGTCATCAAACCCTTCGCTTTTCCTATGCACGCAGCACAGCCGATATTGAAGAAGGGTTGGGCCGGCTGCAAAGATTTATGGCCCAGAGAGGGTGATATCGGGGTTAATCAGGATTCACATCATGATCTGCTTGGTCTAGGGTGAACAAATCGGCCAACAAAGGGCTATGCAGTATGCGACGGATTATTCAAACAGCAGCAATACTTTTAGCGCTTGGCACTGGTGTGGCTGCGCAAGATTTCGGCGTAATTGCTCGTGTTGATCCGGTGGCCAGCCAGATCAAAGATGGGTGGTTTGGCAAATCTACTGTCGCGCTTCATCTTAGCCAAGGGGTTCCGTTTCGTGTGTTTCACCTTGATGATCCAGCGCGATTGGTTGTTGATTTCAAAGAAGCCGATTGGACCGGTGTGTCTGCGAGCGATGTTTTGGAGGCGGGCGGCCGCATAAGTGCTGTGCGGTTTGGTAGCTTTCAGGCGGGCTGGTCGCGGATGGTTCTGGACCTCAGCGAACCAATGTTGCCTTTTGAGATTGGCATGCCGGTTGATAATACAACAGGTCAGGCTGTCCTGAAAATTGCGTTGAAAAAAGCAACCGAAGACGAGTTTGCAAAAAACGCAGGTACGCCACCCAATGCGAATTGGGCGCCAGAACAAGCAAAAAAGCCGGTGACCAAATCCCAAGACGATACGTTTTTGGTCATGATCGACCCAGGACATGGCGGCATTGACCCGGGTGCCGTGCGCGAAGGGGTCAACGAAAAAGACCTGATGCTGACCCTCTCGTTTGGGCTGGCAGAGGCGTTGGTGCGCACAGGAGAGGCGCAAGCGATGTTGACGCGCAATGACGACAGCTTTGTCTCCCTGCCGCGCCGTGTGTCATTGGCGCATCAAGCGGGGGCAGATTTGTTCATCTCGTTACACGCCGATGCATTGTCGAACGGGCAGGCCCAAGGGGCAACGATCTATACGCTTTCGGATGAGGCGAGCGACGCTGCATCTGCTCAACTGGCGTCACAGCACAATCGTGCGGATATTATTGCCGGAGTCGATTTGACTGGATCCGACGATCAGGTGGCCAACGTCCTGATTGATTTGGCCCGCCAAGAAACCAGTCCGCGCAGCGAGGCATTGGCAAGTGTTTTCATCGAGATGATTGAAGCCGCAGGCGCACCCCTTAATAAGAGACGTCAAAGGCAGGCTGGTTTTTCTGTTCTTAAAAGCGCCGATATGCCTTCGGTTTTGATCGAGGTTGGGTTCCTGTCCAACCCGCGGGACCGTGCCAATCTGCGCGATCCGGTCTGGCGCGATTTGATGATCTCAGCCTTGGTCGATGCAATTCTCGCTTGGCGGGCAGATGATTTGGCGACCCGTCCGTTGGTGCGCCAGTAAATTTACGCAAGTTTCTGCCGATTTCTATGGGTGTGGCACCAAGACGTGTTTTGACCCTTGTGAACCTATGTCTTATAGCTGTCGCAAAGACAGAACATCCTGAAAGGGTGCGGGCGGTATGTTTCGATTTATTTTGTCGTTTTTCGGCGGCATTTTCACAACGTTAACAATGGGTTTGGGCATGGTCGCCCTGACCATTGGTGCGATTTTTTGGGTGTATGGGCGCGATTTGCCCAGCCACGAATCTTTGGCGGAATACACACCACCGACAATCAGCCGGATTTATTCAGGCCAAGGGCGCATTATTGATGAATTCGCCAAAGAGCGCCGTTTGTTTGCACCTGCCGACTCGATCCCAGATTTGATCAAGCAGGCGTTTGTCAGCGCCGAGGATAAGAATTTTCACCAACATGACGGCTATGATCTGCGCGGCATTGCGGCTGCGGCGATTGATGCTGTGCGTTCTGGTGGGCGTGACGTGCGTGGTGCCTCTACGATTACCCAACAGGTGATGAAGAACTTCTTGCTTGGCGGTGAACGTCGCGCGGAACGCAAAATCCAAGAGATTATTCTGGCTTCGCGGATTGAGGAAACCCTTGATAAAGAAGATATTCTTGAACTTTACCTGAACGAAATTTTTCTCGGCCAAAACAGTTATGGTGTCGCGGCCGCGAGCCAGACCTATTTCAATAAGACCTTAGAAAAATTGGCCCCCCACGAGGCAGCAATGTTGGCGAGCCTTCCAAAAGCTCCGTCTGATTTCCATCCGGTTCGGCGAAAAGACCGGCTTTTGTCGCGCAGAAACTTTGTGCTGAAAGAGATGATGGAGAACGGGTATATCACTGAGGCAACGTATGACGTTGAACGTGAACAACCGCTAAAGTCAGTGCAAAATGGTGACTTCGACAGCTTCAAAAAAGATCTACCTCCACGCGACTATTTTACCGACGAAATTCGCCGCCAATTAAGCCAAGACTTTGGTGAAGGCGAGTTTTTCACTGGAGGCTTGACGGTACGGGCGACCATCGACAACGATATGCAACCTATTGCTGCAGAAGCTTTGCAGCGCCAGTTGGAAAGCTATGATCGCTCCCAAGGGGTTTGGCGTGGCACCGGTAAAACTATTCCTGTTGATCAACTTGGCGATGAAGTGACATGGCGCGAGGCGCTATCCAACGTCAAGATTGCGCGTGATATCCGGCTTGAAAACCAGTGGTACCCTGCGGTTGTTTTGGAGGTAGGTGATAACGAGGCGCGATTGGGGATCGAAGGTGTTGAAGACGACGTCGATGGCCATTGGGTGCCAGCGAAAGATGCGCAGTGGGCTCGTAAACGCCGGTCTGACGGCTCCTTGGCCAAGAAAGCTCGTGTAGCTGGTGATTTGGTTGCGGTTGGTGATGTTGTCCATGTGCGCCGTATGACGGCTGATGCCGATGATGCATTTATCCGCTGGACGTTGCGCCAAGTGCCGGAAGTGCAGGGTGGGTTTGTTGCTATGGATGTGGACACCGGCCGCGTCATTGCGATGCAGGGCGGCTTTAGCTATCAGGCATCGGTGTTCAACCGCGCAACCCAAGCCAAGCGCCAGCCGGGGTCTAGCTTTAAACCGTTTGTTTATGCTGCCGCGCTGGATAGTGGTTATACCCCCGCGACGATTGTTGTGGATGCGCCGATCGAAATTAACACGCCTCAGGGGCTATGGCGGCCACGCAATTCATCCAACAAGTTCTATGGCCCAACACCTTTGCGCACGGGGATTGAACAATCGCGTAACCTGATGACCATCCGTTTGGCGGAAGAGGTTGGTATGGATACCGTTGCCAGTTACGCTGAGAAATTTGGCGTTTATGACAATATGGGGCGTTTTCTAGCTAACTCGCTGGGGTCTGAAGAAACCACTTTGTACCAGATGGTTGCAGCCTATGCGATGTTTGCCAACGGTGGCGAACGTGTTGAACCAACCTTGGTTGATCGCGTTCAAGACCGGTATGGCAAAACCATATACCGACACGATCAACGCGGATGTGACGATTGCAAGATAGCTAGCCTTGATCCTGGCATCGCGCCGCGCATTCTTTCGGATCGTGAACGGGTGATGGACCCGATCACAGCCTATCAACTTACGTCAATGATGCGGGGCGTTGTCGAACGTGGCACGGCCCGTAGAACTGTTAAATTGTCTGTGCCAACGGCTGGTAAGACCGGCACCACAAATGATGCTAAGGACGTTTGGTTCGTGGGGTTCACAAACAATATCGCTGCGGGATGTTTCATTGGCTATGACACGCCACGATCTTTGGGAAAAGGTGCGTCTGGTGGTGGCATGTGTGGTCCTGTTTTTAACGCCTTCATGAAAGAGGCCACTAAAAAATTTGGTGGTGGTGCCTTTGAAGTGCCTCCGGGGGGAACATTCATCAATATTGACCGCTTCACTGGTGCCCGTTTGGGTGATGGTGCAAAGGGTGACAATGTTGTGGCCGAATATTTCCGTGACGGCGAAGAACCAATCTTTGGCATCGCCTTTGACGGTGGTTTTGCAATGGGTGCTGATTTGCCGTTGTTTGACGAGGCGGGTACATCCGTTTCCAAACAAGTTACCACGTCCACGGGTAAAAAAGCTGTTGTTGGACCGAAAGCAAGTTTTGGCACGCTAAGCTCCGGCGGGCTTTATTGACGATATCGGGGTTGGTGGGGTAGATCCCCACCTTACTCGCTTGATGTGATAACGGCGCTGCTTTATCACGTCAGTTCAACGTCCTTCCTAACGCAGGTATATGATGCGCGCAGAAATCCAAAATATCGTCACTGAGATCGAGAAATCTCTGGAGCTGCTTGGTCAGCGCTTGGACGTTGAAACATCCGCGTATCGTTTGGAGGAGTTCAACGCACGCGTTGAAGATCCTAACCTATGGGATGATCCAGACGCTGCGCAAAAGCTTATGCGCGAGCGCCAGAATTTAGTTGATGCAATCGCAACATATGATGGCATCAAACGCGATTTGAATGACAACATTGAGCTGATTGAATTGGGCGAGATGGAAGAGGATCAAGACGTCGTTGACGAGGCTGAGGCCGCGTTGAAAACCCTTGCTGTAAGCGCCGCGCAAAAGGAACTGGAAGCGTTGTTGGACGGCGAAGCCGATGCCAATGATACATTCCTTGAGATTAATTCTGGCGCAGGTGGCACCGAAAGTTGTGACTGGGCGTCGATGCTGGCACGGATGTATGTCCGTTGGGCAGAGAAAAAGGGTTATAAGGTCGAGTTGCAATCCGAGAGCGCTGGCGAAGAAACCGGCATAAAGTCTGCGACGTATAAGATCAGCGGCCTTAATGCATATGGGTGGATGAAATCTGAATCGGGTGTGCACCGTTTGGTTCGCATTTCACCATTTGATTCCGCCGCTAAGCGCCATACTTCGTTTACGTCTGTTGGGGTTTATCCCGTCGTTGACGATAACGTCGAAATTGAAGTGAACCCTTCTGATATTCGCATTGATACGTACCGGTCATCCGGCGCTGGCGGTCAGCACGTGAACACCACGGATTCGGCTGTGCGTATCACCCACGCGCCGACTGGCATTGTTGTGACATCTTCGGAAAAATCGCAGCACCAGAACCGCGACATTGCGATGAAAGCGTTGAAATCACGCCTGTATCAGATGGAAATGGACCGTCGCAATGCGGCCGTGAACGAGATGCACGAGAACAAGGGCGACGCGGGGTGGGGCAATCAAATTAGGTCGTATGTTTTGCAGCCCTACCAGATGGTAAAGGACTTGAGGACCAACTTTGAGACCTCTGACACCAAGGGTGTTTTGGATGGTGATTTGGACGGTCTGATGGGGGCGACTTTGGCAATGGATGTTGCAGGCAAGAGCCGTGCAGAGGCGCAAGGCATCTGATTTATCTGATGTCCGGCACGCGTGTATCTTACTTGAGGCTCTGCCTCAAACTCCGGGATATTTTAGGCCAAAAGAAATTGTAGGTTTAGGTTTTACGCGTCGCTCCATGAGCCGTTTGCCAGATCGTTTAGTTTCCATTCACCGATTTGGGCACGGATAAGCCTTAAGGTCGGATGACCGATTGCAGCTGTCATGCGCCGCACTTGACGGTTTCGTCCCTCATAGATCGTGATGCTGATCCATGTATCTGCCACAGTTTTACGAAACCGGACAGGTGGATCGCGTGGCCATAAATTGTCTGGCTCATCGATTTGCAGTACTTTTGCTGGCGCGGTTTTACCGTCGTTGAGCATGACACCGTTGCTGAGGTTGGCAAGGCTTTGCCCGCTTGGTGTTCCCTCAACCTGCACCCAATATGTTTTGCCCATCTTGTTTTTTGGGTTTGCGATTTTTGCCTGCAATTGGCCGCTATCTGTCAGCACCATTAAGCCTTCGCTGTCGCGGTCCAATCGCCCAGCCGCATAGACCTTTGGCACATTTATGTACTTCGACAAAGTCGGGCGCCCAGACCCATCGCTGCCCTTGTCGGTGAATTGGGACAGAACCCCGAAAGGTTTATTGAAAAGAATTACACGTGCCATATTAGTTTTCCGGATTGAGTGTTGTAATGCCGACTGCAGCCCCTCGGGCAAGGTCTGTGTCCAGTGACATCAAGATGTATTCGCCGCGTCGCCAAAGCTGTGCAAGATCGTCGTAGTGTCGTGATAGGAAGTGTCCCGATTGGCCTGTTGATGTTATAAATATTGAACTGTCTGGATCGGCGAAATCGTAAACACCGCGATACCCAGCGCCATGCACGTTTTGGAAAGGATCAGGGCCAATTCCTGACGTCAGGCCACGATTTAGCGTATTATCGCCGCCAGATGTGGATTGCCGGATATTCACAAAATAGCGCAGCAACGGCACGTTTCCTAGCGTTGGGTGATCGTGGGTTGCTTGATGGGCATCACCCCAACGCAGGCTTTCCAACGCAGTGCCCCAGTTTTCGGCGATTATCAGCAATGCGTCATCAAGGGCGAGGCGCGCCATGTCAGCGCATGTTTCGGTCGGCGCACTTTGTAAGATGTCACACCAGGCGCTTGCCCCATTGATGTTGCGAAAGACACGTTCGATGAACAAGGGTTCAACGTGGATGATTTCATCGGCCATTGGGCCAAGTTCATCTTTGATCAGCCGTGCCTGCAATGCGCGGATCCAAGTTGCATAAATCAACGGCTCCGGTAGGTGCTCGTTCATTTCGCCGTTCCAGCCGGCCAATAGGGTGAGGGCGCGTTGCCGCTCGCGCTCCGGTGTGCCTTCGGGTGCGGCTTCGCCCGTGAACCACAGCTCTGAACCGATCAATGGCAGTAGGGAACGTGCAGTGAAGCTGACGGTGTCCAACTGTGCTTCCACAAAACTATCGCGTGTGTGCACTTGACGGACCTGCATCAGACGTTGCCAGCGCTGAACCCTTTGTGTGTCACCCCAATTGAACGAGATATGGTTTGGAAAAGGCCGCTCGACTGTCTTGTTGTTTGTGTTGCCAAGGATACCGCCGATGGGTTCCATAAATTCGGGATTAGAGGCATAGGGCATCATCCCTTTCCAACGATTGCTCAGTTGGGCTCCAAGGCTTGGCAATCGGCCTTGGCTCTGATGATCTGCATCGCGACTTGGGATTAAGCCGATGGTTTTCATAGCGATCGTTTGTTCATCCACCAGAGTGATGTTCTGCGCTGGTGCCATGTGCAGTGATCCTGCAAGCAGCCCATCAGCAACTGTACTGGATTGCATCAACCGGATGCTTGCGCTGAGGGTCGTGTCGCGAGGGCTTAGGGCTGTTGAGGACAACGCTGCGACGTGACCGGGCGGGGTGACTGCACGCAGGTTTTGGAAACTGCCTGGCAAGATGGGCCCGTTGTCTGACCAACGAAGGGTAATTGTAATTGGCGTTTCGTCTTTAATTTTGATGATAGACGCGCGGGATACGAATTTTTTAAAGCCAGTTGGTGTTTGGTATTCTTCTGGATTTTCGGGATTAAGCTGTTCGATCAACACATCTTGATCATCGACATAGGCTGTAGTGACACCCCAACCCAATTTGGCGCTGCGACCTGACCAAATGCTCGGCAGCCCGGGAACAGTCGCGCCGATGACAGCGCCCAATTCTAGGTCCAATCGCGCCAAATACCAAATAGACGGTGCGCTAAGTTCCATGTGCGGATCATTGGCAAGCAGGGTGCCGCCCGTGGCAGACCGGCTGGCCGATGCAGCCCAAACGTTAGATGCGCCGCTAAATCCGCGCGCTTTGAACGGCGACAAGGGGTGAGGTGGGGTGGCGTTAGCTACCGCGTATTTTGGCAAGCTTGGCATCAGGTTGGCGTATTCGGGTAGACTTGCCACACCAGTTCCCGGCGCATCGGGCAAAATATCTTTCAAACGATCATTATCAGGTAAAGCGAGCGACATGCGGGCACGCAGAACTTCTTCACCTAAATGACCTGACGATTGGAGGGCCATCAATTTCAGGATAGCCAATGAATCTGCAGGCCGCCACGGTGCAAAGGGGGCGTTGAAGGCAAATAATTCTGGTGCGCCGCGTCCTGAATCGCCCAGATTGATCTGGCCAAATTGGGCGTTTACGCCTTGTGAATAAGCCTCAAGCGCTGCTTTTGTTTGGGCGTCTTGCACGTCGACGGATGCCAAAGCGAGGCGGTAGACATCGAGGCGGCGCATGTAGGTGTCGGTTTCAAGCGTTGGGCGGCCAAAGACTTCGGACAATCTGCCTTGGGCTGTGCGGCGCAGCATTATCATTTGCCAAAGGCGATCTTGTGCATGGGCGAAGCCTAAGGCGTAGTAAGCATCGTGATCGGTTTTGGCAAGAATATGGGGGACATTGGCATTGTCGCGCACAATTTCAACCGGGGCATTTAAACCCGGCAATTCCAAAGTTGCATCATAGTCGGGCAGGGAACGCGAAGCCAAATAATAGACCAGAAACGCCGCAAGCACTGCAAGCCCAATTAAAGCCGCAGCAAGCCGTACCAGCCATTGAAACACCAGCGCCATTGCGCCCCTCTCGTGTTGACCCTTTGGCCACGACTGTTAGGTATGCATTCAGTTGAAAGCAACACCACATCAAGGGGAATAACATGACCAAGCTGGCATTTTTGGGATTGGGCGTCATGGGCGCGCCTATGGCAGGGCATTTGCAAGGCGCGGGCCACGATGTGACCGTGTTTAATCGTACAGAGAGCAAAGCAAAAGACTGGGCTAAAAAGTATAGCGGATCGTCAGCGGCTACCCCGCGTGAGGCTGCATTGGATGCAGATTTTGTTCTGTCTTGCGTGGGCAACGACGATGATTTGCGGTCTGTTTGTTTAGGCCCAGATGGGGCCTTTGCTGGTATGAACGAGGGTGCAGTATTTGTGGATCACACAACTGTATCGGCCAAAGTAACATCTGAGTTGTATGAGGCTGCTGCAAAGTTGGGCATAGCGTTTATCGATGCACCAATTTCTGGTGGGCAAGCTGGGGCAGAAAACGCAGCACTGTCGATTATGTGTGGCTCCGACGAGGCTGCGTTTGACAGCTCATTGCCGATTATGGAGGTTTATTCCAAGATTTGTCGTCGCATCGGTAGTTCGGGTGCCGGTCAAATGACCAAAATGTGCAATCAGATTGCGATTGCTGGATTGGTTCAGGGGCTTTCAGAGGCGCTTCACTTTGCCCAAAAAGCGGGCCTTGATGGCCGTGCCGTTGTTGAAGTGATCAGCCAAGGCGCGGCCGGCAGTTGGCAAATGGCTAATCGTAACGAGACGATGTTGGACGATCACTTTGACCACGGGTTTGCCGTCGATTGGATGCGCAAGGATTTGGGGATCTGCCTAAGTACTGCGGATGAAGTTGGCGCATCACTTCCTGTGACAGCCCTTGTTGATCAGTTCTACAAAGACATTCAGAAAATGGGTGGTGGACGTTGGGATACATCCAGCTTGATCAAACGACTTTGATCTTGGTTTGAAAATAAGCGAAATCTTTAAAAGGAAACGCCGCCAACTTTTCTTGAGTTGGCGGCGTTTCTTGTTTGAAATGTAATTTCCGAGCTTACGGGATGATCCGGGTGTACTTTGTGCCTTCTAAGGTCGCGCCAAAGCGCAGACCTGCACGGCCAAATACGGCGGCCAAGACAGGGGATAGAACTGTTGTTGTGTCTGCGTTCAGGCTGTCGCCTTTGTCTGAAATGACATATTCAAGATCGGCACCAGCCGCCCAACCGGGAGAGCGGCGGAAATCTGTAAGTGCTTGTTCTGTCATGAAGAACAACACGTGTGCATATTGTTGTGCGCCAATCTGAAAGCCACCAGATGCTTTGGTGACCGAATAGTAATCCACCGTCGTATTGCCAACTGTTAGTGCACCACGTCCATAGGCACCACCAAGCCCAAATCCGGCTTCCGTGACCAGCGGCATCACCAACATCCCGTTGGCTTTGTTGGCTAGGTCAGCTGTATTGGGGTAGCTGCGGTACATCTCTTGCAGAGTTGATTGTACCCTTGCGTCAATAAGGGCGGAACCGCGTCCACCGACCCCATTGCCACATGCTGCGACACCCGTAGTTGTAGCTAAAGCGCCAAGCGCGAAAGCGCGGCGCGAGAAATTCGTATTGGTCATGTTAACCGCCTGTAATTTTGAACACTGCTCGCCGGATTTTCCGGTCTTATTGGCAGATATACGCCGATTGTGACGCATTGTCACGTCACAAGCATATTATCAGCGAAGTATGCGCGACTTATCGCTGTGAGGCCAAAACGCGGGCCGCAGCTGGGGCAAAATAGGTCAAAATCCCGTCGCAACCGGCCCGCTTAAATGCCAATAAGCTTTCCATCATCACCCGCTCTTCATCAATCCACCCGTTTTGAGCGGCGGCTTTGATCATGCTGTACTCGCCGCTTACCTGATATGCGTAGGTAGGTGCGCCAAACGTGTCTTTTACTCGGCGGCAGATGTCTAAGTAAGGCAGGCCGGGCTTGATCATGACCATATCGGCACCCTCAGATAAATCCCGTTCGATCAGGCGCAGCGCTTCATCCGAATTGGCGGGATCCATTTGATAGGTTTTCTTGTCGCCAACCAATGCACCCGACGCCCCAACAGCATCGCGGAAAGGTCCATAAAATGCCGATGCATATTTTGCCGAGTAGCTTAGGATCATCACGTTTTGATGACCTGCAGCCTCAAGCGCGGTGCGCATCGCAGCGATACGTCCGTCCATCATGTCGGATGGACCGATGATATCTGCGCCAGCTTCAGCTTGGGCAAGCGTCATCTTTACAAGTGCCTCGATCGTTCGATCGTTGACGATCTCGCCATTCTCAACAAAACCGTCGTGGCCATTTATATTATAGGTGTCCAAGGCCACATCCGTCATGACGGCGATTTCTGGGACTGCGGCCTTGATCGCACGAATTGCGCGGTTGGCGTGGTTTTCTGGATTCCACGCACCGGCACAATCCTCTGTGCGTTCTTCAATTCCAGTGTAGGGGAAAATACAGATGGCAGGGATCCCCAAATCAGCGGCTTCACGGGCCGCCTCTGCGATCTTATCAACCGAACGGCGAAAAACGCCTGGCATCGAAGGGATCGGTTCTACAATTCCTTCGCCACTGCGCACAAAAACAGGCCAAATGAAGTCATCAACACTTAGGCAATTCTGCCGTGTCAGGGCGCGAATAGCGGGCGATTGACGGGCACGACGTAGGCGTGCGGCAGGAAATTGAGCGATTGTTGGGCGCATGTCTGTTCACCTTTTAGATACATAGTATTGCTGACATGGATTTTTGCACCCTGCAAGGGTAGGAATTGTCGCAAAGCATCGTTAGAACAGGCGAAATCTTTTCGATCTATTCGGGAAACTCACAAAAGGCTGCCGCGTTGAACCTTACGCAAACTCTCTTTGAAATCATCGACATGCGCTCGTTCTCAAACCTTTGGTTTTGGATTGGTCTGGCTGTTGTCTGGTCCTCTGCAAGTCATTGGGTTCTTGGTGTGCCCAACGACCTTATCCAACGCGCCCGACGCTTTGGGGGCGATGCCGAGGCGGATTTAGAAGACCTTGTTAGGATTAACTGTAATCGGTTGGTTTACATTAGTAATATTTCGGGGCTTTGGGTGTTGGCCTTTGTCTGTTTTCTATTAACAGGCTTAGGTATTTTGGGTTTTTACTATTGGATTGAATTCGCCCAAGCTGTGTTCTTATTGGGCTTCCCAATGACGCTGGTTGGGATGTTAAACGTTTCGACTGCGCGTCTTTATCAGATCGAACAACCTTCTGGTGCGCCTCTTTATAAATTGTTGAATCGTCATCGGATTTTCACTCAAGTTATTGGTATGTTTGCGATTTTTGTAACGGCCCTTTGGGGGATGTTCTGGAACATGCGCGATCTAATTTTGCTGCAATAACCTATATATGGTTGACCGAACTGCTGATCGACACAGATCGCTATCGAAATATAATGCAAGGCCGCTAGATGAGCACGCACTCCAAAATCACTATCTCTGGTGCACCAGAAGGTTTTGACGCCCAACTGATCCTTCAAGAAATGGACAAAAACGGCACTCCTGTTTGCCACATCGCGCGTGATGATAAACGTATGGTGGCGATGCAGGATGCCTTGCGATTTTTCGCACCTGATTTGCCGGTCATAATTTTCCCAGGTTGGGATTGTTTGCCCTATGATCGGGTGTCGCCCAATGCCGATATCTCTGCGCAGCGGATGGCAACGCTTGCGGCTCTTGTTCATGGGATGCCGGATCGGTTTGTTCTGCTCACCACCCTGAACGGTTCCACACAGCGCCTTCCTGCGCGTGCTTTGTTAAAAGAAGCGGCGTTTTCGGCAACTGTTGGCAGTCGCGTGGATGAAAAAGGCTTACGCAACTTCTTGGTGCGCATGGGCTTTGTTCAAAGCCCAACCGTGATGGAGCCCGGCGATTATGCTGTGCGTGGTGGCATCATCGATATTTATCCACCAGGCGATCTTGGACCTATACGGCTTGATTTGTTTGGGGATGTGTTGGATGGGGCGCGACGGTTTGATCCGGCAACCCAGCGCACGACAGAGACACTGAATGTGATTGAACTGGCTCCTGTATCCGAGGTGATTTTAGATGATCCCGCGATCACACGGTTTCGCCAGAACTATCGGCTTGAGTTTGGGGCTGCTGGAACTGATGATCCGCTATATGAGGCGATCAGCGCAGGGCGCAAACATCAAGGGGCTGAGCATTGGTTGCCGCTGTTTCATGCCGAGCTTGAGACATTGTTTGATTACTTGCCCAAAGCGACCATAACGCTGGACGAACAGACGACTGGCGCGCGTCTGGCCCGTTGGGACGGGATTGAAGATCAGTACGAAACAAGACGTCTAGCGATGGAAAATCGATCCAAGAATGATAGCGTTTACAAGCCTTGTGCACCGCAAGGTTTGTATCTGGATGATGCCGCATGGGAACGTGCGATTGCAGATCGGCGTGTGATCCAATTTGGGGCGTTGTCCCAAGCAACTGGTCTGGGTGTGACGGATGCTGGCGGGCGTATAGGTCGGAATTTTGCACCTGAGCGTCAACAAGAAAGTATTAGCCTTTTCGGATCGCTAGCATCACACCTTAAAGTAAAACTTCAAGAAAAACCTGTTGTAATAGCCAGTTATTCTGAGGGTGCACGGGAACGTTTGACGGGTCTGATTGAAGAAGAAGGACTATCCGAAGTCATTCCAATCACTAACGCTTCTCGGATCGGGAAACGTGGTCTGCATCTTGCTGTTTGGGCATTAGAACATGGGTTTGAAACACCCGATTTGACAGTGATATCGGAACAGGATGTGCTGGGCGATCGGTTGATCCGCGCAACCAAGAAACGGAAACGCGCAGCCAATTTCCTGACCGAAACGCAATCCCTAAGCCCTGGTGATTTGATCGTGCACGTGGACCACGGTGTTGGTCGTTATACGGGCATGGAAGTCATCACGGCTGCGGGTGCAGCGCATGAATGTTTGCTACTTGAATACGCAGAGCAGTCTAAGCTGTATATGCCGGTCGAAAACATCGAACTGCTGTCTAAGTATGGCCATGAAGAGGGCTTGTTGGATCGCCTTGGTGGTGGCGCTTGGCAGGCCAAGAAATCCCGTCTCAAAGAACGCATTCGTGAGATGGCCGAGAAACTTATCCGTGTTGCGGCTGAACGCGCTTTGCGCCGTGCGCCTGTTATGGAACCGCCTGCGGGTATGTGGGACGCCTTTAGTGCGCGCTTTCCGTATTCAGAAACTGATGACCAGCTGACAGCAATTGATGATATCGTCGATGATCTAACCAGCGGAAACCCGATGGATCGCTTGATCTGCGGTGATGTTGGCTTTGGTAAAACCGAAGTTGCAATGCGTGCGGCCTTTGTCTCTGCGATGTCGGGTGGGCAAGTTGCAATTGTTGCCCCGACAACCTTACTGGCCCGTCAGCATTTCAAATCCTTTTCCGAACGCTTCCGTGGTTTCCCAGTTGAGGTACGACAACTTAGCCGCTTTGTGTCCAAAAAGGACGCAGATGCGACCCGTGATGGCATGGCGCGTGGTGTCGTTGATATCGTGATCGGCACCCATGCGTTGTTGGCAAAAGGCATAAGGTTTAAGAACCTTGGTCTTTTGGTCATCGATGAGGAACAGCATTTTGGCGTCACGCACAAGGAACGACTGAAGCAGATGCGCACGGACATTCATGTTCTGACGCTGACAGCAACACCGATCCCTCGGACCTTGCAATTGTCACTAACAGGGGTGCGTGATCTGTCTATTATCGGGACGCCGCCGGTGGATCGATTGGCGATCAGGACCTATGTCAGTGAGTTTGACAAAATCACCATCCGCGAGGGGCTGTTGCGGGAACACTATCGTGGTGGGCAATCGTTTTATGTGGTTCCGCGTATTTCTGATTTGCCTGAGATCGAGGCGTTCCTGAAAGATAACGTGCCGGAAGTATCCTATATTATTGCGCACGGCCAAATGGCAGCTGGTGAGCTTGATGACCGAATGAATGCTTTCTACGATGGCAAATACGATGTGTTGCTCGCGACAACGATTGTTGAATCTGGGTTGGACATTCCAACGGCCAATACAATGGTTGTGCACCGTGCTGACATGTTTGGTCTTGCCCAGCTCTATCAAATTCGTGGACGTGTTGGGCGTTCTAAAACGCGGGCATATGCTTACCTTACAACGAAACCACGTGCCAAGCTGACCGCGACTGCTGAAAAACGACTGCGCGTGTTGGGATCGCTGGATACCTTAGGCGCTGGCTTTACCTTAGCGTCACAGGATCTGGATATTCGCGGGGCAGGGAACCTTCTGGGTGAAGAACAATCTGGTCAGATGCGCGACGTTGGCTTCGAACTTTACCAATCCATGCTCGAAGAGGCGATTGCCAAGATTAAGTCTGGCCAGTTGGAAGGCCTGTCAGAGGATGACGATCAATGGGCCCCGCAGATCAACCTTGGTGTTCCAGTCTTGATCCCAGAAAATTATGTACCCGATTTGGATGTGCGTTTGGGGCTTTATCGTCGTTTGAGTGGTCTGAGCACCAAGGTCGAGTTGGAAGGCTTCGCAGCTGAATTGATTGACAGGTTTGGTACGCTTCCGCGTGAAGTGAACACGCTGATGTTGATCGTGCGGATTAAAAGCATGTGTAAGAAAGCGGGCATTGCTAAACTGGATGGTGGACCAAAAGGGGCAACGATCCAGTTCCACAATGACAAGTTCGCATCACCCACAGGTTTGGTCGATTTCATCCAAAACGAAGGTGGCACAGCTAAGGTTAAGGACAATAAGATTGTCGTTCTGCGTGATTGGAAAAAGGATTCAGATAAGATCAAAGGCGCTTTTGCTATTGCCCGTGATTTGGCTGAAAAAGTTGTGGCGGAGAAGAAGCGCAAAAAGACTTAAGCGGCGCTTTCAATTTGGTTGATGCGCCGCATCAGGATGATGGCAAGGACGCCCAAGATCAAAACAATAGTGATCAATGGCAATGGTGTCTCACCCAGTAAAAGGCTGACGGGGGACGCGATGAGTGCTGCAGCGACCGTTGAAATGCCGCCGATAATAGATGCTGCCATACCGGCCACGTGACCCATCGGCCCCATTGCAATTGCATTGAGGTTGCCAACGGTAAGGCCAGCCTGCGCAAACAAGCAGAACTGCCAAAAGATGAAAACAAAGAAACCGTCGGTTGAGATAGACGACATTGTTACCAAAACGATGGTACCGATAAGAACCTGCAGTGCAATGCTCCAAGTAATGACTTTGTGCATCCCAAAACGTGTGACAATAAAGGCGTTCAACAGGCTTGATCCACCAGACAGCAACGCAATTGCGCCAAACCAAATTGGGAAGGTATCTGGGCGGTTGTAGATGTCGTCATAGATTGGTTGGATCATTGTCAGGGTTGAAAACAACATGCTAAGCATCAGCGTTTGCATCGCGATTGACAGGCGCACAGTCTTATTGGACACAATCTGTTTAACAGCATCTATCATCAAACCAATGCGCATTGGGCGACGGTTTTCAGGAGCCAGCGGTTCGTTCAGGCGGGTGCCGACCCACATGACCGAAATTAACGAAAATACGATGAAAGCGGGGAAGATGCCGCGCCACCCAAAAGTATTTATGAGAATGGCACCCATAGCGGGTGCGATTGCTGGAACAAGGATAAAGATTGTCATGGCGATCGAAACGATCCGCGCCATTTCACGTCCAACAAATAGATCGCGAATGATCGCAAGTGAGACAACGCGGGGGCCAGAGGCTCCAATTCCTTGGATGAAACGTGCCACCAGCATCCATTCCAAGGAGGATGTTGCCCAGGCGGCCACCGCGCTTGAAATGTAGATAACTGCACCAACGTAAACGATAATTTTGCGCCCAAACGCATCAGACAACGGACCTGCAAAGAATGTGCCGAGCCCCATCCCAGCCACAAATGAAGTCAGAACCCAAGCTGCTTTCGCCCGATCACCGCCAGCGATTTCGTTGGCAATTTGTGGAATGGCTGGCAGCATTGCATCTATAGAAAACGCAATTGTTGCGAACATCATCGCCATTAAAGCAATAAATTCGCCACGGCCCATAAATTGGTTTTGTGCTATCGGCATACCTGAATTCCAATAAGACGCTAATACGCGTCAGGTCGGTATGTTGCATTTACCTATGATTGAAAATAGTTAATTTCTGTTTATTCACTTTTCCGCACAATAGCTTTGCGGATTTGGCTAATTGTCTTGTGCTTGTACTGCCAAATCCGCGATTACTTGCGCCCATAACTCTGGGGGTTGGGCACCTGGAACAGCATGTTGATTTGCGATTATGAAGGTGGGGACGGAACTGATCCCCATCTTGCGACTGTGCGCATCACGATCACGAATTGCTGTCAGATCTTCATCAGTACCCAATAGACGTGTGACGACGGCGGCATCCATTTCTACGCTGTCCGCAATATCGGCAAGCACTTCAACGTCACCAATATCACGTGCATCTGTAAAGTAAGCTTTGAACAAGGCAGAGACTGCAGCTGTTTGACGTCCTTCAATGCCTGCCCAGTGGATTAGGCGGTGTGCATTGATCGTATTTGGGGTGCGTTTCATGCCCTCGAAATCGATGGAAATACCTGCAGTCTTGGCGCTTTCGACGACGGGGGCGTAGGCCCGAACTGCAGCTTCCTTACCGCCAAATTTGCCTTCAAGGTAGTCGCGACGCCCCATACCGTTTGCTGGCATATCAGGGTTCAATTGAAACGGATGCCATTCAATTTGAAACGGGTGATTTGGGTGTTCTGCCAATGCTTTGTCCAAATAAGCCTTCCCGATAAAGCACCAAGGGCAAATTGGGTCTGACATAATATCGAGCTTGATGGGTTGAACAGTCATTTTGGCCTCATGGAGTTTGGAGAATTGGCGTCTTGCACGCTCTTTAACTTATAAATCTTCGACGTGCGAGGGATCAGTTTCTTGTTTTCCCAAACCCGTCACGCAAGACCTTCCGAAGGATTTTGCCATTTGCGCCCATCGGTAGGGCATTGACGTGGATATAGAGCCGTGGCTGCTTGTAACGGGCAAGGTTTAGCGTTGCATGGGCTTGTAAGATGGCTTCGTCAATTGCTGCTGGGGCTGTATAAAATGCGGCTATCACACGCGTGTTGGCCTTCACTTCAACTTGGGTCGCTGCAATTGCGGTGATCCCATGTGCACCAGCAAATCCTTGTTCCACCTCTATTGGTGACACGCGGTAGCCGCCAGCATTCATCATATCATCGTCTCGCCCAAGATAGCTGATTTGGTCATCCTCAAACATCACACCCTGATCACCTGTCAGAAACCAGTCGCCTTGCATTTTTGCAGCCGTTTCATCTGCAGCGTTCAAGTATCCAAGCATCAGCCCTTGATCGAGGTGATGTATGGCAATGGTGCCTTCAGTTCCACGTGGAACTGGCCCATCCGGTCCAATGATCGCCAATCGTCTGCCTTTTTGGGGCTGACCCAATCGTTCTGCTGACGCCGGTTTTGACGGGCAGCCAGATATAAACGTCGAGCATTCTGACATGCCGTATGCTTCAAAAATCGGCGTATCTGTCGCATTGGTCCACGCACTAAGGGTGCTGGCTGGTAATTTTTCACCAGCACTTAATCCATGCCGAAGGGCAGGCAAATCTAAAGGGTGTGTTCCCTTTAACAATTGCCGGTAAACACCGGGTGCCGCTGCGAAGATGGTCGCATTGTTTGAGGCCAACAATGCTGGAAGACTTTCTGAAGCGATGCCTGCGGCAGGTATTAACGCAGTGGCCCCAATGGTCCAAGGGTCCATCAGGCCAGTGCCCATTGTATAGGTCCAATTGAACGCACCAGCGTGCAGCAAGCGGTCGTCTTTACGCAACCCATACCATCCTTCAAACATCATCTGACGCGCCCAGATTGCGCGATGGGCATGAGCAACTGCGCGTGGTTTTCCCGAGGTACCAGAGGTATAGACCACATAACCCAACCGTTCTGGATCGCCCATATGGTAGGGTGCAGCGGGGAGAAGGCGCATTTCTCGCAACTGAGCCACGTCGATCTGATTGTCTTTTTCAGGGCTTGCCACTTTTGGGTCGCGCAGGATTAATCTTGGTGACAGCTCATCTATAATTCGCGCGACCTCTGATTCTGTCAAAGCGGCAGAGGTGGGGACCGGAACCAATCCTGCGGCCAGTGCGCCGAGATATGCCAGTGGGTAATCAACGGTATTACCCAGCCGCATCAGAATTAGATCACCGGCAGTGGCACCAGCCTCTAAAAGGCCGGTCGCAATACCACGCACGGCGGTTTCAAGATCGCTGTAGGTCCAGTTCTCACTACGATCATGGTGCAATACTTGTAGTGCAGTTTTATGTGGAGTGATTGTGCTTTGACCCAAAACATGTGCGGCCATATTAAACGGCATTGGGCAGGGCGCGTGTGGCCCGTTATCAAATATCGACAGCATGTCGGTTTGCTAACCCGTGTCAGTACACCTTGCAAGACCTTGGGCAAGACCGCCGGCTAGGCGTTGAGACACAGCCTTTGCGTTGCAAGGTTGGCACGTGCGATCTATAGATCACGGATGACATCCAAAGATCCAAAGTCCCTTATACAGATCGCCCGCGAAAGTGGTTCGAACGAAACAAGTGAGCCACTTGATTTGGGCGCACGTGTACGTGAATTGCGCAAGGCCCGCGACTGGACGTTAGAACAGGCGGCAGGGCAAGCTGGATTGGCCCGCTCGACTTTATCAAAGATCGAAAACGGGCAGATGTCGCCGACCTACGATGCGTTGAAAAAACTGGCTGTAGGTTTGGAAATCTCCGTGCCTCAGTTGTTTACGCCACCTGCAAAAGGGAGAGTTGGTGGTCGTATGGCGGTTACCAAAAACGGCGAAGGCAACGAGACGGCGACCGTAACTTATGAACATGAGTTGCTTGCTGAAACTCTGACCCAAAAGAAGATGCTACCTTACCGTGCCCGTGTGCGCGCCCGTTCAATGGATGAATTTGACGGCTGGGTGCGCCATGAAGGCGAAGAGTTCATGTATGTGCTGACAGGTGTCGTGCGCCTATATACGGAGTTCTACGAACCCGTTGATATGCGGCGCGGCGACAGCGCCTATTACGACGCGACAATGGGGCACAATGTTGTTTCACTCAGTGACGAAGATGCGTCGATCTTGTGGGTCACATCAATTCATTGATCGTCTAATAACAATGCCTGCAGCAATTTATGTGCGATCAGGACCGTAATCACCTGTACGACGACAAAGGCCGCGATATGACCGGGATATATGCCTGCGAACGTATCGCTGAAACCACGCGCGATTGTCACTGCTGGATTGGCGAAGCTGGTGGATGATGTGAACCAATACGCGCCCGTTATATAGATCGCGACAAGGGTTGGTACGGCCTCGGGACGTGATTTGAGGCCGCCAAAGATCACGAACAACAACCCAAACGTCGCGATACCTTCTGACCACCATTGGGATAGACCTGTGCGGTGCAGTGTCGTGGAACTTTGAAATATTGTTAGATCAAACATGAAGTGCGTGGCCCAAACGCCTAGAATTCCACAAATAATCTGGGTTGGGATATAAGTTAATGCGGTTTTCCCATCCAATTCGCCACGCAAATAGAAGGCAAGCGTTACAGCTGGATTAAAATGCGCGCCAGAAATCGGGCCCAGCACAGTGATGATCACATAAAGCATACAGCCGGTCGCGATTGCATTAGCCAACAAGGCAATCGCTGTGTTTCCGCCTGCCAGCGTTTCACCCATGATCCCAGAACCAACCACACCAATAAGTAAAAGTGCCGTTCCCAGCCCTTCGGCTGCAATTTTACGTATCATACGAATCGTCCTGTATTTTTAATCGGTTAGCGCCAGAGGTGACGAGACCACTAGCGCGATGATGTGAAGCTTTAATGACAAGAGGCTTGAATTTGATAGGCTATTCCTGCCACCACCACACTTCGGGCATATAATTGGGACCATCGCCGTAAATCGGCAGCGTCGCCGGGCGCTGCATCTGTTTCACATGCGCAATGCGACCCGTCGTGAACTGCCAAAACGGGATCACATAACGGCCTGTCATCAAGGCACGATCTAGGGCACGAATAGCGGCCTCAAAATCCTCTTGTGAACCGGCTGTCAGCATTGCGTCGACCATCGCGTCTACGGCTGGGCTTTGCGCGCCCATAAGGTTGCGGCTGCCTTCAAGCTTGGCGGCTTCGCTGCCCCAATAGAACTGCTGTTCATTGCCGGGCGAAAGGGACAGGGAGCGGCGAAAGTAGGTGAGGTCGAAATCAAACTGTCCTGTGCGCTGCACGTATTGGGCGTTGTCGACCGTCTCAACATCCGCCTTGATCCCCAAACGTTTGAGGGCGCCAAGGTAAAGATCAGCAATAGCTTTGTGTTCTGAACTGCCTTGGGACAGCAAAATGGTCAGTTCCATGCGCTTACCATCTGCGTTTTGCATGATGCCCTCGACCGGGGACCAGCCCGCGTCCTTAAGCAGGCTCATCGCTTTTCGCAGGCCTTTGCGATTGCGCTCAGATCCATCAGAAACAGGCAGTTCATACCCCTCCAACAAACCAGGGGGCATATCAGTGGCGAAGGGTGCCAACAGATCAGCGGTGCGTCCAGCAGCGGCACCCGGTTTCATGGCGAGGGATGAGTTAGAGAAGTAGGATATGATGCGCGGTTGAACACCACCCGTCAGGGCCGCATTGATGAACTCGAAATTGAAAACCTGAATAAGGGCCTCGCGGACACGCCAATCATCGAACGGGGCGCGGCGGGTGTTCATAACAAAGCCAGTCATGCCGGACGGCTTTTTATGCGGAATTTCTGTCTTAACAACGTCACCTGAAACTGCACGTGGAAAATCATAGCGGCTGTTCCACCGCTCTGCGTTAAATTCACGCGCAGATGATACGTAACCCGCTTTGAACGCCTCGAGCAGTGCGGTTGAATCGCCGTAAAAGTCCAAAGTGATTTGGTCGAAGTTATTGGTACCTTTGCGGAGCGGCAGATTGTTCCCCCAATAGTCAGGATCACGCAAAAGTTTTACTGAACGACCCGCGTCGTAATCTGCAACGGTATAAGGTCCAGACCCAATTGGAACCTGATCAATCGTTGCACCCGCGAAATCCAAACCCTCCCATTGGCTGGCTTGAAGGATCGGGCGCATGCCGACCAACAGGGCCAATTCGCGGTTGTCCTCGGCGAAGGTGAAGCGGACCGTGGAGGGGCCAGTTTCCTCGACACCCGCAATTTTGCTCCACAATCCGCGATAACGCGGGTGGCCTTCGGTGCCTAATTTCTCAAAGCTCCAGATGACATCTTTAACAGTGACGGGCGATCCATCAGAGAATCGGGCCTCCGAACGGAGGGTGAATTCGACCCAAGTTCGGCCTTCATCTGTGTTAATCGATTCGGCAATTAGGCCATAAAGGCTGAATGGCTCGTCCTGAGAGCGGCCCATTAACGATTCATGTGTAAAAAATCTGAGCTGCCAAGGGACCGTTCCTTTAGCGATAAAGGGGTTGAGCGAATCGAAACCACCTGTGTTTGCCAGAACAATGGCACCACCTTTTGGTGCATTTGGGTTTGCGTAGGGTAGGGACACAAAATCCTGTGGAAGGGCAGGCTCGCCATACATAGCTATGCCATGTGCCGATTCTGCATAGGCTACAGAATCGATTAGAATCGCTGCAGTTGTAAGGATAAAGGCTGCGTAAACCCCTCTGAATTTTTGGAAAAAAACTGTTCTCATTTGTGCAACAACCCTTGCTAACCCTTGTTTTATTAACCTTTTGCAGATCGGCACACACTTGCAAGCGGAAATTTTAAGCTTGGCCAAGCGCTGCCTAACGTTTATAACAACATTACTGCTCGATAGGTTTCTTGCCTGTATGAAACCTGCCTCAATAACTATACGCCAGCCTTGTGCTGGCGTTTTTTTTTGGCTTATCGATATTTGGATATACCTCAGACGTGATCGCTTTCGCGTTTATTTCGCAGGTGCAGCATGACATGGTGTTTCAAACTAAATTTGGTCTTCGCATTCAGATAGGGGCACATGACATGGCTTTCGAAATTTCACTAGCTGGCAAAACGGCTGTTATTACGGGTTCTAACTCTGGCATCGGTCTAGGCATGGCTTGGGAAATTGCGCGCGCGGGCGCTGACGTCGTCCTAAACTCGTTTTCTGATCGCGATGAAGATCATGCAATTGCTGAAGAAATCGCAAAAGCCACAGGTACAAACACACGCTATATTCAGGCTGACATGTCCAAAGGTGATCAATGCCGTCGTTTGATTACAGACGCAGGGAAATGCGATATTTTGATTAACAATGCAGGCATTCAGCACGTTGCGCCGATCCCTGAATTTCCCGTCGACAAATGGGACGCTATCATCGCGATTAACATGTCCTCTGCTTTCCACACCACAGCGATTGCCTTGCCAATGATGCGCGAGGCAGGTTGGGGCCGCGTGATTAACATATCATCCGCGCACGGCCTGACAGCGTCCCCTTTCAAGGCGGCCTATATCGCTGCCAAGCACGGTGTTGTTGGTTTAACTAAGACTACGGCCTTAGAAACCGCCCAAGAACCGATAACTGCCAATGCGATCTGCCCTGGTTATGTTCTGACCCCAATCGTGGAAAAGCAAATTCCTGATACGATGAAGGAATACAACATGACCCGCGAAGAGGTGATCCAGAACGTGATGTTGAAACGCCAACCTTCCAAAGAGTTCGCGACCACCGAACAGCTGGGTGGCACGGCAGTCTTTCTATGTTCTGATGCGGCGGCCCAAATCACTGGCACAACAATCAGTGTCGATGGCGGTTGGACCGCACTATGAGCGTTAAGAAAATCAATTTGGCCCTGCAAGGTGGCGGGGCGCATGGGGCGTTCACTTGGGGCGTTCTGGACTGCTTGTTGCAAGAGCCGCGTATCGAGATCGCTGCATTGTCTGGTACTTCGGCAGGTGCGTTGAACGCGGCGGCGCTTAAGGCAGGCATGATCCAAGATGGTCGTGACGGCGCGCGCGAAACGCTTGACTGGTTGTGGAACAAGGTAGGCGGCGAACACAGCGATAGTATGGAGAAATGGCTGTCACCATTTGGGCCTGCGGGTGTTAGCCGTGCAATTGAACAATCCGTACCTTACGCGATGGGCGAAGCGATGTTGCGCATGGTTTCACCTTATGACTTTGGGACGTTTTACAAAAACCCAATGAGCGATATTTTGGATGAGTTGGATTTTGCCAGCATTTGCAGTGCGGCTGGCCCAGCATTGTTCATAAATGCCACGCGAGTTCGCAACGGAAAATTGCGTGTTTTTCAAGGTGAAGAGGTTAATGCGGATGTCATCATGGCATCTGCTTGTCTTCCGACACTGTTTAAAGCGGTAGAGATGTTCGATACTGAAACAGGCCAAAATGAGGCATTCTGGGATGGGGGATACACTGGAAACCCTGCGCTTTTCCCTTTGTTTGACAAAGGCTTACCAAGCGACATTGTTGTAATCAATATCAACCCGCTTGAACGCGAACAACTGCCGAAAACCACTCAACAGATTCAGAACCGTCTGAATGAGATTAGCTTTAACTCTTCGCTTTTGCGGGAAATGCGAGCTATCGATTTTGTGCAGCGTTTGCTTGAAAATGGGACGTTGAAACCCGGTACAATGTCGCAAGTCTATACCCACATGATTGCTGACGATGCGTTAATGAATGAACTGTCTGTCGCTACAAAATCAGTGCCAAACGGCTATATTATCAATACTTTGAAAGAAGCAGGACAAGTCGCTGCGACACAGTTCCTAGATGCACATTTTGATGATCTGAATGTACGTTCTAGCCTGAATTTGCGTGACATGTTCGCCTAGCACATTAGACTTATTCTTCAGGCTGTGACGGATCTTTTGAGTTTGGATAAACAAGGCCCGCCGAGATCACCAATTTGGCTGCGTCTTCGACAGACATATCCAATTCCATCACGTCTTCTACTGGCAAAAACAACAAAAAACCTGATGTTGGGTTTGGTGTGGTCGGCAGAAAGATAGATTGCATTTCGCCCATATTACCGGCGCGTTGTGATATTTCACCTTTGGCCGAAGTAGAAATGAAACCAATCGCCCAAATACCTTTGCGTGGGTATTCGATCAAACATGCCTTTTCAAATGAACGCTCGGTTTGCGCAAATACCGTTTCGGATATCTGCTTGATACCTGAATAAATCGAACGGACAACAGGCGTGCGTTCCACAATGCTCTCTGCGACGTGGATCAGGGAGCGTCCCATAAGGCCCTTGGCCATCCACCCTACAATGATGGTGAATACCAAGAATATAATCACCCCAATGCCACGTACGTCGATTTGTACATCGCGTTCAAGCCCAAGCAAATCTTGGATCATCTTGTCTGGTTGATATGAATTTGGCACCCATGGCAGCACCGCACCGTCAATCCATCCAACAACACTCCAAATTAGCCAGATCGTCAGCCAAACAGGGGCGATGACGACAAGTCCGGTCAAAAATGACGAGCGTAAACGTGCAAACATGCTAGCCCGGCGTGGTTTTTGAGGATCGAATGGGGTGTTCATGGCATGTCCGATTGTAAGAAGTAGCATAAGTAGGCGGTTTAGGGTTGCGCTACAATGGTTTGGGGTAAGTTTGCCTATTTGGCCGTGTATCCACCCAAATGCTGGGCTATTCCCGCAGCAAGGCGTGCATTGTTGCGCACAAGTGCAATATTGGCCGTCAGCGAGTTGCCTTTTGTCAATTCAAAAATCCGCTGTAGCAAGTAGGGAGTAACCCCTTTGCCTTTGATGCCGTGAGCCTCTGCATCTGCCTGCGCGCGCGCGATAATTGGGGCAAGGGTGGCCGCATCAATTTCTGCATCTTTAGGGATCGGATTGCCGATAAGCTGTCCGCCTGGAATACCCATCTCACCGCGCAGGCGATGAGCAGCCGCGATTTGTGCCGCAGTGTCCATCCGCAATGGAGCGGGGATGCCACTTTCACGCGACCAGAATGCTGGCATATCGTCTTGGCCATAGGCGATCACTGGGACGCCTTGAGTCTCTAGAACCTCTAGCGTTTTGGGAATATCTAAGATCGCCTTTGCACCGGCAGCCACCACGGTGACGGGGGTTTGCGCCAATTCCAACAGGTCAGCCGAGATATCAAAGCTCAGTTCAGCACCTTTGTGCACGCCGCCAATACCACCCGTTGCAAAGACATGGATCCCAGCCAACCGCGCGGCAATCATAGTCGCAGCAACAGTCGTCGCTCCCGTTCCACCCATAGCCATACAAGCTGCCATATCTGCGCGAGACAGTTTCGCGACGCCTTTGGCTTGGGCCAATGCCTCAAGTTCTGCATCGTCAAGGCCAACGCGCAGTGTGCCATTCAAAACGGCCATTGTAGCTGGAACCGCGCCGCCGGCGCGTACGTCTGCTTCGACTTGACGCGCAACTTCTAGGTTCTGAGGGTAGGGCATTCCGTGGGTAATGATCGTGCTTTCGAGCGCAACAATTGGTGTACCAGATGCTTGGGCGCGTGCCACTTCAGCTGAGGGGGTAAATAGTGTCATCAAACAGGTTCTCCAGAAACATATGTGGCTGCGGACTTTAGGGCATCGTTTAGAGCGGTTTCACGATCAGCGCCACGTGCTTCGGCAGCTATGTGGGACGCCATGAATGTGTCGCCTGCACCTGTGATGCGGGTCACCAAAACTTGGGGTGGGGTTTGGCTGATGATGTGATCGCCTGTACCTTCGCTGGCGTCAGATCCGCCGTCGGTCACTAGAACACGCGCGGCCCCTTTGCTTAGGAGCGCGGCTGCAGCGTCACGCGATGTTTGAAACGTGGTTTGGCACAAAAGGCCAGCTTCTTCTAAGTTTACGTACAAAGTACCACGACCGGCTTGGAGAAAGGGCAGCAAGCGCTCTGCCTTGCCGGGTGATGCTGGTGCGACCCGTAGATCGGCTTGTAACAATGCCGGATTGTTGGCGATTTCGGACAGCAACTCGATTGTAAGGTTGCCGTCTAGGGCGATCAGGCCATCATAGGGGTGATCCATGTCCGCTAAGGTGCCATTTGTTAAAGGCAGCAATATCTTAGCGCCAGCGGCCTCCAATGAATGCGCATCAGCGATTGCTGCGATCAACCCATTTGCCCCCTCAACGGCCATGTAACTGTCGGTTGGTAGATCATCGGAGCGGTAAATCGTGTCGGTGATCATGCCACGTGCGGCGCAGGCGGTCATCAATTCATCGCCCTCTACGTCTCGACCAAGGGCGGTAAGTAAAGCTGGCGTCATACCAAACCGTGCCAAGGTCATGGCAATGTTCATCGCCACACCACCTGGCAATCGGGTGATACGGCCCGGCACATCAGAACCTTGGCGCATCGCGCGGGAGGATCGGCCAATCACGTCCCAAAGGACGCTACCAATGCACAGAATGTCAGCTTTTTTGTTCATAGAATGGTTTTGGACCGCTGCGCCGATAGGTGCAAGCTGATCTGGTTATTTTGGTACCTGAAACGTCAAGGCTGCCCATAGTGTTTGCCAAACAACATCTTCGGGTCCTTCCCCTAAGAAGGGTTTCAACACAACTGCATCGAACATGTAGTCATCGCCTGGGGATACTGGAATCGTTGCAATCCCTTGGTCATCTGTACGTTCTAATGTGATAATAACGTCGCCGTTTGCTGATACACGTTGGAACACTTCGACCTGCGCGTTTGGACGTGGTGCATTATCCAACAACACTTGAACGCGCATTTGGCCGTCAAAATCTTTAGAATATGGATTGGTTAGCGCCACAAATTCCGTTATCATGCCGTAGTTACGGTCTGCACCCGCACCTGATCCGACTGCAATGAGTGATTTGACGTGGCGGGTGTAACTTTCGCGGAAATCCTCTCGCGGCCATCCTGCGGCATTGTGATCCGCCTCAGCGTCGGGGAAATCTTTGTGCGCCGCGAATTTGGCGAACTTTGCCCACTCTTTGTATTTCAAAGTGTTCGGCGTGGTTTCATGTAAAATTACCAACAACCCATCTTGATCTGCTGTGGCGGTCAGGGCAGGGCTATCACCTGTACGTCCTTCTGCTGGATTTATCGTGTTCCCTTGTGCCAAATCAAAACGCGTAAACTGACTTTCAAAGTACGACAGCCGTGTGCCCACGAAATTTTGACCATTCTTTAGGTCAATTTCCATCACATCGCCGCTTTCGACTTGAAACTTCTGTGGTTCAATCCAAAACTCATGTGCAGACAGGCCAGCCCCCGAAAGACTAAGGGCTGCTGCAAGAACAAGGCGGAAAAAATACATGTCAGGGGCTTTCTATTGGCTGATGCTTAAGCTGCGCTTTGTGGCGCTGATGTCAAGCATTCTAGTTTCATGTGCCACATTCGTGAGCGCACATGAAACATTGCCGACCATCGCTGATCTTGAAGTTGTGGACGGCAACATCGTCTTTTCAATGCGTGCCAACGTCGAGGCATTTCTCGCTGGTATCAATCTGGATGAGGTGACGGACACGGACGAGGCGGATGAGGCCGACAGCTATGATGGGCTGCGCGCACTGACACCCGCCGAGATCGAAATCCGACTGCCTGCCTTGATAAATAGTTTTAACGCTGAGCCACTGGTCGAAATTGATGGCCAGGCAGTATATTTAAGCGTGTCAGGCTTCGAAATGGCGGTAATGCCTGATCTTGAGCAGCCGCGTATTTCAACTTTGACCCTAACGGCCCAAATTTCTGCACTGGCTGCAAATGTCATTGTGAATTGGCCGACGGGACGCGGTGCGCTTGTTTTGCGCCAGCAAGGGGTAGATGCCCCGTTCACGGGGTATGTTGATCCTGGCACGGCCAGTCCAGTGATTGCATTTGAGGGTGGGGGCGAAGCAACCGCGTGGCAAACATTCACGTCGTATATTCCCGTTGGATTTGACCACATTCTGCCCAAAGGTCTGGATCACATCCTATTTGTATTGGGTTTATTTTTCCTAAGCACGCACTTGCGGCCATTGGTTTGGCAGATCAGTGCATTTACCTTGGCCCATACCGTTACACTGGCGTTGGGCGCGATGGGGTGGATCAATGTGCCTGCAAGCATCGTGGAACCGCTTATTGCGGCCTCGATCGTTTACGTTGCCGTTGAAAATATCTTTGCTAGCGGGCTGACGCGGTGGCGCCCGTTTGTGATCTTTGGATTTGGCTTGCTGCACGGGCTGGGATTTGCGTCTGTGTTAGGCGAGTTTGGATTACCAGCCGGACAGTTCATCCCAGCGCTTATCGCGTTCAACATCGGTGTCGAATTGGGCCAACTGACGGTTATCGCGTTGGCCTTTGCCGCTGTTGGATGGATGTGGCGCAAGCCATGGTACAGGGCGCGTATCGCGATCCCTGCATCCTGTGTTATTGCGGCCGTCGGGGCCTATTGGTGTGTGGAAAGGGTGTTCTTCTAATCCTTAGGACATTGCAGCTGTGAGAGTTGCCAAGGCGGCAACAGGATCATCACTGGCCCAAATTTCATCACCAAAGGCAAAGAAATCTGTCATTGGAGCAAGGGTTTTGATCATCTCGGTGTTCAATAGCCCTTCGGCGACCACGGGCACTTCGATCACTTCGGACCACCACTTAAACAGCTCGATCTCCGCAAAGCTGCCGTCGCCCAGCGTATTTTCACGTACAGGACCAAAACAGACGTAATCAGCACCAGCTTCACCGGCACCCATTCCGTCATGGCGCGATGTGGAACTGTGCACACCTACAATAGCATCCGTCCCTAATTCCTTGCGGGCATAGCGCACTTGATGGGCACCATCGCTAAGGTGCACACCGTCTAGTCCGAGGCGTTCAACCATTGGGATGTGATCGCTGATAACCAGTGCCACGTCGCGGGCATGGGTTACTTCGCGCAAGGCATCGGCTGCTTTTGACAGGCGCTGTTCATCCTGAGAGGCCATCGCCATGCGTACGCAGGCGATAGGTTGGGCATCAAGAACGCGGGCCAATAGGTCTGGAAACACGTCCAACTCAAACTCTGCAGGAGTTATAATATAAAGCTGTGGTTGCTCGGGTTGTGCGTTTTTAGCGGCCATTGGCTTGGTCCTTTTGTCAGATGTTGTGGCAGCACTAGCCGATGTGTTTGGAAAAGGAAACTTTTATGCCTGATGTATCTGTATTTTTGGGACAATGAGGGGTGGGGCGATTGTACCTGTTCGTTCCTCTGGATATGGAAAGCCCATGGTAGATATTCCTTTCTTTGTACTTGTGCGCCCACAAATGGGCGAAAACATCGGGTCCGCGGCGCGGGCGATGTGTAATTTTGGCCTTGATAGGATGCGTATCGTGGCCCCGCGTGATGGTTGGCCCAATCAGGCCGCGGTTGCTTTGGCCAGTGGTGCAGGGCGATTGCTGGATGATGCGCAATTGTCTGATGATTTGGCGAGCAGCTTATCTGACTGCACTTATGTCTTTGCAACGACAGCGCGGTCGCGCGATTTGACAAAGCCAGTGTTTTCACCTGAGGCGGCGATGAAGCTGGCGGCGGAAAAGATCGCGGCAGGTGGCAAGGTCGCGGTGCTTTTCGGGCCAGAGCGGGCAGGGCTTGAGAACGAGGATATTGCGCAAGCCAATGCAATAATTTCAGTTCCGGTGAACCCGAACTTTGCGTCCCTAAATTTGGCGCAATGCGTTTTGTTGGTCGGGTATGAGTGGATGCGCCAACAGGGTAAAGTTGAGCATGAAGTGGTTGAGATGGCTGGCACCAATTGGGCGACGGGCCAAGAGATGGAGCATCTAGCGCGTCATTACGAAGACCGCTTGGATGACGCCAGTTTCTTTTACCCCGACCACAAAGCCGCCAGCATGAAACTGAACCTGCGCAATATGTGGAGCCGGATGCCTCTGACCCGTGCAGACGTGCAGATGTTCCACGGTATCCTGCGGCAGATGGTCCGTTGGAAAGAACGTGGCGACTGATCCGCTGGACGATTGGACGTGCGCGGCCTAACTTGCACTAAAACGTCGTCCCAAACGTGACACGAGGATCAAGATGAGCACCAAACGTAGTATTTTCGAAGAAGTTGGCAGCGCTGACAAAGCGCCTGTCGCAAAAACTGGATCGATCGATAAGGGCAGGGGCGGCGCGCGCGTCGGAATACGCATTTGGCTGATGATCCTGTTTGGGTTGGTCGTCTTGATGATTGCCGTGGGTGGATTAACCCGTTTGACCGATAGCGGTCTTAGCATTACGGAATGGCGCCCCTTTACAGGGGCAATTCCACCGTTGAACGCAGCCGACTGGCAATCCGAATTCGCCAAGTATCAGGCAATTGATGAATTCCGCATTCAGAACCAATGGATGCAACTGTCTGATTTCAAGGTGATATATTGGTGGGAATGGGGCCATCGCCAGTTGGGCCGCGTTGTTGGTTTGGTCTGGGCCATCGGGTTCTTCTGGTTCCTTCTACGCCGCCAAATCCCAACAGGCTGGACACCAAGATTGCTCTTCATCGGTGTACTTGGTGGCATGCAAGGCGCGATTGGTTGGTGGATGGTATCCTCTGGCGTGACTTCGGGTGAAAGCATGGTTGATGTGGCAAGTTACAGATTGGCGACGCATCTTGGCCTCGCCTTTGTCATCCTTGGTTTTATCTCATGGTACATGATGATGCTGTCACGACCTGAGCGTGCTTTGATGCAAGCGCGACGTGGAAAAGAGGCAAAACTGTTTGGCCTGTCCACAGGATTGCTGCATTTTACGTTCCTACAAATACTAATTGGGGCTTTGGTCGCTGGCATTGATGCGGGCCGCAGTTACACCGATTGGCCGTTGATGGGAGGGCAAGTATTCCCAGCTTCCGCATTTATGCTGGAACCTTGGTGGCGCAACATCTTCGAAAGCCCGGGATTGGTGCAGTTTGTGCACCGCGTCGTCGGTTATGCGTTGTTGGTCTTTGCCGTAGTCGTTTGGCTGAGGGGGCGCAAAAGTGCGCATCCGAAAACCCAACGTGCTTTCGACGTTGCCTTTGGTGTGCTGTGCGCCCAGATCGTTCTTGGCATAGTGACTGTGCTTTATGCCGCGCCCGTTCAGATCGCCATTGTACATCAATTGCTGGCCGTGCTCTTGTGGGTCTTGATCCTACGGGCACGTTTCCTAAGTGCTTATCCCATAACAACATCCATCCGAGGAACCTGATCCAATGACTGCTTATGATGACCTGATGGCGTTCACACGCGATACAACGGCGCTTGGCCAAATCGCGGGCCGCTTGGGCTGGGATCAAGAGACTATGATGCCAAAGGGTGCAGCCCCGCAGCGCGGTGAGGAAATGGCCGCGATGGAAAGTGTCTTGCATGCGCGGCGCACTGATCCACGTGTTGGCGATTGGTTGGCTGGCATTAATGGCGCAAGCTTGGATGACGTTGGCCGCGCCCAAGTACGCCACATTCAACGTAGTTTTGACCGTACCAGTAAGGTACCTGCCGATTTGGCCGCAACAATAGCGCGTGTTACATCAACAGCCCAAGGCATATGGGCCGAAGCGCGTGAAGACAACGACGTGGCTGGATTTTTGCCCACGTTCGAAGAAGTAATCAACCTTAAGCGTCAAGAAGGCGAAGCCTTGGCTGCTGGCGGCGACGTATATGATGCGATGTTGGCGGATTACGAGCCTGGCACAACAGCTGCGGACCTTGAGGCGATGTTTGGTGCGCTTCGCCCAGAATTGTCAGCATTACGTGCTGCCATTAGAGACGCTGAAGCGCCTGCCGCACTGTCTGGTTCTTTTGATACGGGCAAGCAGATGAAGCTGACGCGTCATCTGGCAAAGACATTCGGCTATGACATGAGCCATGGGCGTGTAGACAAAGCAGTACACCCATTCAGTTCTGGCAGCGGTCTGGATGTGAGGATCACAACACGCACGAATGAATCTGATCCGTTCAATTGTTTCTATTCTACCATCCATGAGGTTGGGCATGCGTGCTATGAACAAGGGATCAACAGCGACTACCTGCTGACGCCATTGGGGCAGGGCGTGTCGATGGGTGTGCATGAAAGCCAGAGCCGGATTTACGAGAACCAGATCGGGCGTGGCCGTGCGTTTACCAGCTGGCTTTATACGCAGATGCTTGATGCATTTGGTGACTTTGGTGTGCCAGACGCCGAGGCGTTCTATGGTGCTGTAAACCGCGTCAACGATGGTTATATCAGGACTGAGGCAGATGAGGTGCAGTACAACCTTCATGTTTTGATGCGTTTTGATCTAGAACGCGCTTTGATGGCAGGCGATCTGCAAGTTGGCGATCTTGAGGCCGCATGGAATGACAGGTTTGAGGCGGACTTTGGTTACGCAGTCGACAAGGCCAGCAATGGTGTTTTGCAAGATGTGCATTGGCCTGTTGGCTTGTTTGGGTATTTCCCAACCTATTCCTTGGGCAATGTCTATGCGGGCTGTTTGAACGAAGCGATGCGGGATGCGATTCCTGAATTGGACGATCAGCTGGCGCAAGGCGACACTGCGCGTGCGACAGGTTGGTTGCAAAATAACGTGCAGCAACATGGTGGTTTGTATGAACCACGCGAGGTGATTGAACGGGCCAGCGGGCAAACGCCAGGACCGGCACCTTTGATCGCCTACCTGAAAACCAAGTTTTCCGACATTTATAAGCTCTGATTTCGGCGAAGAATTTCCTATCGATACAGGCTTCTGGCGAGGAGTTGCCTGTATTGTTGGTTTTGATGCGGTGCCACGTAATATTCCCCTTAAACAGGATCTCATCCTCTATGACCATGACAAAGAAGTTAACAAATAAAGGGTGAGAAAATGAAAACGATTGCTGGAATGGGCCTGGTGCTCGCGATGATGGGAACATCTGTTCAGGCGCAAGCGACAAGCCAAGCAAGCGAAAATGGACCATCTGGGGTTGATGTTTATTCGGTCCAGGTTACTGGAGCTGATGGTTCGATTTACAATTGTCGCCCAGATATTGTCGATGTCGAGGGCGTACCAACACGGTTTTGCCAGCGCAGTAGTGTAACAGGCGCCACAAATGGAACGCTGTTTAGTGGCGGACTTGGCGGCGGTGTCGGTGCCGGAATTGGGGTGGCTGTGATCGCGATCGCGCTTATTGGTGGCGATGGATCAACCTCTACAACGACATCAACTTCGCCTTAATCCAAGTCACCTTAGCTTTGCTAACATAGGTGGCTTGAGAAAGGGAAAGGTGCGTGGGAAATCGATAGTGATTGGCCATGCACCTTTTTTTGTTTCATTTACTAATAAGGTCTCTGTTAGCGAAAATAAGTAACCATCAAATTTTCAATTCACTTCCACACGTTCCGATCGCTTAAGGCCCATTAAAGGGCGGTAAGGATTGGATTTGTCGTGGTCGATTAAGCCGAAAACGGCAGGGTGCAATCGCGCAGGCAACTTGTATTGTTTGACGCGTTTCCGAAACACCAAATCCACCAGACTCAAATCGCAAACTTCAATTTTCGACAGGAAATCGCTGTAATTCCCTGTGGCTACCTTCAATTAGCGCCGCATCATGCGTTAGCTGATGAGTGCACAGGCATTGTTTAGCTGAGTTACTGATGCTTCGTCAGCTAATAGAAAAAGCCAGCGTCATCGTGTCTGGCTCTAGGTCAACCATATCAAAGATAAAGTTTCATCCTGCGCTCCGACAATTGGTGTCGGGCGCAGGATCACATTTGGTACGATACTCTTAGCTGAAGAGCTATTCAGTCGAAGCTTCGCCGGCGTCTTCTCCATCGGCAGCATCATCGTCGGTTTGCTCCGCAATCCAAGCGACACTGACAACAACTTCGTTCTTACCAGTGTTGAAGACTTTTACACCACCTGCACTGCGAGAGCGGAAGCTGATGCCCTCAACAGGTACGCGGATTGATTGCCCTTTGGATGTGGCCAACATGATTTGGTCATCCATTTCGACAGGGAACGAAGCCACGATTTCACCACCGCGCATCGCTTTGTCCATTGCCGTGACACCCATCCCACCACGCCCGCGCACAGGATAATCGTGGCTGGATGACAGTTTGCCAGACCCTTGAGAAGAGATCGTTAGGATCAGGTTCTCGGCTGCTGACATTTCTACATACCGCTCGTTAGAGAAATTCGGATCAGCTGGTGCTTCATCTTCTTCAGCATCAGCGTCATCAGCGATACCCGCCATAGCGCGGCGCATTTTAAGGTAGGCCGTCCGTTCCTCGGACGTCGCGTCAAAGTGGCGTATGATCGACATCGAAACGACTGTATCGTCGCCGTTCAACCTGATCCCACGGACACCAACAGACGCGCGACTGTTAAATACGCGCACATCAGTGGCTGGGAAGCGAATGGCGCGACCAGAGTTGGTGATCAGCATCACATCATCATCATGGGACGCGATACGCGCGTTGATCATGGTTGTTTCTGCGTGATCATCCTCAAATTTCATCGCAATTTTGCCATTCGACTTCACATTTGTGAAATCTGACAGCTTGTTGCGACGCACTGTGCCTGCCGATGTGGCAAAGACCACTTGCAGATCACCCCATTCTGCCTCGTCCCGATCAACAGGCATAATAGCTGCGATTGAGACGCCAACAGGGATCGGCAGGATGTTGACGATGGCTTTACCTTTGGACGTGCGGCCACCTTGGGGCAAGCGCCATGTTTTAAGTTTGTACGCCATGCCGTCTGTCGTAAAGAACAACAGTTGCGTGTGGGTGTTGGCCACAAAGAGGGTAGTAATCACGTCCTCTTCTTTAGTCTGCATCCCAGCGACACCTTTGCCACCACGCTTTTGGGCGCGGAAATCGATCAGTGGCGTACGTTTGATGTAGCCGCCAGAAGTCACAGTTACGACCATGTCTTCTTTTTCGATCAGGTCTTCGTCTTCCATGTCGCCCGACCAGTCAACAATCTGGGTGCGGCGTGGAACAGCGAACTGATCGCGAATTTCGATCAATTCATCCGAAATGATGCCCATGATCCGGTCACGGCTGCCAAGAATCTCAAGGTATTCCTTGATTTTGCCAGCCAGTTCTTCCAGCTCGTCGGTGACTTCTTTAACACCAATCTGGGTCAAACGTTGCAGACGTAGCTCAAGAATAGCGCGCGCTTGGACTTCGGACAGATTGTAAGTTCCATCGTCGTTTGCTGTATGGGTCGGATCGTCGATCAATGCGATGTAGGGGAGAATGTCAGCGGCAGGCCAGCGGCGGGTCATCAGCTTTTCACGCGCTTCGGAGGCGTCAGCAGAAGATCGGATCGCGGCGACGATTTCGTCGATATTGGTGACTGCGACAGCCAAACCACACAACACGTGACTACGTTCGCGCGCTTTGCGTAGGTTAAAGGCTGTACGACGAGCCACGACGTCTTCGCGGAAATCGATGAAGGAAGTTAGGAATCGGCGCAGCGTCAACTGTTCAGGGCGGCCACCATTCAGGGCCAGCATGTTACAGCTAAAATAGGTCTGCATCGGCGTAAAGCGAAACAGCTGGTTCATCACAACTTCGGCTGTTGCATCGCGTTTCAGTTCAACAACGACACGTACACCGTTGCGATCAGATTCGTCTTGAACGTGGGCGATGCCTTCGATCTTTTTGTCACGCGCCGCTTCTGCGATCCGTTCGATCATTGTCGCTTTGTTTACCTGATAAGGAATTTCATCAAGAATAATGGCATAGCGGTCTTTCCTAATCTCTTCGACGCGTGTTTTGGCACGAACTATAACGCTGCCACGCCCCTCAAGATATGCTTTGCGTGCGCCAGTGCGGCCCAACATAATCCCGCCCGTTGGAAAGTCGGGGCCGGGCACGTATTCAATCAACTGTTCAGTAGACAAATCAGGCTCATCGATCAATGCCAAAGTGGCATCAATCACTTCACCTAAGTTATGTGGTGGAATGTTGGTCGCCATACCGACCGCAATACCGCCAGCGCCGTTGACCAGCATGTTGGGAAAGCGGGCAGGTAGAACCGTTGGTTCACGGTCTTTACCGTCGTAGTTGTCTTGAAAATCAACAGTATCTTTGTCGATGTCTGCAAGCAGAAAGGCTGCAGGTTTGTCCATGCGAACTTCGGTGTAGCGCATCGCGGCAGCGTTATCGCCATCCATGGAACCAAAGTTACCTTGACCATCGAGTAAGGGCAAAGACATCGAGAAATCTTGTGCCATACGGACCAAGGCATCGTAGATCGCAGAGTCACCATGCGGGTGATATTTACCCATCACTTCGCCGACTGCGCGGGCAGACTTACGGTATGATTTGTCGTGTGTGTTATTGGTCTCGTACATCGCATAAAGAATGCGGCGGTGAACAGGTTTTAGACCGTCACGCAGGTCTGGAATGGCGCGACTGACGATGACAGACATGGCGTAGTCCAAATAGGACGTGCGCATTTCTTGCTCGATTGAAATAGATGGACCGTCATACACGGGGCGAGTAGGGAGGTTTTCATCATCATTTTCAGGAGGTTGTGGCGTGTCGTTCACGTGGCGGCCCGTTCTGTTTTAGGGTTCTATATGTTGCGCCTATTCATATCAGAAACAGCACATGCTGTGCAATGCCAATAGCTGGAATTGAGCGATCCAAAGGTGGCTCACTGTGCCTCATGGGGCTGCCTGCATAGATGTTTTATGGCTCCGTGGCCTAACCTTAATCGTCGTAACTTAACCTTAATCGCCATTGTGTAAAACGACGCTCATTGTACTTGTGTTTGGATGAAGGCAGGTGAGCTATGAAAGAGATTTTAGCCGTCTGGACTGACTTGTTCGTGGCCTTTGGCGTGGTCTTGTCTACGGCCAGTGACGGATCGGCCAATCAGCAAGTTTCTAGATATGGCTTATTGCTGAATGTCCCACAGATCATGACAACAACAATACCGATTGAGGCGGGTATTCGGCGCGTAGCAGGTTTTTAGTCAGGCTAGACTAGGCCGAGCAGGATGCACCACCTAAGACACAGAATTTAGCGCAATGGGGATGGTTTAACGCAACATCTCTTTCAGCTTTCGCAAGCGAATTGCCCAATTCAAATTCTGGGTCATACGGCAACAACGTACAGGCCAGAACAGCAGGCTTTTCAGCACCTTTGCGTTTCACAACCATTCGAGAGGACGAACACATAACGGCATCGGGTGATTTGTCTAAGATACCCCAACAGGCTGTTGTTATTTCAGGGACTTCAACTGTTTCGTCCATTTCGGGGAACAGAACTGTCATGCTTGGATCGCTTGAATCAATATCAAACCCATGTTCAGCATAAAACACACCATATCCTGAGCGACTATCTGCTTCTGAATGGCCAAAGATGCTGCGCCCTGCCACAGCCATCCGCAGGCCATTGTCACGCAACCAATTCATACCAACAACGGTCTTATCAAACGCGCCGACGCCGCGTTCAGCGTCATGCAAAGCGGGATCGTAATGATCGACAGAAATGCGTAGCGTTAGCTTGCCAGGGAAGGCGGCGTTTAGTTCCAACAATCCATTTTGTACGGGCTTACGCATCATCGGGCGCATCGCGTTAGTCAGGATCAACACATCATAGCCAGCTTCTAATGATGCTCTAGTGATGTCGATCATCTGCGGATTCATAAACGGTTCGCCGCCCGTAAACGCGATCTCTTTGATTGGCCAATTCCGGTCAACGATTTGGTCCAGATAGTCCTGCACCTCAGCCGTTGTAATATAGACAAGGCTATCGTTCGTGGGGCTAGAGGCGATATAGCAGTTCACACATTCAATATTACACAGCGTGCCCGTGTTGAACCACAATGTTTCAGGGTTCGTTAAGGCGACCGTGGCCCGATCTTCGCCCTTTGCTGTTAAGGCCGGATCAACAAACTTGCCAACGTTCGCTTCTGCTAAATCTTTCATGTCTGGCCCGCACCTTGCTCTTTGCTCAGTGGTTATTTGTGCTAGGA
>JBLHPE010000015.1:0-42962 GCA_047624005.1 Ascidiaceihabitans sp.
AAAAATGGGCACCAGATTGTGCCTTCTAGCCCATTGGTGCCGCGCAACGATCCCACGTTGATGTTCGTCAACTCTGGTATGGTACAATTCAAAAATCTATTCACTGGGCTCGAGACCCGCGATTATGACCGCGCGACTTCGGCCCAAAAATGTGTGCGAGCAGGTGGTAAACACAACGATTTAGATAATGTGGGTTACACGGCACGCCATCATACGTTCTTTGAAATGCTTGGGAATTTCAGCTTTGGTAACTATTTTAAGGCCGACGCTATCCCGTTCGCATGGGAATTACTGACCAAAGAATTCGACATCCCGAAAGATCGTCTCCTTGTCACCGTTTATCACACGGACGATGAGGCTGCCAACATGTGGAAAAAGGTTGCTGGCCTTTCCGATGATCGCATCATTCGCATCCCAACGGACGATAATTTCTGGCGAATGGGACCAACTGGACCATGTGGTCCGTGTACTGAGATTTTCTTTGATCATGGCGATCATATCCCGGGTGGTCCTCCTGGTTCCCCTGAAGAAGACGGCGACCGGTTTATCGAAATTTGGAACCTTGTGTTCATGCAGAACCAGCAGTTCGAAGACGGCACAATGACACCTCTCGATATGCAATCTATCGATACTGGTATGGGACTGGAACGGATTGGCGCGCTGCTCCAAGGTAAGCACGATAACTATGACACTGACCTGATGCGCAGCCTAATCGAGGCCAGCGCTGACGCGTCAAATTCTGATCCTGATGGGCCAGGCAATACGCATCACCGTGTGATTGCGGACCACTTGCGCTCAACCTCGTTCCTAATGGCCGACGGTGTTTTGCCGTCCAACGAGGGGCGTGGGTACGTTCTGCGCCGCATAATGCGCCGCGCCATGCGTCACGCGCATTTGCTTGGCGTTAAAGACCCGATGATGCATCAACTTGTGCCAGCTTTGGTCCAACAGATGGGGGCAGCTTATCCAGAACTTGGCCAGGCGCAGGCTTTGATCACCGAAACCCTGCATCAAGAAGAAACACGTTTCAAACAGACCTTGGATCGTGGGCTAAAGCTACTTGATGACGAAGTTTCAAACCTTGACGAAGGTGCAGACCTTTCAGGCGCGTCAGCCTTCAAGCTGTATGACACGTTTGGCTTCCCACTTGACTTAACTCAAGATGCGATGCGCGAAAAAGGACGTGGTGTAGACACCGTTGGATTTGATGCGGCTATGACGGAGCAAAAAGCCAAAGCCCGCGCGGCGTGGTCTGGTTCAGGCGAGGCAGCAGACGCAACAGTTTGGTTTGATGTTGTGGACGAAGCTGGCACGACTGACTTCCTTGGCTATGATACAGAGACCGCCGAAGGCCAGATCGTAGGTTTGGTCGATAACGGTGCCTTGGTTCTTTCCGCTGATGCCGGCACAAAAATCCAAATCGCGCTGAACCAAACACCTTTTTACGCAGAAAGTGGTGGTCAGGTTGGCGACACTGGTTTCATTCGCACGGATACAGGCAGCGCGAGGGTCACTGACACGCGCAAATCAGCTGGCGTGTTTATTCATATAGCCGAAATAGAAAAAGGCAGCATTTCCAAAGGGCAGGCGGCTGTTCTTGAAGTGGATCATACACGTCGTACCGCAATCCGCGCCAATCACTCCGTCACGCACTTACTTCATGAGGCGCTGCGTGGTGCTTTGGGCGAACATGTCGCGCAACGTGGATCATTAAACGCAGCCGATCGCTTGCGGTTTGATTTCAGCCACTCCAAATCGCTTAGCGTTGAAGAGCAACGCAAAATTGAAACAGAGGTTAACACCTACATCCGTCAAAACACGGCGGTGGAAACACGGATCATGACGCCAGATGATGCACGCGCCTTAGGTGCACAGGCGCTGTTTGGTGAAAAGTATGGTGACGAAGTGCGCGTAATTTCGATGGGTACCCAACTGGGTTCTGGCAAAGGTGCCGATGGCCAAACCTATTCGTTGGAATTATGTGGCGGCACGCATGTGCGTCAGACCGGCGATATCGGGGCATTCGCGTTGGTAAGCGACAGTGCTTCAAGCTCTGGTGTCCGCCGGATCGAAGCGCTGACAGGGGCGGAGGCGCTAGATTTTCTACGCGTGCAGGACCAGCGGCTTAGCGATACAGCAGGTGAACTTAAAACGGCACCTGCAGACGTACCTGAACGCGTGCGGGCCTTGTTAGATGAACGCAAATCCCTTGCGAACGAGGTTGCGCAGCTTCGCCGCGAACTTGCGATGTCTGGAGGAGCAGCATCACCAGCTGAACCCGAAGACATAAACGGTATAGCTTTTCTGGCGCAGTCGCTTAGCGGTGTAACGGGCAAAGACTTGCCAGCGCTTATCGATGAACACAAATCACGCATCGGTTCGGGTGCTGTATTACTGATCGCCGAAGCGGATGGGAAAGTTGCTGTGGCTGCGGGGGTAACAGCAGATAAAACTGACAGCGTAAGTGCAGTCGATCTGGTCAAAGCCGCAGTTGCAGAACTGGGTGGCAAAGGCGGCGGTGGGCGTGCTGACATGGCCCAAGGTGGGGCAAAGGACGCAACAAACGCAGACGCAGCAATCAACGCGGCGAAGGCCGTCATCAAAGGATAAGATTATGGGCGCACTATGGATCGCACACGTTACAGTAACAGACGAAGAGGCGTATAAAAAATACGCAGCAGGCGCGACTGTCGCCATTGCTGAACATGGCGGCGAATTCATCGCACGTGGTGGACGTTTTGTGCAGCTTGAGGGCAAGGAACGCGCCCGCAATGTTGTAGCGCGTTTTCCAGACGTTGAGACGGCTGAGAAATGTTATCACTCGAAAGCATACCAAGCCGCGTTAGAACATGCGCGCGGCGCATCGGAACGCGAACTGATGATCGTCGAAACAACTGAATAACAAAAAATAAAGGGCGCTCCATATCGGAACGCCCTAATTTCTTTTGGCTCTAAATATTCTGGGGGAGACGCCAGAGGTGGCGGGGGCAAAGCCCCCAACCCCAAATTTAGTTAGCCAGCTTTTGCCATACGTTTACGCTCGTTTGGATCCAAGTAACGCTTGCGCATACGAATGTTATTTGGCGTCACCTCAACCAACTCATCATTGTCGATGTAAGCAATTGCTTCTTCCAAAGACAGCGTGATCGGCGTGGTCAACTTAACCGCTTCATCCGTACCAGAGGCACGAACGTTGGTTAGTTTTTTACCTTTAAGGGGGTTCACTTCGAGGTCGTTTTCACGGCTGTGTTGGCCAATGATCATACCGGTATAAACTTCGGTTTGTGGGCCAATCATCATGCGACCGCGATCTTCCAAGTTCCATAATGCAAACGCCACTGCTGTGCCGTTTTCCATTGAAATAAGAACGCCTTGGCGACGACCAGGGATCGCACCTTTGTGCGGTGCCCATTCGTGGAACACGCGGTTCATAACGCCTGTGCCGCGTGTGTCGGTCAGGAATTCACCGTGATAACCGATAAGGCCACGTGATGGGACGTGGGCCACGATGCGGGTTTTGCCGACACCAGCTGGCTTCATCTCGACCAATTCACCTTTGCGCACACCAGTGATCTTTTCGATCACAGCGCCGGAATATTCGTCATCAACGTCGATTGTTGCTTCTTCGATTGGCTCCATGCGAACGCCATCGATTTCTTGGAACAGAACCTGTGGGCGCGAGATGGAAAGTTCGAAACCTTCGCGACGCATGTTTTCAATCAAAACACCCATCTGCAATTCGCCGCGACCGGCAACTTCAAACGCGTCACCACTTGGGGTGTCGCTGATTTTCACAGCTACGTTGGATTCGGCTTCTTTCATCAGGCGGTCACGGATAACCCGAGACTGAACTTTTTTGCCGTCACGACCCGCAAGTGGGGAATCGTTGATACCAAAGGTCACTGTAATGGTTGGCGGATCGATAGGCTGTGCCTCGATCGCTTCAGTAACGGATACATCAGCCAATGTGTCCGCAACGGTCGCTTTGGTCATACCGGCAATGGAAACGATATCGCCAGGTTCGGCCAGTTCGATCGCCGTTTGCTCAAGACCACGGAAGCCCAAGATTTTGGTGCAACGGAAGTTTTCGATCAAGGTGCCATCAACTGACATTGCTTTGATCGTTTGACCCGCTTTCAACGTACCAGATTCAACACGACCAGTCAGCAAACGGCCCAAGAATGGGTCGCCGCCAAGTGTCGTAGCTAGCATCGTAAATGGCTTATCTGTTTCTGTGATTTGGGCAGGGGCAGGCACGTGCTCAAGGACCAAGTCGAACAATGCATCCAGACCGTCACGTTTGCCGTCCAACTCCATGTCGGCCCAACCGTTACGGCCAGAGGCGTACATCGTCGGGAAATCCAGCTGGTCGTCTGTGGCGTCTAAGTTGGCGAACAGATCGAAACATTCGTTTAGGGCGCGATCAGGCTCTGCGTCAGATTTGTCAACTTTGTTCACAACAACAATTGGACGTAGGCCCAATTTCAGCGCTTTTGAAGTCACAAATTTAGTCTGTGGCATCGGGCCTTCAGCCGCGTCAACCAACAGCACAACACCGTCAACCATGGACAAAATACGTTCAACTTCGCCGCCAAAGTCAGCGTGGCCTGGCGTGTCAACGATGTTGATACGTGTGCCTTTCCACTCGACCGAGGTCGGCTTGGCAAAAATAGTAATGCCGCGCTCGCGTTCCAGATCGTTGCTGTCCATAGCGCGCTCTGTCGTCGCTTGGTTTTCACGGTATGTGCCGGATTGTTTTAAAAGTTCGTCCACCAGCGTGGTTTTGCCGTGGTCAACGTGTGCGATAATCGCGATATTGCGAATGTCCATGTGTCTAGCCTCTTGTGCGTTTGGGCGCCAATACCGCGCCGCAACGCAGAAAGCTAGGGGGAAATGCGCGACACTAGTGGCTGGTGGTGTTTGAGAACACTTGGATCACAATGATCCCAGCGATGATCATGGTCAATCCAGCAACGGCAGCAGCATCGAGGCGTTGGCCAAAAACGATAAACCCAATGATTGTGATCAAGACAATGCCAAGGCCAGACCAAAGGGCATAAACTATACCTACAGGCATAAATTTAAGTGTTAACCCAAGGAAGTAAAACGAGCCAGCGTAGGCAACAATAGCAAGTAATGTTGGCCAAAGGCGGGTAAATTGATTGCTTGCCTGAAGGGCTGTGGTGCCGACGGTTTCCATAGCCACGGCGATCATCAATAAGAGGTAGTGCATTGTCCGCCTTTCTTAGCGTTCGCGCGAACTGTGAAGCGGCGAGGTCGTAAGGTCCAGATCAAAGCGTTAACGAAGTGCTGTCCTTAATCTCTTCCATCACGAAACTGGCGGCAATATCTGCAATGGGCAAGCGGGTGATCAGCTGTTGGTAAAGACGGTCATAATCAGCCATGTCGCTGACACGCGCGCGAATGAGGTAATCAAGGTCACCTGTCATCCTATAAACACTTAAGATACCAGAGATCGCATTGGTGGCGTTGGAAAATGCTTTTTGCCATTTGGGATCATGGCTGTTGGTGCGCACTTGCATAAAAACCATCAGGCCTAGACCCACTTTTTCCGGATTCACGAGGGCCACACGTTTGGTGATCACACCCGCGGCCTCCATAATCTTAACACGGCGCCAGCAGGCGTTGCGTGACAAGCCAATGGCCTCTCCTAATTGATCCAGCGAAGTGGACACATTTTTTTGGAGGGCATTTAATATTTTGCGGTCAAAGTCGTCCAGTGTTCCCATTTTTCAACAATAGTTGGGATTATTTCCCAAATCAACAGAGATATGACAGAAATATTGGGACCAAACGTTCATCACAATCAGAGATATTTAGCGCAATAGATATAAGGAAGCTAAGATATGTTTGGCCGTTTGTTTTTGGATCACCCACGCAGCGTAAACGAGAGTTATTTTGAGCATATGCTGTTTGCAGGTGGCTTCGCACTGCGTCTGTTGGGGGCTGGATTAGCTGCGTTCATCCATGCGCTGATCCCTTGTTTGTTCGAAAAAACGGCTGGGAATATGATAGTGCGGATGCATTCAAAAATTTCAAACAGAGACGGCTGATGTGCCGCTGGGCCGCATGCAATGGAAAACCCGTCTTCTTACAAGATGTTATTTCAGAACCACAAAACTCATTGATTGTACAAAGCCAATTTGCAGCCGAATGTAAGACGGCGATAAACGGTGATGGATTTGGTGTTGCCTGGTATGCTCATCGGGATACGCCGGGATTGTTTCGTGATGTGAACCCTGCATGGTCGGATTCAAATCTGCCCAGCATCGCGTCACAAATCCGCGCACCATTGTTTTTGGCCCATGTGCGGGCCACAACCGGAACGGCGATCAGCCGTAATAATTGTCATCCGTTTGTTGTGGGCAAATGGAGCTTTATGCACAACGGACAGGTCGGCGGCTTTGAGAAATTCCGCAAATTCGCAGATATGGAAATTCCAGACGCTTTGTATAACCAACGCAAAGGGGCCACAGACAGTGAAGTCATATTTCTAAAAGCGCTTGGATATGGATTGGATGATGATCCGGTTGGGGCAATGACGCGCGCTGTGTTCGAGATGGAACAAATGTCACGCCGGCTTGGTACAACACCGCACATGCGGTTTTCGGCGGCTTTTTCAGATGGAAAAAGGCTTTTCGCTATGCGGTATGCATCGGATGCGTTTGCGCCTTCGCTCTATTATAGGTGGTGTGCCGTGCGCAGTGGATACATGGTAGTTTCCGAACCACTCGCCCAAAAAGAAGAAGGTTGGGTCGAATTACCAGCAGGCAGTATTTGCGAAATCGTAGATGGCTGTTTTACACGGCACGACATTGCACCGCTGATCGCAGCGGCCTAAGGGCGACTTCAACGTCTTATTTGTTGCCTAAGTGGTGGATTTGAAAAAAACCGCTATCTTTGAGCGGGCATAGTCCCATAACGCTGGCGCACCAATATTGATTTTAGATCCAACACGATCTGCGATCATTTTTTCTGATACATTATAGTCGATCCAGCTCCCACCACCTGACGCGATATTTAACATCGGGGGCTGGAAGCGATCCAATGATTTGGCAAACTGCGCATCATCGGTTTCAGCGGCTTCAAATTCCTCCCAAACTGCGCGAAGGTCGTCACGTATGCCACTAGGAAGCATTCCGAATATACGGTCTGCAGCTATCTTTTCGGCAGCTTCCATCGCAGCCACATCGACATCATCAAATATGGGATTATCGCCTGCATCGATTTCGACCAAATCATGCAGGATAAGCATTTTGATAACACGGGTGATATCTACGCCAGACTTAGCCTGATCCGACAAGACCAAAGCGTATAGTGTCAAATGCCACGAATGTTCTGCGCTATTTTCGGGGCGCGATCCGTCCGCCAAAGTGGTAGCGCGGGTGACCGACTTCAGCTTGTCCGCTTCGTTTAAGAAAGCGACTTGTTGATCAAGGCGGGCTGTCATTGGTTCACTCAGTTTTGCCAGCGCGATGCGCCTTAAGTTGCTTCACCAAGAAGTCGCGACCTTGAATTTCAGCCATCCGCGTACGGATGGCTGTTAAGAATGCTTCTTCCAAAGTTTGGCTAGACGCACCCAGAACTTCACCGACCTTCATAAACAACCGATCCTCGCCGATCTCTTTTTGAACGGCGAGGCATTCGACAGCCAGTTTATTGGCCATATCAACGACGGCAGGATCAGCCATTAACGTGTGTTTTCTGTAAGGCGACGTTTCACGTAAGTCGTGGTGTGATCGATCATCGTATCAAGGTGAGGCTCTTCAAAGAAGTGACCGGCACCTTCGACTTCGGTATGCGTTATGGTGATGCCTTTTTGTTCGTGCAATTTGCCGACAAGCGTATGTGTGTCTGCTGGTGGTGCAACACGGTCAGCCGTACCATTGATCATAAGACCAGAAGCCGGACAGGGTGCAAGGAACGAAAAGTCATACATGTTTGCAGGAGGTGCAACCGATATGAAACCAGTGATTTCAGGGCGACGCATCAGCAATTGCATGCCGATCCAAGCGCCAAACGAGAAACCCGCAACCCAGCAATGTTTTGAGTTGTTGTTCATCGATTGTAGGTAATCGAGGGCAGACGCCGCATCTGACAATTCGCCGATGCCTTGGTCGTATTCACCCTGCGAACGGCCAACACCACGGAAGTTAAACCGCAATACGGTGAACCCCATGTTGTAGAAGGCATAATGCAACGAGTGCACAACCTTATGGTTCATAGTGCCGCCAAACTGCGGGTGTGGGTGCAACACGATTGCTATCGGTGCATCGCGTTCTTTTTGTGGGTGATAGCGGCCTTCAAGGCGGCCTTCGGGTCCAGGAAAAATGACCTCGGGCATGAGCGTCCTTGCGTTTTGAGTTCTTTGTCGAGCCAGTTCAATTCTTGACGAAATTGGTCGGCTACCTTAGAACGTTTCTAAATTGGTATTCGCGCAGGATTTGCGCGTCTGTAGCGATGTATGGCGTTGTGCGTGAAACGTCAATCAAATCTGGGTATAGCAAAGGATTTTGCGATGAAGCTGTCAACGAAAGGGCGTTATGCGATGGTTGCTTTGGCAGATATTGCGCTTCAACCGGACGGAAAACTGGTTAACCTCGGCGACATCGCCGAACGTCAGGACATTTCGTTGCCCTATCTTGAGCAATTGTTTGTAAAACTGCGCCGTGCCAATTTAGTTGCTTCTGTACGTGGTCCGGGTGGTGGATATCGTCTTGCCCGTGCGGCTATTGAAATTCGGGTGGTGGATATTTTATCCGCCGTAGACGAGTCTGTGGACGCGATGCACAAGGGGGCAGGTGCCTCTGGTGGGGCTTCGGGGTCTAAGGCCCAATCACTGACCAATCGCTTGTGGGAGGGCCTAAGTGCGAATGTTTATGTTTATTTGCATCAAACCCGCTTGTCAGACGTGATTTCAAATGAGTTGGCACCCTGTCCTGCGGTTCCAAACTTGTTCAATGTTGTGGACGATTAGTATGTCGTTTGGGGGCCAGCCCCTGTCCTTCGGTCTCCCTCGAAGTTTTTTCAGAAAAGTGAAGATGGATTTAACTTGATACGCGTTTACCTGGATCATAATGCGACCACGCCTTTGCGGGATGAGGCTCGTGCGGCGATGATGTCCGCGATGGATTTGGTCGGCAATCCGTCTTCTGTCCATTCCGAGGGCCGTGCTGCCAAGATGTTGGTAGAACGTGCACGGGTTCAGGTGGCTGGTTTGGTTGGTTGTTTGCCAACGCAAGTTGTCTTTACTGGATCTGCGACTGAAGCGGCGGCATTGGCTGTTGCCCAGAAGGGCCGGCATGGTGGTCAGTTTGTGGCTTTGCCGACCGAACATGATTGTTTTTTGGCGTGGGATGAGGGGACGAAAGGAACAGCACTCCAAGCCATTTCCGCGGCCAACTCTGAGACAGGTATTTTGCCTTCGATGGGGGTTGTGCTTGCGAACGCTGACTTGGATCGCTCGGGCGCGGTTGTCTGCGACATCACACAAATAGCGGGCAAGATGCCTGTGGTTTACCGTGATGGGCACAAGCCGTCCTATATGATCCTGTCTGGCCATAAACTTGGTGGCCCCAAAGGGGTCGGTGCATTGATCAATTTCACGGCGGACGACCCGCAGGCCATTTTGCGTGGGGGTGGTCAGGAAATGGGCCGTCGTTCCGGCACTGAAAACGTAATTGGTATTGCTGGATTTGGGGCTGCAGCGGAGGCAGCGGGGCAAGATGTGGCCAATGGTTCATGGGAACGGGTTGCAGAACTTAGAATAATTCTAGAAAAGACCCTTGAGTCTGCTTCAAAGAAGACTATTTTTGTCGGGAAAGGCGCGCAACGCTTGCCGAACACTTCTTGTATCCTAACACCAGGATGGAAGGGCGAGACGCAAGTGATGCAGATGGACCTCGCAGGATTTGCTGTTTCAGCAGGCTCTGCATGTTCGTCAGGTAAGGTCCGCGCCAGCCGTGTTTTGACGGCGATGGGATATGATGATGATTTGGCTGCTTGTGCGATCCGCGTGTCGCTTGGCCTGTCAAACACTGAGGATGAAGTTTTGCGTTTTGCCGATGTGTGGGCGCAAAAGCTTAAGAAACATGAGGCACGCACGGCGTAATGTCGTGAGCCAACGAGAGGAAGTCTGAGCATGGACAATATGGTCAAAGATGGCGTCGATCAAGATACCGTTGACGCGGTGCGTGAAGTTGGTGGTGCCTATAAACATGGTTGGGCGACCGACATCGAAATGGAATACGCGCCCAAAGGTCTGTCCACAGACATAGTGCGCTTGATTTCCGAAAAGAACGAAGAACCTGAGTGGATGCTCGAATGGCGTCTGGCCGCTTACGACCGTTGGTTAAAGTTGGTTGAGCCAGATTGGGCGATGGTCGACTACCCCACGATCGATTTTCAGGACCAGTACTATTATGCCCGTCCAAAGAGCATGGAAGTCAAACCGAAGTCCTTGGATGAAGTTGATCCAAAACTGTTGGAAACTTACAAAAAGCTAGGTATCCCTTTGAAAGAGCAAGCTTTGCTTGCTGGCGTGGAAGCCCCTGAAGGGGAACGCAAGGTTGCAGTGGATGCGGTGTTTGACTCGGTCTCTGTTGGCACGACGTTCAAGGATGAATTGCTAAAAGCTGGCGTGATCTTCTGTTCTATCTCGGAAGCGATCAAAGAGTACCCTGATCTGGTCAAGAAGTATCTTGGCACTGTAGTTCCTGTTTCAGACAACTATTACGCCACGCTGAACTCGGCTGTATTTTCGGATGGATCGTTCGTTTACATCCCGCCAAACACACGTTGCCCGATGGAACTGTCGACGTATTTTCGCATCAATGCTGAAAACACTGGCCAGTTTGAGCGCACCTTGATCATCGCCGACAAGGGCTCATATGTCTCCTATCTTGAAGGTTGCACCGCACCGCAACGCGACATCGCGCAACTTCACGCGGCTGTTGTTGAGCTTGTTCTTCTGGATGACGCTGAGATTAAATACTCAACCGTTCAGAATTGGTATCCGGGTGATGAAAACGGCAAAGGTGGCATCTATAACTTCGTAACGAAACGCGCGGATTGTCGTGGTGATCGTTCCAAAGTGATGTGGACCCAAGTTGAAACTGGATCAGCCGTAACGTGGAAGTATCCATCCTGCATTTTGCGCGGCGATGACAGCCAAGGTGAGTTCTATTCCATCGCCATCGCCAACAACATGCAGCAGGCCGACACTGGCACCAAGATGGTGCATTTGGGCAAGAACACCAAATCGCGGATTGTGTCGAAAGGGATTTCTGCTGGTAAAGCACAGAATACCTATCGTGGTCTGGTCTCGATGCACCCCAAGGCCAAGAATGCGCGTAACTATACACAGTGCGATAGCTTGCTGATTGGTGATCAATGTGGGGCGCACACGGTGCCTTATATTGAGGTGAAGAATAATACGGCGCGAGTCGAGCACGAGGCAACAACCTCGAAAGTTGATGATGATCAGTTGTTCTATTGCCGATCACGCGGGATGGACGAGGAAGAGGCTGTTGCGCTTGTCGTAAACGGGTTCTGTAAGGATGTCCTTCAGGCATTGCCAATGGAGTTCGCAATGGAAGCGCAGGCTCTTGTGGCGATTTCTTTGGAAGGGTCAGTTGGTTAAAATGATGCGTACTGTGATATGGAATATTGTAATTTCGGCGCTGCTCTTTTGGGTCGTTATGACTGTCTTCAATACCGGAGGGCTATCGTTGGCCGGCTTTAAAGACACAGGGTTCCAAACGCTTGCCTTTACTATGATTTATGCTGCAGTTCGTGTCGCTATGATCATATTCAAAAGAGATGAAAAATAATCGCTGCAAACACCGTTATCGGTATTGGGCTGAATATGAATTGCGCCGCTCACGCGGTTGGCTAGGGAAGAAAAAATGCTAAAGATCAATAATCTACACGTCAAACTTGAAGATGAAGACAAGCAAATCCTAAAAGGTGTGAACCTTGAGGTCGAAGCGGGCAAAGTCCACGCGATCATGGGGCCAAACGGGTCTGGCAAGTCAACGCTGTCTTATGTGCTGTCCGGCAAGGGTGGATACGAGGTCACTGAAGGCGAAGCCCATTTGGGTGACGTTGATCTACTGGATATCGAGCCGGAAGAACGTGCTGCTGCTGGTCTGTTTTTGGCCTTCCAATACCCTGTGGAAATTCCAGGTGTTGGCAACATGACGTTCCTACGCACTGCTGTGAATGCACAACGTAAAGCACGTGGCGAAGAAGAAATGTCGGCCGCAGAATTCCTTAAGGTTGTTCGGGCCAAAGCAAAGACGTTGAAGATCGATGCTGACATGCTGAAACGTCCCGTCAACGTTGGCTTTTCTGGTGGCGAAAAGAAGCGTAACGAGATCCTGCAAATGGCGATGCTTGAGCCAAAGATGTGCATCTTAGACGAAACGGATTCTGGCCTGGACGTTGACGCAATGAAATTGGTTGCAGAAGGCGTGAATGCGCTGCGCGACGAAGGGCGCGGTTTCCTTGTCATCACGCACTATCAGCGTCTTCTTGATCATATTAAGCCTGATTATGTACATATCATGGCTGATGGTCGTATCATCAAAACTGGCGGTCCAGAATTGGCACTCGAAGTCGAAACGAACGGTTATGCTGATATCTTGGCAGAGGTGGCGTAATGAGCGCTGTTGCTGAAACTTCAAACGTCACAGACGAGCGGCTGGCGGGCTTAACCTTGCCAACTGGCGGCTGGTCAGATGCGGCCCGTAAGGATGCACTGTCGCGTGTCCAAGCTTCGGGTTTGCCAAGCCGACGTGATGAATATTGGAAATACACCCGTCCCGACACATTGACCCAAGCGGTGCCCATTCCAGCTGCAGTGTTCCAGAATGACGAAGGGCCGTTGTTTGATACAGTTGACCGTCTAAAGATTGTATTTGTGGACGGTGTGTTTGATGCAGAAGCGTCGGACGATCTAAGCCTCGAAGGTGTCAACATAGAACGTCTTGCGACTGCTGATGCGGATATCCATTGGGCGCGTGATGTTTATGGTGTGTTGGAAGCAAACGGCCAGAAACCAGTTTTGCGCCCATTGGCAGCGTTAAATACAGCTTTTGCAGCAGATGGCGTTTTGATCCACGTAACAGGGGATGTAAACAAGCCAATAAACCTGATTTATCTTCATAAGTCAGAGACTTCTGATGCGATCTTACACCATGTTTTAAAGCTAGATTCTGGTGCAAACCTAACCATTTTGGAAACCGGCCCTGCGGCTGCGCGTTTCAACAAGGTGATGGAAGTGGACGTTGGCGATGGGGCGCAATTCCACCACATCCGTGCCCAAGGTCGTGATCACGAACGTCGCGCCGCTACACATGTCTTCGCACGACTTGGCGCTGAATCGATCTTTAAGTCCTTCACACTTACAGCAAACGGTGTGATGACGCGCAACGAGTGCATTATTGAACTAACGGGCGACGATGCCAAAGCGACAGTCGGCGGGGCCTGTGTTGGTGATGGGGACTTTCATCACGATGACACGGTGTTTATCACCCATGATGCGGTAAACTGTGAAAGCCGTCAGGTTTTCAAAAAGGTACTGCGCAATGGGGCCACTGGTGTTTTTCAAGGCAAAATTTTGGTCAAGGCCGGTGCGCAAAAAACTGACGGCTACCAGATCAGTCAATCATTGCTGTTGGACGGCGATAGCCAGTTCCTGGCCAAACCAGAGCTTGAGATTTACGCCGATGACGTCATTTGCTCACATGGGTCTACAACGGGTGCAATTGACGAAACCGCATTGTTTTATCTACAATCGCGCGGCGTGCCTAAAGCAGTTGCTACCAATTTGTTGACCTTGTCGTTTTTGACTGAAGCGGTTGAGGAAATCGAAGACGAAACCTTGCGCGCCGAAATCAACGACCGGATGGCGGCTTGGTTGGAACGGCGTAGCAGCTGATGTCTGTTACGGCTGATATCCGGGCCAGTTATCGTGGTCCCGGCCGTGTGGTTGTGCGGCTGCTGGGGCAGGGACGGCGCGAAGGTTTTGCGCTGAATATTCTTTTGTTTGCGTGCATTGTGATCTTTGTCGCGCAAGCGCCCTACCAGTCCCGCGAAGCCCACTTTAATCCGGACGTGCCCTTGATGGCGCGGATGTATTGGAGCGCTTTTTTGTGGATCTTCTTGGTTCCATTGCTGCTGTATGTCTTTGCTGCACTGGTTTACGGCCTTGCCCTTTTGGGGGGGCGTAACATTACTGGTTACGGTATTCGCCTAAGCCTTTTTTGGGCCTTGTTAGCATGCAGTCCTATCACGTTACTTTTTGGTTTGATTGCCGCCTTCATCGGACCAGGGCCTGGTTTGCAATTGGTTGGTATGATCTGGCTGCTAAACATCTTATGGTTTTGGATCGCAGGTATGCGTGCGGCCGAAGGATTAGATTCATGATTTTTACGCCTCAATCTCTCGGCACACTAACAATGCTGTCGCTTCGTAACCCGTCCATTGCCGCACGTTTCGTTATTTCGTCAGGTTTACAGCGTGATGCATTATGGTCCTTGTTATTGTTAGTAAGCGTGGCAAACGCGACCCTTGTTTGGGTCTCTAATGCTCTGACTGGCCCGACGCCCGAGCAATTGGCACAGATGCCGATCCAAATTCCTGCAATCATTTTTAGCCCGCTATTCGCCTTTGTTTTTCTGTCTGGAGCCCTAGTTATAGCCGTGCACGTCTTGCATTGGTTGGGGACCGCGATTGGTGGGACTGGTAGTTTAGATAATATGCTGGCTGTGCTGGTTTGGTTGCAGGGGTTGCGTGTTTTGGCCCAGGTTATCTTGTTGGTTTTGATGTTGGCGGTGCCTTCAATAGCCGGATTGTTCGGCCTTGCCGTCGCTATTTTGAGTATTTGGATATTGGTTCATTTCGTGAACGAAGCCACGGGCCTTGGATCGCTGTTTAAAACTGTGGGTGTTTTGTTGTCTGCGATGGTGGGCATCATCTTGGGTTTAAGTTTTATCCTGACCATCACAGGTCTGGCCACAATGGGAATTGACGCGAATGTATAATGTCGCAAAAATACGTGCAGATTTTCCAATTCTGTCACGCGAAGTGAATGGTAAGCCATTGGTTTACCTTGATAACGGCGCATCTGCGCAAAAACCACAGGTTGTCATTGATACGATCACGCGGTCTTATGCCCATGAGTATGCGAATGTGCATCGTGGCCTGCACTATCTGTCAAACCTCGCTACTGACAATTACGAAGCGGTACGTGGGAAGATTGCAAAGTTCCTTAACGCAGCTTCAGAAAACGACATTATTTTCAATTCGGGCACGACTGAGGGCATCAACATGGTCGCCTACGGATGGGCCATGCCGAACCTAAAATCAGGTGATGAAATCATCCTGAGTGTCATGGAGCATCATGCCAACATCGTGCCCTGGCACTTCTTGCGCGAACGTATGGGTGTTGTCTTGAAATGGGTCGATGTTGATGCAACAGGGGCCTTGGATCCACAGGCTGTTCTTGATGCGATCAGCCCAAAAACCAAATTGATAGCGATCACCCATATGTCCAATGTTCTGGGCACCAAAGTAGATGTGAAATCAATTTGTGCAGGTGCTCATGCTAAAGGTGTTGCTGTATTGGTCGATGGATCGCAATCTGCGGTGCACATGCCGGTGGATGTGCAATATATAGACGCAGATTTTTATGCGATCACTGGCCACAAACTTTATGGCCCTTCAGGTTCTGGCGCAATTTACGTCAAGCCGGAACGTATGGCCGAAATGCAGCCCTTCCTTGGGGGCGGTGATATGATCCGCGAAGTGTCCAAAGACGGTGTTGTTTACAACGATGCGCCGATGAAATTCGAGGCTGGCACCCCCGGTATCGTCCAAATGATTGGTCTCGGTACGGCGGTTGATTATATGATGGATCATGGGATGGATGCGATTGCCGCCCATGAAAATACCCTGCGTGATTACGCCGTTGCAAAGCTAGCGGGTCTGAACTGGATACAAGTCCAAGGCACCACAGCAGATAAAGGTGCAATTTTCAGCTTTACGATGGATGGGGCAGCGCACGCGCATGATATCTCGACCATTTTGGACAAGAAAGGTGTTGCCGTACGGGCTGGGCAGCATTGCACAGGACCCTTGATGGATCACCTTGGCTTGACTGCAACCTGTCGCGCATCTTTTGCGATGTACAACACCACGGATGAAATCGACGTCTGGATTGATGCGCTTGAACTTGCACACGATTTGTTTGCTTAAGGCATTTGCCTGATCAAACCAAACTTGAGAAATTAGCAATTGCAGCGCCACAGCAGCAAAGCTATACCGCGATATGTTGGTCCCGTAGCTCAGCTGGATAGAGTACTCGCCTCCGAAGCGAGGGGTCACTGGTTCAAATCCAGTCGGGACCACCAATTTATTTACCCGAAATCTTGTATAATTTGCCATACTGACGCTGTAAATTTTTGCTTACAAGACTAGTTTTGACCCTTGCACGCTTAACCTAAGGAACCTTTTAGATGGAAATAACGAATACGTTTTTGCCGGGTGCTTTAGGAACAATTGTGACGCTGCATGGTCAATACTATGCAAAAAATTGGGGTTTTGGGACGTTCTTTGAAGCCAAGGTCGCCCACGAGGTTGCGGAGTTTGCAAGTCGTTTTGCATCAAATGATTTGGTTTTATTGGCAACTGATGCTGAGGGCGTCGCGGCGTCTCTTATACTCGACTTGAATGATCCAGTTTCAGGTCAACGCGGTGCGCATCTTCGATGGTTCATCAGTGCTGACCGATGTCGTGGTACTGGAATTGGGCGTTCCTTGATGGATCGCGCGGTTTTGCATGCAGACAAACACGCCGATGGCCATATGTGGCTCACGACATTTGCAGGGTTGCTGCCCGCACGCCACCTCTATGAAAGTTATGGCTTCAAACTTGTCTCTGAAAATGAAGGGCAGGCATGGGGAACTGCTGTCAAAGAGCAAGAGTTTCGCAGGTTCACTTCATAGTCCGTTTATGGTTGCTAATGGCCAGCATCTTGGCCACATTTTTTGTATGACAAAATGGCCATTAGTTTACTGAATTTGGTATTATTATTGCTGTGTATGATTTAGATTAAGCTCATGAATAGTATCAGTTTCGCGTCAATTAAGTGCAGTAACTGCCCCATTCGTCACCGCGCTGTGTGTTCGCGGTGTGACGAGGATGAACTGACGCTGCTTGAGAATATGAAATCTTACAAAAGTTTTGAGGTTGGCGAAGTGATCCTTTGGCGTGGTGAGCCGCTTGAGTATGTTGCTTCGATTGTTGAGGGGGTGGCCAGTCTTTCAAAGACATTGGAAGATGGGCGCACGCAGATGGTAGGCCTTATGTTGCCATCTGATTTTATCGGGCGGCCTGGTCGCACCAAGGTTGAATTTGACGTGACGGCGACCACACCTGTAACTCTTTGCCGGTTTGAACGTAAACAGTTCGAGCGTCTGGTACTTGAAACGCCCCACATTGCCCAACGCCTGATGGAAATTGCGCTGGACGAATTAGATGCAGCCCGTGACTGGATGGTGCTGTTGGGGCGCAAAACTGCGCGTGAAAAGATTGCCACTTTTATTGAGATGTTGGCGCGCCGCAGTTTGGTTGGCATCCCAGAAAATAATGTGAGTATTGAACTGCCGATGACACGCGATCAGATTGCAAATTATCTGGGCCTGACATTGGAGACGGTATCGCGCCAATTCAATGCTCTAAAAAAAGAGGGGATTATTACCCTTTCGGGGCGCAAATCTATTAGTGTGGTAGACTTGTACTCGCTGCACTGCACGACGGGTGACGATGCGGACAGCGATCTGAATTCCTAAGCGAAACTGTTTTTTAAAAATACGGTTTCTTGATGCAGATCAAGGAAGCCGATTTCATATCCTCCTAAACACAGCCTTGCGAACAGGGGCGTCCATTGGTGCTCTGATTAACGTAAGGGCATTTTATGGACTATGTGAAACTTATCCTTTTAGGGGTAATTACGCTGATTGCGGCGATTGCCAGCAGTTGGGCGCGTGACGTTGCCTATCAGGTACATGCGCTGTTGATCATGTTTATCGCGTTCGGGATGTTTATTTGGGTGTTGCGAAACACCGATGAAACAGCGCCTGCGATGGAACATGATGGCATCTATTTCGATGGGGTGATCCGCGCAGGCGTGATCGCTACAGCGTTTTGGGGCGTTACAGGGTTTTTGGTTGGAACGTTTATTGCCTTCCAACTGGCGTTTCCTGAACTGAACTTTGATTGGGGCCAACCCTACACCAACTTTGGTCGTTTGCGTCCGCTGCACACCAGTGCAGTGATTTTTGCATTCGGGGGCAATGCACTAATTTGTACATCGTTTTACGTGGTGCAGCGCACCAGTGGCGTGCGTCTTTGGGGCGGCAATGCAGCATGGTTCGTTTTCTGGGGATACCAGTTGTTCATCGTGTTGGCTGCGACGGGTTATCTTTTGGGTGCCACACAGTCCAAAGAATACGCCGAACCTGAATGGTACATCGACATTTGGTTAACAATCGTTTGGTTGACGTATTTGGTCGTATTCATGGGCACAATATTCAGACGCCGCGAAAAGCACATTTATGTAGCCAACTGGTTCTACCTGAGCTTCATCATTACGGTTGCTATGCTGCACGTGGTCAACAACCTTTCAGTGCCCGTTAGCATCTGGGGCTCTAAATCTGTCCAAGTCTTTTCAGGCGTTCAAGATGCGATGACCCAGTGGTGGTACGGCCACAACGCAGTTGGCTTCTTCCTGACTGCTGGCTTTCTTGGCATGATGTACTACTTCTTGCCCAAGCAGGCGAACCGTCCAGTTTACAGCTATAAACTGTCCATCATCCACTTTTGGTCCCTGATCTTTCTATACATCTGGGCGGGTCCACACCACTTGCACTATACCGCTTTGCCGGACTGGGCCTCCACCCTTGGTATGGTGTTCTCGATTGTTTTGTGGATGCCCAGCTGGGGTGGCATGATCAACGGCCTAATGACGTTGCAAGGCGCGTGGGATAAATTACGCACGGATCCAATTCTGCGGATGTTTGTACTGTCCCTTGGTTTTTACGGCATGTCCACATTTGAGGGGCCAATGATGTCGATCCGCGCGGTCAATTCCTTGTCGCACTATACGGACTGGACCATCGGCCACGTCCATTCCGGCGCATTAGGGTGGAACGGTATGATCACCTTCGCCTGCATTTACTTCCTAACGCCGCGCCTTTGGGGTCGCAAGGAAATGCATTCGATGCCTGCGATCAACTGGCACTTCTGGCTCGCGACGCTTGGTATCGTTTTGTATGCGTCCTCCATGTGGGTGACCGGGATTATGGAAGGGCTGATGTGGCGTGAGGTCGACGACCAAGGGTTCCTTGTGAATTCATTTGCCGACACGGTCAGTGCCAAGTTCCCGATGTATGTGGTGCGCGGATTAGGCGGTGTTCTGTTCCTAAGCGGTGCATTGGTGATGGTTTGGAACATGTGGATGACCATCCGCGGTGCCAAACCAGTCACCACGCCCGTCTTGAACGCAACACCTCCAACAGCAACACCAGCAGAATAAGGAGCCCATCATGGCCATTCTTGATAAACACGCCATTCTGGAAAAAAGCCCCACTTTGCTTTTAACCTTTTCCCTGTTGGTTGTGACCATTGGTGGGATTGTAGAAATCGCGCCGCTGTTCTGGTTGGAGAATACGATTGAGGATGTAGAAGGCGTGCGTCCTTATTCCCCGCTGGAACTGACGGGCCGGGATATCTACATTCGCGAGGGTTGTTACAACTGCCACAGCCAGATGATCCGGCCCATGCGTGACGAAGTCGAACGCTATGGTCACTATTCACTGGCAGCGGAATCAAAATACGACCACCCGTTCCAATGGGGGTCCAAACGCACAGGTCCTGATGTGGCCCGTGTTGGTGGACGGTATTCCGACGCCTGGCACGTGGATCATATGTCTGATCCACAATCTGTTGTTCCAGAAAGCATCATGCCAAAATATGCGTTTCTGTCCGACACTGTAATTGACGGCAAATATATCGGTGATTTACTTTCGACCCACCGCTTTGTGGGTGTGCCATATTCTGACGAACAGATTGAACTGGCCAATGCGGATTTCCAAGTTCAGGCAGACCCCGAAGGGGATTGGGACGGATTACTTGAACGCTACCCGGGTGCCGCCGTGTCCAATTTTGACGGTCAACCTGAACTCACGGAAATGGACGCACTGATTTCGTACCTGCAGGTCCTTGGCACGATGGTCGACTTTTCAACATTCACCCCAGATGCAAGCCGATAGGAGGCACGACATGGACACCTATTCCCTCTTGCGTGAATTTGCTGACAGCTGGGTGCTGTTGGCGATGTTCGCCTTCTTTATCGGGGCTGCAATCTGGGCGTTTCTACCCAGCCAAAGCAAAGCCCGTGACGAAGCCAGCATGATCCCACTGCGTGATGACCCCGTTGCCACAGAGGCATCGACCCCAACGGCTGCGCCGAAAGGATCAAATGATGGATGATCAAAAGATTGATCCCGAAACTGGTGTTGAAACCACTGGGCACAGTTGGGATGGGATTGAAGAGTTGAACAATCCACTGCCGCGTTGGTGGCTTTGGACGTTATATTTATGCATATTTTGGGCTGTTGTCTACTCAATAGCCTATCCTGCGTGGCCGATGATTTCAGGGGCAACCGCTGGGGTCTTAGGCTGGTCGTCACGCGGCGAAGTGGCTAAAGATATCGCGCAACATGAAGATCAAAACTCTGCCCTTGTGACAGCATTGTTGGCCGCAGACATGACCACTTTGCCCGAAGACGCGGATTTGAACCGTTACGCTGTTGCACGCGGCGGCGCGGTGTTTCGCGCAGGGTGTTCGCAGTGTCACGGATCCGGTGCGGCAGGGGCCATCGGCTACCCGAACTTGCTGGACAATGATTGGCTTTGGGGCGGTTCAATGGCTGAAATCGCGCATACTGTTGCACACGGTGTGCGCAATGAAACCGATGAAGATGCCCGCTATTCTGAGATGCCTGCATTTGGCGAAATCTTGGAAACCGAAGAAATAACGGCTACGGTCGAATACGTTGTCTCGCTGTCGAACGGCGAACATGACAGCGCCTTGGCCCTAGCAGGCGCCGAATTATTTGCGGACAATTGTACCGCGTGTCACGGCGACACAGGCCTTGGAGATCGCGAGGTAGGAGCCCCCAACATCGCCGATGCGATCTGGCTTTACGGCGGTGATCGCACAGCATTGACTGAGACGATTATGAACTCACGTTTCGGCGTTATGCCTGCGTGGGGGCAGCGACTGTCCGAGGCCGATGTCCGCGCTGTATCTGCATATGTCCACGCCTTAGGAGGCGGCGAATAACCGAAAAGGTCGCTGGCCTATTGCTGGTTGACCCTTGTCCCGAAACGGCCCTGTTCGCAAAACATGTCGTTTCGGGACTTCTTGATTCAGATCAAAGTGCGCATGACACGAACCCGTTAGGGTAAAAGTGCGAACAGGATACCAAACACATGTCTTCAGATCCAACACCCTCATTGTATGCGGCTCAAGTACCTATTTTCCCACGCAAAGTGACCGGATTTTTTCGGACGTTTAAGTGGTGGATCATGGCTGTCACCCTAGGGATTTACTATCTCACGCCCTGGATCAGATGGGACCGCGGCCCAAACCTGCCCGATCAGGCCGTATTGGTCGACGTGGCGGGGCGCCGGTTTTATTTCTTCTGGATCGAAATCTGGCCACACGAATTCTATTTTGTGGCGGGCCTATTGATTATGGCGGGCCTCGGGCTGTTCTTGTTCACCTCGGCCTTGGGCCGCGTTTGGTGTGGTTACACATGCCCACAAACGGTCTGGACCGATCTTTTCATCGCAGTCGAACGCTGGATTGAGGGCGACCGAAACGCACGTGTGCGATTGTGGAAAGGCAAGTGGAACTTGCGCAAATGGAAATTGCGGCTGACAAAATGGACCGTTTGGCTGGGTATCGCCTTGGCGACGGGTGGGGCTTGGGTGTTCTACTTCGCCGATGCACCGACGTTATTGGTGGATTTGATAACCTTCACGGCACACCCAGCAGCTTACACCACAATTGCGATTTTGACTGCGACGACATTCTTGTTTGGTGGTTTCTTGCGCGAACAGGTCTGTATTTATATGTGCCCATGGCCGCGCATTCAAGCTGCGATGATGGATGTCGACACCATCACTGTGGCTTACCGCGATTGGCGCGGCGAACCCCGTGGCAAAAAACATGAGGATACGGTCGGCGACTGTATCGACTGCATGGCCTGCGTGAATGTGTGCCCCGTCGGGATCGACATTCGGGACGGTCAACAGATGGAATGTATCACCTGCGCGTTGTGTATTGATGCCTGTGATGATGTGATGGAAAGGATCGGCAAGCCGCGCGGTTTGATCGACTACCTCGCCCTGACGGACGAAGTGGCAGAGCGTGAAGGCGCAAGACCCGTTCCAATCTGGCGACATATTTTGCGCCCACGCACACTGATCTATACTGCGATGTGGGCTGCTATTGGGCTGGGGTTGGTCTATGCCCTGTTCATTCGTACGGATATTGAAATGACGGTCAGCCCGGTACGCAATCCTACCTTTGTGCTGCAATCAGACGGATCCATTCGCAACATTTATGACGTCCGACTGCGTAATAAATCCGGCGATGATCGCCAGTTCCACATGAACCTGACCAGTGATGAAATCTTGCGGATTGAACTTGAGGGCCGCGGGGGTGAATTGTGGATTACTGCACCCGCGGACACCACTATTTTACAACGGGTCTACGTCACTGCCAGACCACAAGACCCTGCAGCGGTGCAAGACAGTACGGCCTTGCGGCTTTGGGTCGAAGATCTTGAAAATGGACACCGTGCAAATCAATCTACAATCTTTAATGGAAGGGGCACCAAATGACCGAAGTTAAGGGCTGGCACGTTTTCACAGGATTTGCCGGGGCATTTGGTATTATCCTTGCAGTGAACCTGACATTGGCTTTTCAGGCGGTGCGTACGTTTCCTGGACTTGAAGTGCGCAATTCATACGTGGCCAGCCAAACGTTTGACGTCGATCGGGCCTCGCAACTTGCGCTTGGTTGGGACGTGTCCGCGCAGCTAGAGGATCAAACATTGTCCTTAGTGATCCTTGAAAACGGCCAACCGATTGCGGTCATGGTCGAAACTGCAACATTTGGACGGGCGACCAACGTGCGTTATGACGAGGTGCCTGAGTTTGTGTTTGACGGCGAAGCCATGCGTGCAAAAGTAAGTGGGGGCACAGGCAACTGGAACCTGCGCTTGCGGCTTCGTTCAGAGAACGGAACCTTGTTTCAACAACGTATTATCGTAAGAGCAGTGCAATGACTGCCGCCTGTCCAGCCTGCGCCGCCGTTCCGATGGCTGCGGATGTTGACACAGGCCCTTCGTTGCAATTTTCATTGCCCGACATTCACTGCGCCGCTTGCATTGGCAAGATCGAACGGGGGCTTGCCAGCATCATCGGGGTACGCGCCGTACGCGTTAACTTGTCGCTTAAACGGTTAACTGTGTCTGGGACCGTTGATCCCAAAAACATCGAAACCGCGCTTACTGGTTTGGGGTTTGAGGCTTACCCGCTGGACCTTGAAGCATTGAATACGGCGCGTGACAGCGTGGGGCGTGGCTTGTTGTTGCGTATGGCCGTTGCCGGTTTTGCAATGATGAACGTGATGATGTTGTCAGTTGCCGTCTGGTCCGGTGCCGCAGATGCGACGCGTGACATGTTCCACCTAATCTCTGCTGCCATTGCATTGCCTGTCGTTGCATATGCTGGTCAGCCGTTCTTCCAAAACGCTTGGACTGCCTTACGCGTTGGACGCCTTAATATGGATGTGCCGATATCTCTCGCCATTATTCTGGCCGCTGGTATGTCGTTATTTGAAACGTTGAATGGTGGGGCACATGCGTATTTTGATGCGGCGCTGTCGCTGACGTTTTTTCTGTTGATCGGGCGGTATATGGATCACCGCACACGCAGTGCTGCGCGATCTGCGGCCAAGGAACTTACCGCACTCGAGGTGCAGACTGCCCAACGTATTGTGAACGGAACCCACAAAAATGTGCCTGTCGCAACTCTTGCGATTGGCGATATCATTGCCGTGCCATCGGGTGCACGGGTCCCAGTAGATGGCATCCTGACATCAGACAATGCCTTGATGGATCGTTCGTTTCTGACCGGTGAATCTGCTGCTGTCGATGTTATGCAAAACGCCATGCTTCAAGCGGGTGAGATCAATGTCGCGGCACCCTTGACCCTACGCGCAACGGCAGTCGGCGATGATACAACCCTGCGCCGCATGGCCAGTATGGTCGAAACCGCAGAAAATAGCCGTAACAAATACACCGCATTGGCGGACCGCGCCGCGCAAATATATGCGCCTGCAGTGCATCTGCTGGCGCTGATCGCATTCATTGGATGGTACGTTGCAACGGGGGATGTCCGCCACGCATTGAATGTTGCAATTGCCGTTTTGATCATCACTTGCCCCTGCGCTTTGGGCCTCGCTGTCCCTGCGGTATCAACCGCTGCGATCAGCCGTTTGTTCAGCATGGGCTATCTGGTCAAACACGGCACCGCACTTGAGCGCCTGGCTGAAGTCACACGTGTGGTGTTTGACAAAACGGGAACCCTTAGCACCCCGTCCGTTACGTTGCCCCAACCTTTTTCAGCGAGTGAACAGTCGGTGGCCAAAGCACTGTCGCAAGCTTCTAATCATCCCTTGTCCCGCGCGCTAGAGGCAGCTCTTGGTAATGTCACGCCAGCAATCGTTGGACAGATTTCAGAGGTTGCAGGGCAGGGCATTAAAGGCAAATGGAATGGACAAAGCGTTCGTCTTGGACGCGGCACTTGGTTGGGCGCTGACTTCGATGATTTGGGATTGCAAATTGGGAAGACCCAACCTCGTCCGATCCTAGCAAGCGAAAGACCACGTAAGGGCGTGCGCGCAGCCCTGTCTGGTCTTGATCTGCCATGCGAGATTGTAACTGGCGATGCATCTGGACCTGCGGAGCGGTTCGCAGCCGAATTGAATATCGCTGTCACCGCAGACGTACGGCCTGATGGAAAACTGCTTTATTTGCAGCGCCTTGCCAGCGATGGGGCGCATGTTCTAATGGTGGGCGATGGGTTGAACGACATAGCTGCCTTGGCGGCTGCACATGCATCCATTGCGCCGGCATCGGCCCTTGATGCATCACGCAGCGCCTCTGATATTGTGATCTTAAGGGACAGCTTTGAAGAGTTACCCCTGTTGTTAACTATCGCGCGGCTAACGCGGCATCTGTCAAAACAGAACTTTGCAATTGCGGCGCTTTATAATGGGATCGCAATTCCGATTGCTTTAGCGGGTTTTGCAACTCCGCTGGCTGCTGCGCTCGCAATGTCTGCCTCGTCCATTACTGTTTTGCTCAATTCCCAACGTATAAGGTTTGCCAAATGAACATCCTTGTTGTCTTGATCCCCGTATCACTCATTTTAGGAGGCGTCGGTTTGGTCGCCTTTATCTGGACCGTCCGCAGCGATCAATACGACGACGAAAAAGGCAATGCTGCGCGGATACTTTTGGATGACTAGGGAACTTTAGCCCAAAATGACGATTTGTGCTTATGCTGGGTGCGCAATGCACTCAGGTACTGATCATGGGTAAGGCGCGTGCCAAAATCTGTAATCTCCGTGTCTGCCGCCGTACAATCCATCAAGTGATCCACGCAAGGCCCGTATCTGCTTGTTCGACCTTCCCAAAGGGCATGATTGATCATTGAACGCCACAATAAGACAGCGGCAAGTGGATATTTATGACGAAGACTTTCGGCTGCGGGCGTTAAAATATGATGAAGGTCGCCGTCTAACTCATTTACACGGGTTTCAATCAGACGGGCAGCAAACCTTAAGTCCGGCCATTCCATAAAAAATCCAAGCGCTCCTGTGACATCCTCAAATTGAAGGGCGTGTGCCTTTGCTGCGTCTTCAAACTCCATATCCTCAAAGTCGGGCAAAACCTTAAGGTAGTCGCGCAAGGTTTGTGGATCCAGCGTTTCACTAAAGCAAACCCATCGATGATTTTGCGCATCCTCAATTCGGCCCAATGCCAGGAGGCAATCAATGTAAACGGCGTCCCACTGTGTCTTTGTCGCAGGAGTGCCGTCTTGGTCTGCGTCTAACAAAACTTCTAATGCATCGTTATTTCGGGCTTCATCAAGCAACAATCGGGCTACTTTTGCCGCAATTCTCGGACGTTTCAAATCTTGCGGCGTATACTGTGCGATGAAGGCGTCCATATCGCCCTGTGCCACTGCGATCTGCTGCAAACAAGTTTTGATCAACTGCGATTTTTGATCGGCCGCGAAATCACCATCAGTGCTGCGCAAATCACGCAAAAATTGCAGGGCTGCATGATCTTCAGTTGTTTTAGCTGGCGCGGTCTGGTGCGCTTTCACCAGTTTTTTCAGGTGTTCGAGTCCTGTGTCACCCAAGGCCACAGCCAAAATTGGAATGATCCCGTTAAACTCACCATAAGCGTTGTCACGCAAGGCATCCCAAACCCGCACTGCCATATTTTCGGGACCAATTACGGCTCTTGGGGCGATGCCTTCGAACTGCAAAAGTGCTGCGCGAAACACCTCCGCCACATCACCACGGCTGTCGTCGACACGCTCATAGATCGAGGGAGCCATTTCGATAAAGTCCCACAACAGATCAAAGGCCAATGTTGGTTCTTCTGAGCCGATCTTTTCGACAATCATTGCGGCTTGGGTATCTAGTTCTTTGATCAACGCCTTGCGTTTGCGCCAGCCAACAAAGCTGGTGGATCTGCGAATAGACGTCAAACGTTTGCGTACGTCTCGCGATAATTCTTCAGCGCCCAGGTTGTGGCTTAGTTCCAGCCGCAAGCGACGTTTGATTACGGCACTGCCTATGCTGACCTCGATTAAAAGGTGGGCAAGGCGGACGGCGCCGAGGGCCGCAAGATTTTCTTCGTTCAGAGTTTTCTTTGACATGCGTCCTTTTTGGCATTGGGAACGCAAGAAGAGAAGAGGGGGCAGGCGCGGGTACAAATCATTTGCAGGGAAAAGAAAAAAGCGCCCCAAAAGGCGCTTCTATTCAAAACCAAAAAGGCGATCTAATTGATCAGCTGCCCCAAGCGCGAACTACACCACAATCCATGTGGACAAAGTTAGAACCGGAATAACGACCGACGCCGCCACCGCGACATGCAACAGCTGCGCGGGCCATCTGGCTAACCGAACGTGTCGACAGGCGCAAATCTGCAGCTTTGCCTTGCATATGTAGGGAGTTTTTCGCCACACCGCGCGAACGTGATCGTAACATCGCATTTGTTTTGGGGCTGCGGTAACCAGACAAAAGCATATATGGCTCGTTTGCATCCAATAAGTTATGGGCTGCGGCCATTACGTCAATTGTGCGCAAATCCATGGTTTTAACGCCATCAGTGCGCCAATCGCGCATAAAGTAATTTACTTCTTTGACTGCGTCTTTGATGTATTTGCCTTCGATCCAGTAGATCATGTCGATGTGTTCACCAGTACGGCCGGAAAACATACGAATGCGTCTAATATCGCCAGCACCGCGTAACAAGCCAGCTGCATTGGAGAAAGTAGGGGCGGCTGCGACTGTTGTAGCGGCAAATGCACCCAACAACGCACGGCGCGTAATCGCGCCTGGATTGCTAATAGTAGTCATAGTCAGTCGTGTCCCGTATGCCTGTTTCCCGCGATGTTACACGGGCAATTCATCTTATCCCCAGATGCAACGTCTTTATTACATAAACCGAATCGTTAACCAAGCGATGAATCTGTGCCAAAAGAAGTATCAACAGTTTTAGGCAATTTTTTGCGCAAATTTTGTTCATTGCGATGAAACTGCCGAAACCTTGGCGACTATGTGTCACACAAATTGAACCATAAGAGATTCTTAAGCTTCTTGCGTAAATGTGAATGGACAAGACTCAGTGCTTCACAGAAAATACGCTCATATAACAATGTTTACAGTTTTCGAGTGGGGGAAGACATGACACACCGCATGTTCCGGTTAACAACAATTTTGGCGTTGTCGCTGATGGTTATGGGGCTTTTTGTAAGTCCAAAACCAGCAATGGCGCAAGTTACAGCATTTAAGCAGGCCGTTGCTGAGGCCGCCGCGCGCGACAAAGATATCGCGGCATTCTATCAAGCCAACGGTTACAAAAGCATTTGGACTGGTCGGGCAGGGCGCGATCGCACCCGTCGGCAAGCCTTGATTAAGGCACTATCCAGAGCACCCGCACACGGCCTGCCAGCCGCGCGTTATGATGTGGGTGGATTGCAGGCTAAAATGAAAGCCACACGTGGTCCGCGCGAGCGCGGCGCGATGGAAGTCGAAATGAGCCGCGTGTTTCTACAGTACGCGCGCGATCTCCAAACAGGTGTCTTGATCCCCAACCGCGTAGACAGCGCAATTGTGCGTCAAGTGCCGTACCGTGATCGAACATCCTATTTGGTGAATTTCTCAAAATCTTCGCCCGCTGGCTTCTTCAAGGCGTTGGCTCCGAAGACGATGGAATATAACGCCCTGATGAAAGAAAAACTGCGTCTTGAGCGGCTTCTGGCAAAAGGGGGTTGGGGCGCGACAATACCTTCAAAATCACTGAAACCCGGTCAGTCCGGCGCGTCTGTTGTTGCCATGCGCAACCGTTTGATGGCGATGGGCTTTATGCGCCGTTCGTCTTCACAGTCCTATGATGACAATATGAAATCTGCGGTTCAGCAATTCCAATTGGCACATGGCATGTCGCCAGATGGTGTGGCGGGTGCTGGAACAATTGTGGAGATGAACAAAGGTGTTCAGTCACGCATGCAATCTATCATTGTCGGAATGGAACGCGAACGCTGGTTGAACCAAGAACGCGGCAAACGCCACATTTTGGTGAACATTCCAGACTTTACGGCCAAAATCATCGACAATAACAAAGTGACGTTTGAAACGCGTTCTGTAGTTGGTGCGAACAAATCTGATCGCCCAACACCAGAGTTTTCCGACGTTATGGAATACATGGTCATCAATCCAAGCTGGTATGTTCCGCGTTCAATTATCACCAAGGAGTATTTGCCTGCGCTGAAACGCAACAGCAATGCGGTACGCCATATCGAGATTACAGACAGCAAAGGCCGCAAGGTCAACCGCTCGAATGTGAACTTCTCGAAATATACCGAGAAGACGTTCCCGTTTTCGATGCGTCAGCCTCCGTCCAAGGGCAATGCGTTGGGTTTGGTGAAATTCATCTTCCCGAACCCCTACAATATATATTTGCACGACACCCCGTCCAAAAATCTATTTGGCCGTGAAGTTCGTGCCTTTAGCCATGGGTGTGTGCGCCTAGCCGATCCCTTTGATTTCGCCTACGCGCTTTTGGCGAAAGAAGTTGGCAATCCGAAAGAGTTCTTTCAGGGTAAGTTGGCAACGGGCAAAGAACAGCGCGTAAACCTGAAAACGCCTGTTCCTGTGCACATTATCTACCGCACAGCCTACACCAACGCTAAAGGTCACACGCAATACCGTCGTGATATCTATGGTCGCGATGGTCGCGTTTGGAACGCATTGGCCAAGGCAGGGGTGGCATTGCGCGCCGTACAGGGGTAATTCAAGTTCCGAAGCATTCGGGATCTTGACCATGAACCATTCCATCAAAGACATCGCAACGGCGCTAGGGGCAGAGGCCTTTGGCGCCGTTGATCTTTTGATATCCTCAGTTCAAGAACCCGCCAGCGCTGGACCAAACGATTTGGCTTTGGCGACGGATGCGAAATACGCCGTTGAATTGTCTAATGGCCAAGCCCGCGCTGCAATGTTGTGGGAAGGGGCTGATTGGCAAGGGATGGGCCTAGAGGCCGCAATTGTGCCCAAACGCCCGCGGTTTGCTATGGCCCCACTGACCCGCATGATGGATCGTGGACAAGGATTTGGCACGGGCATTCACCCCAGTGCCGTCATCGATCCCTCTGCAGAATTAGCCGATGGCGTTTCGGTTGGTCCGCTCACTGTTATTGCAGCAGGTGCGAAAATTGGTGAGGGCAGTATTATTGGCCCTCAATGTTTTATCGGTACGGATGCGGTTATCGGCGCGAATGCCTATCTACGCGAACAAGTCAGCATTGGTGCACGGGTCCGTATTGGCACGCGTTTCATTGCCCAGCCCGGCGCACGCATTGGTGGAGACGGATTTAGTTTTGCGTCTGCTGAACGCTCAGGGATAGAAGCGGTTCGCGAAAGCCTAGGCGATCAACAAGACACCAATGCGCAGGCATGGACCCGCATTCACTCGCTTGGATCAGTCGTGATCGGTGACGATGTTGAGATCGGCGCGACCAGTTCTATCGATAACGGCACAATTCGCGATACTGTAATTGGGGATGGCTGCAAGTTTGATAATTTAGCTCAGGTCGGCCACAACGTAAAAATGGGTCGTGATTGTCTTATATGTGGGCATGTGGCCATTGCTGGATCGGCCGTTATTGGCAAAAACGTGGTTTTAGGCGGTATGACGGGTATCAGCGACAATATTTTTATCGGCGATCGTGTAATTACGGGCGGTGCAACAAAGGTACTTTCAAACGTACCTGCCGGTCGTGTGATGCTAGGGTATCCAGCAACCCAAATGGACAAGCAGGTGGAAATCTACAAATTCATGCGCCGCTTACCACGATTGTTTCGCGATGTCGCCGCGCTGCAAAAGCGGGTTCCCAAAGACGATACCAGTGACTAAGTCAGAAGCTAGAATATGACCATTTGTGCAAAGGGTTCTGTTATGAGTGTAACGGATAAAATTATCGTAATTATTGCAGAGCAAGCGGTGCTTGAAACATCCGATGTGACGCTTGAAAGCACGCTCGAAGACCTTGGCATCGACAGCCTTGGCCTTGTGGAAAGCATCTTCGCCATCGAAGAAGAGTTTGATATCACGGTTCCTTTTAACGCCAATGAACCCAGCAACAGCGACTTCGACATCTCGAGCGTTTCCAAGATCATTGAGGGTGTCACGCGCCTTGTTAAAGAGCAGGCGGCTTAACCCATGAAACGTGTGGTCATCACTGGCGCTGGGACGATCAACGCGATTGGTCATTCCGTAGTGGACACGATGAAGGCGATGGCTGAAGGACAATGTGGAATTGGGCCGTTAGCGTTTCGCGATGTTGAACGGCTGTCTATCCAGATCGGTGGGCAGGTGCGCGGGTTTGAAGCGGAGGGACGCTACAACCGTCAGCAAATGTCACTGTATGATCGTTTCACGCAATTCACACTGGCTGCGGCCGCCGAGGCTATCGCACAATCCGGCATCACATTTAGCGGTGAAACAGCCGCAAAATCTGGCGTTGTTCTTGGAACCGCAGGGGGTGGCGTCAGCACATGGGATGACAATTACCGCGCTGTCTATGAAGACGGCAAAAACCGTGTTCACCCTTTTGTTGTGCCCAAGTTAATGAACAACGCAGCCGCCAGTCACGTGAGCATGGAATATAACCTCAAGGGGCCTTCGTTTACCGTCTCAACCGCCTGTGCATCGTCAAATCACGCTATGGCGCAAGCGTTCCAAATGGTGCGCACCGGCATGGCACCCGCAATGGTCACGGGTGGATCTGAGTCCATGTTGTGCTTTGGTGGGGTCAAGGCCTGGGAAGGCTTGCGGGTTATGTCCAAGGACGCATGCCGTCCATTTTCTGCCAACCGCAACGGCATGGTTCAGGGCGAGGGTGCAGGCATCTTTGTGTTCGAGGAATTTGAACATGCAAAGCGGCGTGGTGCGGAAATCTTATGCGAAGTGTCGGGGTTCGCCATGTCCTCTGATGCGTCTGATATCGTCATGCCCTCTAAGAATGGGGCCGCACGCGCGATTGCTGGGGCATTGCAGGACGCCAAATTGAACCCAGAAGACGTTGGTTACATCAACGCACATGGGACAGGCACGGCAGCAAACGACAAGACTGAATGTGCAGCCGTCGCTGATGTGTTCGGTCCACACGCAGATCAATTGATGATCTCGTCAACCAAATCCATGCACGGGCATCTGATCGGGGGCACGGGCGCGGTTGAGCTGTTGGCCTGTATTATGGCGCTGCGGGATGGGATCATAGCGCCAACAATCGGCTACGAAGAACCCGATCCTGAATGTGCATTGGATGTGGTGCCCAACGTGGCGCGGGATGCGAAAGTTGATGTTGTCTTGTCAAATGCCTTTGCATTTGGTGGCATGAACGCGGTGTTAGCACTCCGCAAAATCTAAATGCAAAAGGCCGCCTGCGTAAAACAGACGGCCCATTGGCTTTTCAAAATTTCGATTACTGCTGAACGGTAGACACTTGTTCAAAGGCGGCTGTGAAACCGGTCAAGGACAGGGACAGCTCGACCTTCTGATCTGGCGCCAGTGCAGGCACAATTGTCAGCAAAGCGGCGTTGCCGCGTTTGAAACGGGACAAGTCGTCTGCAGTTAGTCCAATGCGGGCATAACAACCAACGGGATTGCAAAACGCATATGGATATCGACGCGCGCCGCCACCATCGACTGTGATTGTCAATTGTTGGGGCAGGGATGTTTCAAGCGGTACGACCACTGTCGCGCCCGCTTTTGCTTTGCCGCCGTCAGGCAACCGGAACAATGAAAATTCAGCCACAGGGGTGCCTTCGCCATCATCTAACAATTGATACATTTGGCAGGGATCATCTTCACCTTCTTCGGCTTTGATGCAGCGCATTTCCCAATCACCAATAATTTCTTTGGTGTAGGGTTGGCCAACAACTGGAACCGCATTTGCATCTTCGCCAAGGCTCAGTTGGGATTCTACATTCGGTGTTGCGTCGTCTTGTGATATGACGGTGTCGTCTTCTGTTGGTTGTGCCGTGTCTTGGGCGAATGTCATGCCGGCAGCACTTAACATTAGGGCTGTGCTTAGAAAAACGGCATTGCGTAATTTGGTCATTATGTGTCCACCACTCGTTGCGTTGCAACAATTGCTATCATGGTGAAACAGGCATGTCAGCGACGAACAGCACACAAATTCACAAGTTTTGGCGAATTTTTGCTGGTTCCAGAGAGGTAAAGCAACCGTCTGTCACAAAAAAGAAAAGAGAGCTTCGTTGAGCTCTCTTTTCCAATTTCTTCTCCCCATCGGACTAGGCCGACTTATTGAGCAGACGTTACGAAACGAGAGGTAGTCGGTCAACAGCTAGTTTCGGCGATTTCGATCTTTGATCACGCGGTCAAGGACAGCAAAAAAGGGCCGCACCCTAAGGCACGGCCAAATCTGACAGGGAGGAAGTGTTCCAAACCCGAAGGACATTTAGGTCTGGAACAAAAAACAATATGACCCCCAATGGTTAAGTAAGTATGGTCGGCACGAATAAAGGCATGAACAAAAGGTTAACCCATATGACATCCGAACTATTTATTGGCGGTGGCGGCGACGATTACGCAGTTAAACAAGGTCTTAGCCTGAAATACGCCAACCGGCATGGGTTGATTGCGGGGGCCACGGGCACGGGTAAAACCGTAACCCTTCAAATTCTAGCCGAAGGATTTTCGAACGCAGGCGTCCCAGTGTTTTTGTCTGATGTAAAAGGTGATCTTTCTGGCCTCGCAAAATCCGGCAACGCGGATCACAAACTGCATGGGCCTTTTATGGAACGCGCAGGCATCATCGGTTATGATGATTACGCTTATAGTAAATTTCCCGTGACCTTCTGGGACTTGTTTGGCGATCAGGGCCATCCAGTCCGCACCACGGTTGCAGAAATGGGCCCGCTGTTGTTGTCCCGTTTGCTTGAATTGACTGAGGCCCAAGAGGGTATCCTGAACATCGCCTTCCGTCTGTCGGATGAAGAAGGTTTACCGCTTTTGGACCTTAAAGACCTGCAATCATTGTTGGTCTGGATTGGTCAAAACGCCAAAGCACTGTCTTTACGCTATGGCAACGTGTCCGGTGCTTCGGTTGGGGCCATCCAACGTCGTTTGTTGGTTTTGGAGAACCAGGGCGGCACAAATCTGTTTGGCGAACCCGCCCTTGAGCTGGCCGATCTGATGCGCACCGATGCGGATGGGCGCGGCGTGATTAATCTGTTGGCCGCTGACAAATTGATGAACTCACCGGGCCTGTATGCGACCTTCCTATTGTGGTTGTTGTCCGAGCTGTTTGAGGAACTTCCTGAGGTAGGTGATCCCGACAAACCGAAACTGGTGTTCTTCTTCGATGAGGCCCATTTGCTGTTCGACGACGCGCCGAAAGCCTTGGTCAATAAAGTAGAACAAGTGGCCCGTTTGATCCGCTCCAAAGGTGTTGGTGTATATTTCATCACTCAAAACCCGGCGGATGTGCCTGAAGATATTTTGGGCCAACTTGGCAACCGCTTCCAACATGCTTTGCGCGCGTTTACCGCAAAAGACCGCAAAGAACTGCGCATGGCCTCGGAAACTTACCGCGAGAACCCCCGTTTCGACACCGAAGAAGCCATTCGCGAAGTTGGCGTTGGGGAGGCTGTAACCTCCATGCTGCAAAAGAAGGGGATACCGGGGGTTGTTGAACGCACCTTAATCCGCCCCCCGTCCTCCCAACTTGGACCGATCACCAAAGTAGAACGCCGCGATATTCTGGCAGCGTCTGATATGTCGGGTAAATATGACGAAACGCTGGATCGCAAATCTGCTTTTGAAATCCTATCCAAGCGGGCAGAGGCAGCGGCAGCGGAAGCTGAAAAGGCCGAGGAAAAAGCTGAAGAGGAAACACAGCCAGCCTTGCGTGAGTTCAATGCAGGCCGTCGCTTTGAAGGAACGCGTGTTGCGCGCTCTACTTCACGTCCTACCCGCAAACGCAAGATTGATGGGTTAGGGGCGGCAGTTGCATCCGTCATCTTAAAAGAGCTGAAAGGCACCACTGGTCGCCGTCTTGTACGTGGTATCTTGGGCGGTTTATTTAAGGGACGATGACACATGATTATTGTTAACGGAAGTGATCTACGGGGCAGCGCACGCGACGCATCTGGGCCGGGATGGAGCAGCCTTCGCATGTTGGTCAAGACTGATGGCATGGGGTTTTCACTGAATGAAACGATTGTGAAAGCGGGTGTGACGCTGACCTTGGAATACAAGAACCACCTTGAAGGATGTTACTGTGTTTCGGGTAGCGGCCGCGTGACCGATCATGCCACAGGTTCTGTGTCTGAGATAAAGGCGGGCGTTTTGTATGCGTTGGATCGACATGATCATCACAGCCTTACTGTGGACGAGGGGCAGGATATGTTTCTGATATCGGTCTTTAACCCCGCGTTACAAGGCGATGAAGTCCACGGGGCGGACGGCAGCTATTCTGCGTGATGTCCAATACATCCATAATAAAAAAAGGCCCCGCAGTTTCCTGACGGGGCCTTTTTTATATCAGAACCATTGGTCCTACTTTTCGGGGATCAGCCCGCGCGGACTGAACCTGAGCACCAGCAGTAAAACAAAGCCCATCGTCAGAAGGCGCATGTGTGCGGCACTGTCGATCAGATGTTCCTTTAGCGCGCTGCCTTCAGCCATCCCGTAGGTTACGAAATTCATCAACCCAAGGCCCATTGGTTCAACCATCACCCACAGCCACCAGATCAAGAATCCACCAAGGACAGACCCAAGGTTGCTACCAGACCCGCCCACAATCACCATCACCCAAATCAGGAAGGTAAAGCGCAGCGGTTGGTAGGACCCTGGCGTCAACTGACCGTCAAGCGTGGTCATCATCGCACCCGCAATCCCGCAAACGGCAGAACCAAGAACGAAGATTTGCAAGTGGCGGGCGGTGACGTTTTTACCCATGGCTTCCGCCGCAACCTCGTTGTCCCGAATGGCCCGCATCATACGACCCCATGGGCTGTGCAAAGCACGTTGGGCCAAGGTGAACAGGATGATCAAAACGATTGTGAACAGACCCGCATAGATCAGTTTGACCCAGATGGTCGAGGCAAAGACAGGGTCAAGACCCAAACCAGTTACCCGATCGACAAAGGACGCACTGTTTTGCAAATCGACCTCATATGGGGCAGGGCGGGGCAGACCAACAACGTTTTTGACACCGCGACCCAACCAGTCCTCGTTCTTCATAACGGCGATGATAATCTCGGAAATACCAAGCGTCGCGATGGCCAGATAATCGGAGCGCAGCCCAAGCGCTGTCTTCCCGATCAACCAAGCCACAGCAGCCGCCAGCAAACCACCCGCCGGCCATGCCAATAGCACTGGCAGACCAAGCCCGCCAAGATACCCCGTTGCGGCAGGATCGATGTCTTCGATCATATCAACCGCTGGATCAAACAAACTTCGAAAGACAAAGAACCCAACAACCAGCAGGCCAAAAACGCTAAAGCTGCGCAGCTTTCCGGGCTTCATCTTTCGCATCATAACCACAGCTGCCACAACCGTCGCCGCGCCCAACATCATCGCCCCAATCACAGGACCACCACCGGCCTCCCATGCACCGGGCGTGGCTGGCATCGACACCAACACAGTTGCCAAACCGCCAAGTGCCACAAAGCCCATGATCCCAACGTTAAACAGACCGGCAAAGCCCCATTGAAGGTTCACACCCAGCGCCATAATTGCTGAAATCAAACCAAAGTTCAGGATAAACAGCGCCGAATTCCAGCTTTGCACAAAGCCAGTGATCACGATCAGCAGGGCAACGCCCGCAAAATAAACCGTATTTCTTACTGTATCGCTCATATCGATTTCCCCGCGAACAGACCCGTGGGCCTAAACAACAACACGATCAACAAAATCACAAAGCTGACTGCAAATTTATAATCTGTGGACAACAGCTGGACCAATGTGTCCGGTGCCCATGCCTCTGGCACCACATAGGTCGCGACTTTTTTCCACGCATAGGTGATCATCACCTCGGAAAACGCGATGGTGAAACCGCCCGCAATTGCGCCAATCGGACTGCCCAAACCACCAACAATGGCAGCCGCAAAGACAGGCAACAAAAGCTGCAAAAAGATGAACGGTTTGAATGATTTATCAAGGCCGTAAAGCGTGCCGGCAATCGTCGCCAATGTTGCCACAATCAACCATGTCACCATCACAACCCGCTCTGGATTGATGCCAGACAGCAGCGCCAAATCCTCGTTGTCGGAATAGGCCCGCATGGATTTTCCCGTGCGCGTGCGGTTCAGGAACCAGAACAACACGATCACAACAATTATCGCCGTGACAATGGTAATGCCTTGGGTCGTCTTAAACGCCAAACCTTCTTTTAGACCTGTCATGTCTTTGAAATTACGGACCGAGATGATGAAGCGTTCACCGTCAGAAAACCGCTGATCATTTGGCCCAATGATAAAACGGACCAGACCGTTCAGGATGAACATCACACCCAAACTGACGATCACCAAAATAACCGGCTTGGCCTTTTGTTCACGGTAGAACTTGTACACATAACGATCCGTGAACAGCACCAATCCCATTGTCGCCAATATACCAAACGGCATGGCCAGCAGGGCGGTTGGAAGCGGCCCAAACGAGATGCCCCAACCTTGGAACAACCACGTCACAAGGATCGTACACATCGCGCCAAAGGCCATCGTGTCGCCGTGGGCAAAGTTGGAAAACCGCAAGATACCGTAGATCAACGTGACACCCAACGCGCCAAGGGCCAGCTGAGCACCATATGAAATGGCAGGGATCAATACGAAGTTAGAGAGCGCCACAAAGGCGTTTAGGAAATCTATCATTTTAGCTAACCTTACAGTTAAATGATGTTACGCGACGCTTTATACGGTCGTCCCACTTTGCGGTTTTATCGATATCTTGTTTGACGTAAAAAAGTCGGCCAGTGTCATCGTTATTGCGACCACCAAACCAAATCCCTTCATGTCGATATTTAACCGGTGCTTTGTTCCAATAGTCGAGTTCACTCTTTGCGTATAGCAGACCCCAGCCATAGTTCGAACTTACGCTGGTTTGCGGTTCGGAGAATGAACTGTGCACAATGTTATCGAGAACTCGAAATTCGTAATTCAAACCATCCTTTGCAAAGATTAGTCCCTTCTTCATTTCCACCTCGACAGAGGAAGGCAGCGTAGTATGACATCCTTTCCCACGTTCGCAGACCTGATCTGTAATACAAGACATCTTCCAGCCGCCAACATCTATCCCGGTATCACCGGCAAAGATTGGCGAGGGTAAAGCCAGACATGCCCAAAGAATAAAAACATTACGGAGATTGGCTCGAAAAGTCATCATCTCCTCAGCCCCCCAAGAACGATTTGCGCACTTCGGGGTCGTTCAGCAATTCCTTGCCAGTCCCCGTAAACGCATTGCGGCCCTGCACCAGAACGTAGCCTTTGTCGGCAATTTCTAACGCCTGTCGTGCGTTTTGTTCGACCATCAGGATCGGAATACCCGTCCGGGCCACCTCGATAATGCGGTCAAACAATTCGTCCATCACGATGGGGGACACGCCAGCCGTCGGCTCGTCCAACATCAAAACTTTAGGCTGGGTCATCAACGCACGGCCAACGGCCACTTGTTGACGCTGACCACCGGATAATTCGCCTGCTGCCTGATAACGTTTGTCTTTTAGGATCGGGAACAATTCGTAAATCTGCTCCATGGTTTCCTTGATATCGTCACGACGGATAAAGGCGCCCATTTCTAGGTTTTCCTCGACCGTCATCGAGGTGAAGATGTTCGAGGTTTGCGGCACAAACCCCATCCCCTTCACAACGCGATCTTGGGGGGACAGATGTGTAATGTCCTCGCCGTCCAAACGCACGGCCCCTTTGTTCATGTTCAGCATCCCGAACAAGGCTTTCATACCCGTGGACTTGCCCGCGCCATTTGGGCCAACAATCACGGCGATCTCGCCCTTGTTCACCGCAATTGTGCAGTCGTGCAAAATATCAGGACCGTTGCCGTAGCCAGCCGTCATGCTGTCGCCAATTAGGAATGGTTCGCTCATTTGGCGTGCCCCTTGGTTTTAAGGGGTAGTTGGGACGCACCTACACAATACCGACGTAATACCGACGTGATACCGACGTTGGGTTTGGCGTTGAAAGCAACCATTATGCGCCAACCTTTTCTTTGTTCTTTAGACCGGTGCCAAGATAGGCTTCGATCACCTGTTCATTGGCTTTAATCTCGGCCAATGACCCTTCGGCAAGTACCTTACCCTCGGCCATACAAATGACAGGGCCACAGATTTTACCGATGAAATCCATGTCATGTTCGATGACAACAAATGTGTAATTTCGTTCTTGGTTTAGGCGTAGAATCGCATCGCCAATGGTGTTCAGAAGGGTACGATTTACACCAGCGCCGACCTCGTCCAAGAATACGATTTTGGCGTCGACCATCATGGTACGCCCTAGTTCTAAAAGCTTTTTTTGCCCGCCAGAGATTTGGCCAGCCTTCTGTTCAGCCAAATGCTCAACCGTCAGGAACTCCAAAACTTCATCAGCTTTTGCAGCCAACGCGCGTTCTTCATCCGCAATCCGTTTGCGACCAAACCATGTGTTCCAAAGCGTCTCACCTGATTGGGCACCGGGCACCATCATCAGGTTTTCGCGACACGTCATTGAGCTGAATTCATGCGCAATCTGGAATGTGCGCAACAACCCCTTATGGAACAATTCATGCGGCGGTAGACCTGTAATGTCCTCGCCTTGCATATGAACTGTGCCAGAAGTAGGTGGAAGAACACCTGCTATCACATTGAAAAGAGTGGTTTTTCCAGCCCCGTTCGGGCCAATCAGACCTGTAATCGAATTTTCTTCGATCGTCAGGCTTGCACCATCCACGGCCCGAAAGCCGCCAAAGTACTTGTGAACGTCATTTACGACGATCATATGCGTCCCCCTGCCACATTAACTGTGGACCTTATCTAGTTGAAACAGCCCGCAAAAAGATGCGGGCTGCTCAGTCAATTTAGGCTGTGATTAACGGTAACCGATTGTGGAATACACGCCATCTTTGAATTCGATTTCTTGGTAGTTGCCAGCAGATTCGCCACCACCAATCAATTCAACTGCGGATGCACCAACATAGTCGATTTCTGTGCCAGCTTTTAACAATTCCAAGCCCTTAGCCAACTCGCCCGGGAAGATTTCAACGCCTGGTGCGTTTGCAACGTCCATTACGTGGTCTTTGTAATCAGCGGAGTCTTTGCTGTCTGCCGCTTGCATGGCCAACATGATCAATGCAGCCGCGTCATAGCTTTCTGGTGCGAAGGCGGATGTGCCGTCAAAGCCAGCTGCTTCTGCAAGTTCAACAAATGTTGCAGAGCCGATGCTGTCCGTACCCGGGTACGCGCCGTAAGAACCGTTCATTTCTGCGCCGAAGTTTTCGTTCAGCTTTGCACCAACCATGCCGTCTGGAACGTAGAATGTTTCAAACGCGCCTGTGTCGATTGCTGCGCGGATCACGCCGGAACCACCTTGGTCAACGTAACCAGCTACAACCAGAACTTCGCCACCAGCTGATGCCAATGCGCCAACTTCAGCAGAGTAGTCGGCTTTGCCGTCTTCGTGGGCCGCAGAGATTGTGACTGTGCCGCCAGCTGCTTCGAAAGAAGCTTGGAACGCGTCGGCCAAACCTTTGCCGTAGTCGTTGTTTGTATATGTCAAAGCAACTGACTCAACACCGCGATCCTGAAGGATGTTGGTGATGATTACGCCTTGGCGCGCGTCAGATGGTGCTGTGCGGAAGAACAAACCATCGTCTTCTGCAGTAGACAGACCAGGGGATGTTGCGGATGGTGAAATCATAACAACGCCGTTTGCGCGTGCTACGTTTGCCAAAATCGCGCCAGTTACGCCTGAGCAGTCCGCGCCCATGATTCCGTCAACTTTGTCTGCTGTTACAAGACGCTCAGCTGCGGAAGTTGCTGCACCTGCGTCGATGCATGTGCTGTCTGCACGAACAGAGATAACTTTTGCAGCGTCCAGCAACATGCCAGATGCAGTCACTTCGGCCATCGCCAATTCAGCGCCGGCACCCATTGCTGGTGTGATGGATTCAAGTGGGCCGGTAAAGCCCAAGATTACGCCAATTTTAACTTCTTTGCCGTGACCGCCAGCAAATGCTGTGCCAGCCATCAATGCAGTGGCCGCAGTGGCCATAAGTAATTTCTTCATTAGTCTCTCCCTTGGTGGATCTTAGTGTCCTGACGGCAGAGAATAAGCGGACTGTCCAAAAAAGAAAAGTCTTATAAATGTGGATCACAAGGTCGTTTGACCTCTAGTATCGTCGGTAAACTGCACTATTTCCTGCTTAACCTAAGGGAAACCACTCAAATGTTTAGAATTCTTTGCAGCGCTGCGATCATTTTTGGAATCACTTCTCCAGTATCGGCATTGGACAGTTCAATTGGAAAATTGGCCGTTGTTCCAATGGTCCAAGGTCTGGAACAGCCATGGGGTTTTGCCATTTTGCCAGAGGGCGGCGTGTTGATTACAGAACGGGATGGGGTCCTGTGGCACTTTGACGGCGACAAACGCATTGAGGTAAGTGGCGGTCCAAAAGTCTGGGCTGAAGGGCAGGGTGGATTGCTAGATATTACTCTACCTCGAGATTTTCCAACAAGCCGTGAGGTTTTTCTGACCTATTCCAAGCCACAACCACAAGGTGCTGGTACAGCGCTCGCGATTGCGCGTCTTAGCAAAGATGGCAAACGCCTGACTGGGTTGCAAGATTTGTTTGTGAGTGCACCTGTTGGCAGAACCGGGCGTCACTTTGGCAGTCGGGTTGTTGAGGCCAAAGATGGTACGTTGTTTGTGACCATTGGTGATCGCGGCAATCGACCGTCAGCGCAAGACCGATCCAATCACAATGGTGCAATTGTACGGGTGACCCGTTCGGGCGCTGTTCCGGCTGATAATCCTTTTGTCGGTGTTTCAGATGTCCAACCCGAAATATGGTCATATGGTCATCGCAATCCGCAAGGCGCTGCTTTGGATGCGCAGGGACAACTTTGGACGGCTGAACACGGTGCAAAGGGCGGGGATGAAGTGAACCGTCTTCGTAAAGGTGCAAACTTTGGTTGGCCCGTGATTAGCTACGGTGTTCACTATTCTGGTGATCCGATTGGCGAGGGGGCATCAAAAGCGGGCATGGAACAACCTGCACATTATTGGGATCCCTCCATAGCGCCTTCAGGTCTTTCAATTCATCAGGGCGAAATGTTTGAAGCGTGGAATGGCAATCTTTTGGTCGGAAGTTTGAAATTCGACTATATCAGCCGGCTGTCACAAACGAATGGTGAAGTGAAGGAAGTGGAAAAGTTATCTTCGGTTGAAACCAACCGTGTGCGAGATATTCAAACGGCAAGCGATGGGAGTATTTGGTTTCTTAGCGCAGGGAATGGGGCCTTGTACCGGATCAGCACGAAATAGGCGTTTGATGCGAGGCTCTGCCTCGCGCTCCGGGATATTTGAAGGCCAAAAGAAATTGTGGTCGTGAGGGCAGCTTGTGACCAATTTGGTGGCGCTTTGACGAGTGCACAATTTAGTGAGAGCTTAGAAATACCGGCAGTAAACAGCGCTTTTACCGCTTATATCGAAAGCCGCCCCGCGTGGCTGCCGCGTTCCCGATATGGTGTCGTGTCGTAATGCGCACGGTAGCACTTGGAGAAATGCGATGGAGATGCAAAGCCGCAGGCAAGGGCCACGTTGATCACACTCATATCGGTTTGCATCAGCAGGTTGCGCGCTTTTTGCAGTCTTAATTCCATATAGTAGCGTTTTGGCGAGCGGTTTAAGTAGCGTCTGAAAAGCCTCTCCAATTGTCGGGTCGACATGCCGACGTCTTTGGCAAGAGTTGAAGGGCTGAT
>JBLHPE010000016.1:0-41312 GCA_047624005.1 Ascidiaceihabitans sp.
AGGCTTTGGCACCGTCTGACAAATCCCGTGTCTGGAACCAATCGAGCGGCCCAAGACGGCCGTCAAAAATTGCCTGTGCTGTGTCGCGGAAATCTTGTGCGGTGTAGGTGTAGGTGCCGATGAAGGTGATTTCCTGCAAGGTCATGCGTCGGATGTCTAATCCACCTGTATCTTCGCCCAACCCAACATGCGCGATCACACCACCTGGTGCAGCAAGTGCTGAGGCTGTTGCGCGGGTCGCACCGTAGCCGACTGCATCCACGACCAATGGGAACTGATCTTCTGTCGACGCAACTGCATGTTCGCCACAGGTATCCGTTAGGAACGCCCTACGCGCATCGTTGGGTTCGATAATCGTGACATCAGCTACCGCCATCGCTTTCAAGGCAAGGGATGCGGCTAAACCGATGGCACCGCCGCCTATAACTAATGCACGTCTCTCAGAGGTGGGATGCAATGCTTGGGTCGCAAGGCGCACAGCATGCCAGCTAACGGCCAAAGGCTCTGCCAATGAAGCTTTAGCCAGCGGTACACCCTGTGGAACTTCGACAAGATTTTGCAACGGCATTGTAACGAATTGCGCAAATGCACCCTCGCGCGGTTGCATCGAAATAATCTGACGCGTTGGGCAAAGATTCTCGCGTCCTGATGTGCATGCGGCGCACGCGCCACAAGTCACCAGCGGATTGACCGTGACGCGCATACCATCCTTTGGTCCGCCCACAATGACGCCTGCAGCTTCATGCCCAAGGATCAATGGCGCAGGTCTGCGTGCATCGTGACCTAAATATGCGTGCATATCGGACCCGCAAATACCCACCGCTTCGACACGGATCAGATGTTCGTTATCTGCGGCCACGGGATCAGGTACATCGCGAAAGACCAGCGTTTCAACGCCGTCATAAACCAGTGCTTTCATTTTGAAGTATATCCCCCGTCAACCATCAGAACTTGGCCCGTGACAAAACTGGACGCGTCCGAGCATAAAAAGATCAACGGTCCGTCAATGTCTTCCATTCGGCCATTGCGGTTTATGCAGGTTTGGGCTGCATTTCGAGCGGCGCGTTCAGGATCATCAAAGACCGCTTGCGTAAGTTCGGTCGGGAAGAACCCCGGTCCGATTGCGTTGGCTGTAATGCCGTCTTTTGACCACGCTTCGGCCATCGCGCGGGTCAATTGGCCAATCGCCGCTTTGGTCGCACCGTAAGCAATACCACCTGGAAACGCCCGAGTTGTCTGAAGCGACGCAAAATTCACGATCCGCCCCCAACCTTTCTTGCGCATTTCAGGCACCATCGCTTGTGACAGGAAAAATGGGGCAGACAGGTTCAACGCAATAGTCTGGTCCCAGCCTTCTGGAGTCACATCGTCAGCGGCTTCACGTGTGTTGATACCAGCCGCATGCACCAAAATATCAGGCGGACCAAAAGGGGTAGATACGGCATGAACCAAGGCAGCGATACCTGCCCGATCAGCAACATCAGCCACAACAACCGCACAGCTTTCGCCGATTTCGGCCTTTAGGCTTTCAAGCACATCTGCACGACGTGCCACGCCAACAACCATTGCCCCAGCAGCGGCCAAGGCCACAGCCGTGCGGCGACCAAGGCCAGAACTGGCCCCGGTTACACAGGCCACGCGACCCGTCAGATCAAAAATGCCCTGCGGATTTGGACGTTCTGGATCAGCCATCTGCGGACAGATCGAAATTTTCGCCTGGGAAGTATTTGGCAAGCCGCACATCCGCTGCGCGGGCGTGGCCTTCCATGCCTTCCAATCGTGAAATCCGCGCGGTGGCTTGCGCTACCCGCTTGGACCCTTCGCGTGTTGCACGCTGCCATGTGACGATCTTCATGTACTTGTGGACAGACAAGCCACCTGTGTAGCTGGCCGCACCAGATGTTGGCAGAACGTGGTTTGTTCCGGTCGCTTTGTCGCCGTAAGACACAGTTGTCTCTTCGCCCAAGAACAACGAGCCGTAGCAAGTAAGTGTATCCAACCACCATTCAAGATCTGTCGCCTGCACTGTTAGGTGCTCTGGCGCATAATCATCAGAACATGCGGCCATCTCTTCACGGTCCGCACACAAGATGACTTCGGCATAGTCGCGCCACGCGGCAAATGCATTTTCGCGGTTTAATTCAGGTAGATCGTCGATCAGCCCTGGCACCATCTCCATCACTTTTTCTGCCAGCGCAAGATCGTCCGTGACCAACCAAACTGGAGAATTATAACCGTGTTCCGCTTGCGATACTAAATCTGTGGCAACGATCAATGGGTCTGCCGTTTTGTCAGCAAGAACCAAACTGTCCGTTGGGCCCGCAATCATGTCGATCCCGACACGGCCAAAAAGAATACGCTTGGCTTCGGCTACAAATTGGTTACCGGGACCAACAAGAATGTTAGCCTTTGGCAGGCCAAACAAACCAAAGGTCATTGCAGCAACACCCTGCACGCCGCCCAAGGCCATAATCTTGTCTGCACCAGAAATATGAGCCGCATAAACAATTGCTGGGTTCACACCAACTTCGGGGCGCGGTGGTGAACACGCTGTGATGTGGTGGCAGCCTGCAACCTTGGCAGTTGTCACAGTCATAATCGCACTTGCGATGTGGCTATAACGACCACCGGGAACATAGCAGCCCGCAGCATCTACTGGGATCGCTTTTTGACCGGCAATCATGCCCGGTACGATCTCAATTTCGACATCTGAAACGGTCGCTTTTTGTGCTTCGGCAAACCTTTTGACGTTTTCATGGGCGAACTGGATGTCCGCCTTCAACTTGTCAGAGACCAGCGCACAGGCCGCTTCAATCTCTTCCGGCGTCAGCATTACATTGCCTTCGTAACGGTCAAATTTCTTAGCGTATTCAAGCGCCTTAGCGTCGCCGCCCATTTCGATATCAGACAAAATGCCTTTTACGATGTCGTGCGTTTCGGATGCATCCGAATTGGCGGTTAAGGTTGCTTTTTTTAGGTATTCAAGTGTCATAGTTTGGTCCTACTTAAGAATATCGGGCAGCAAGGTTGTAGAAATTGCTGGAATGTAAGCGATCAGCAACACCACAAAGAACATGCAGAGTACAAAAGGAACAGCGCGCGCGGCAATCTTCAGAATCGACTCACCTGTAATGCCAGATACGACAAACAGGTTAAGCCCAAGCGGCGGTGTGATAAAGCCAACCCCCAGCGCAGTAATCATCATGATGCAGAACTGAATTTCGTTCATGCCAATGTTATCAGCCAGCGGCGCAAGGATTGGGGCAAGAATAACGATGTTAGGTGTCGTCTCCATGACACAACCCGCAGCGATAAGGATACCGATCATCAGAAGAATAAGCAGCCACGGCTCATCGGTGAGCGAGGTGACAGAGGTAACGAACCCTTGTGGAACACCCATGATCGCCAGTGCTTCGGCAAGAGGTGCCGAGAATGCGATAATCGGCAGAATTACCCCATTCACCTTTGCAGAGCTGACCAGCATTGCTGGGAAATCAGATAGCTTTAGCGTCCCAAGAAAGAAGCCCATAAGGATGGTGACAACCACTGCGGTTGCCCCTGCCTCTGTGGGCGTAAGGCGGCCAGAAAAGATGCCATAAAAGATGATCCCGGGAACGATAAACGCATACCAGCCGGTTTTAAGCGAACGGATTAGATTGATGCCCCACTCCGCAAAGGTCATGTTGCCGCCACCTTCGTAACCGTAGATGCGGTTGACGATCAGGTTTGTAATCAAAATTGACAGCAGTATCGCAACGCCGGGAATAAGGGCTGCAAGAAACAACGTGGAGGCGGATATACCCAGCACAAGTCCGATAATGATATACGCGATAGATGGTGGGATTAGGATACCAGTACAGGCCCCTGCCGCCACCAAAGCACATGCATAGGGGCGTGGGTATCCCGCCTCAACCAATCGTGCGATGGTCATACGGCCCACTGCTGCGGCACCCGCAGCGTCAGAACCAGAGATGGCTGCAAACATGCCGCAGACCAAAACCGTGGCAGAACCGAAACCACCCTTAGTAAAATTGGTTAACGCCTCTGCCACATCCAAAAATTTACGCGACAACCCTGTACGCACCAGCACGTCACCGGTCAGAATGAACAGTGGAATGGCAGTCAGTGCAAAGGCGTCAATGCCGGAGAATAGGCTTTCACCAACAAGGCTGAGTGGTAGATCGCCGGACATGTACAACATGGTAATCGCGGCTGTACCGATGGCGGCCCAAACGGGGACAGCCAAAGCAATGAGCGCTACGAAAAGGAGGACTGGCAGGTAAAAATCCCAGCCTAGTTCGACAGTCTGTGCAACTTGGTTCCAAAGCATCGCTACGCTCCCTTAATCAAATAATGTGTCGCCCTGATAGACGGGTGTACCGTCTCTCAGGCTGCGGAAATCACGAACGAACGATTGCAATAGGCGCCAGACGATCAGCGCAAATCCCAGCGGTACAGCCATCAAGAACCAGACCTTTGATATGCGAAGCCCGTCAGTAACTGACCCGAACTTTGCCGAGATATGTACCGTCTCGTATGACCAATACAGCGCAATGCAAGCGACGAAGAACATCACCAGATCGCCAAAAATATAAAGAACGGCCTTTGGGCGCGGTGACAGGTAGTGCATCGCGACATCAATACGGATGTGCGCGCGCTCTTTGACAGCAGCGGCAGCACCAATCCACGCAAGATAAATAAACGAATAACGAACGATTTCTTCGCCCCAAATGGACGAGTAAGAAAACACTTCGCGTCGCAAAACTTCGATAGCCATTGTGATGACCAGCATCGTGTAAAAGGTCAAAAGCAGCCAGCGTTCGGCGTCGCGGTCTATTCTTTTTAAAATACCCATTGTTCATCCTGACAGTTGGCCAAACGGAATATTCTCACGCAAGGCGTGAACATGTTCTAATTCGGTCAGAAAAAGAGGGAAATGCCGGGCGCAACTTTTGCACGCCCGGCGTGGTTTGTTTACGCGTCGTGTACGTAATACTTACCTTGAGTGCTGGCCGCTTCTTCCATTTTGTTGAAAGCGTCCATTGAACCTGCAAGCTCAACCTTGAAGCTGTCCCATTCAGCCAACTGATAACCACCAGCAGCTTTCCACTCGTTCAACTGATCTTCGCTAAGGCTGTGGAATTGCACGCCTGATTTAGCAAGTTCAGCCATTGCGTAAGCACGGGCAGATGGAACTTTGGACAGGTTCTGGTGCGCTGTCATTTCAGAGCCCCACATGATGCCTTCTTGAATGTCGGCAGGCATGGAATTGAACCATTCTAGGTTACATGAGTACACTTGGCTGTCTGGAACGGCCTGCGTGAAGGTCACGTGGGATAGAATGTCCTTGAAGCCAAAGACGTACAATGCACCAACGGATGGATCGAGCGCGTCTGCAACACCTTGTTTAATCGCTGAAGGTGTTTCACCCCAAGCAACTGGTGTCGGGTTTGCGCCAACCATACGGTAATACTGCTGCAACATCTTAGAACCTGGAACACGGAATTTAACGCCTGACAGATCGGATGGGCTAAGCACGGCACCGGCGCCGCCTTTGCGTACAGCAACAACGCGCGGGTCAATGTTAACGTAGAACAATGCTTTGAAACCAGCTTCTTCAACCTTCGGGTGGACGTTGGCATTCCAGAAGTCGGAATTCACAAGGTTCGTGAAGCGCTGGTTTGAACCACAAAGGTAAGGCATGTTGATCAAGTCAACTGTGGACGCGAACGGCGCGAAGTTGGATACAGAGTGCTGCGCTGCCTGAATAGTGCCGCCTTGTACTTTTTGCACAAGATTGCCGCCTGAACCCAACTGACCACCGGGGGCCAATTTTACGTAAACTTTGCCGTTTGTGGCGTTCTGGATGTTCTCTTTAAGGTCAAGCTGCATGATTGGATAGCTGCGTGACGCGCCCAGCACATAGGCTGTGCCGATAATCATGATATGTTCTGCTGCTTTTTCGCGATCGCGCTCTTCGTTGGCGGTCTGGGCTGCTGCCTCAGAGGACCAAAGCATGCCTGCACCACCAGCAACCATCGCAGCTGTAAAGCCACCCGTCGCTGTCAATTTAAGGAAATTACGGCGTGCGGCCGAAGCCAATTCTTTAATTTCATTACTCATAGTGCTTCCTCCCAGAAGATCGTTAGCTGCCATTTTTATCTTTATGCTCAGCTTCTTTTTTCAAAATTGCGACAACGAATAGAATTGACGCCGCCAACAGAACCAACATTTCTCCCACGTCGCCCAAGAAGGCGGAATTCGCAAAAGCACCCAATGCGACATTCGCAAAGTAGACGGCAAAAACAACAACTGAGGCTGCTAGAAACATATCGAACTCCCAAGTGGACGAATCGGCTCACGCTCCACTGTAAGCCCTTACATAAATTTTATGCAAGCGCTTACATTTTCAGCATGCAGTATTCTATTTGATCGTTTTCCAATTCTCTTCATTGTGATATTAAGAAATCTAAACATACCGACAAGGCTGACATGCAAGCAGACCGATCCATCCCAACACTCGACGATGTCGCCAAAGCCGCGGGTGTTTCGACAGCGACAGTTTCGCGCTGCCTCAATCTGCCCGAGCGTGTCGCAAAGACCACGCTGGATCGGGTTTTGAAGGCGGTCAAAGACCTAGGCTATACACCGAACTTTGGCGCGCGCGTCATGGCAGCCAGACGGACTTTCACCATCGGCGCAATTATACCCACGATGGAAAACGCAATCTTTGCGCGCGGACTTCAAGCCTTTCAAGAAGAGTTGCGCAGTCATGGTTATACATTACTTGTCTCCAGCAGCTCGTATCGACCAGATGTAGAAAAGGACCAGATCAATGCCCTTGTCGCACGGGGGGCCGACGGACTGCTTCTGATCGGCTATGATCGTGAGCCAGAGATTTACAAATACCTCGAACAACAAAAAGTTCCTGTGCTTATCGCATGGGCCTTTTCAAAGGATCATGGCCAGCCTTCTATCGGCTTTGACAATCGCAATTCGATGTGTGGTTTGGCGGATCAAGTGATTGCGCTAGGCCATCAACATATTGGCGTAATTTCTGGCATCACTGATGGTAACGATCGCGCAACCCAACGGGTTGAAGGCATTCGCGACGCAATCCAAAAGGTCGGCAATGATCCTAATGACTTACTTGTGATTGAGACGGACTTTGGCATTCAAAACGGTGCCAACGCATTGGACAAATTACTTCAAGCCGATCCTCGCCCAACAGCAGTGATGTGTGGGAACGACGTGTTGGCCGTGGGTGCGCTGAGACGCGCAAAGGAGCTTGGAATAGACGTGCCAGCTGACTTATCAATAACAGGCTTCGATGACATTGAACTGGCACAGATTGTGACGCCAGCCCTTACAACAGTCCATGTCCCTCACCGTGAGATGGGGCGCAAAGCAGCGACAGAGCTTGTTGAAATGGTTGAGCTCAGAAGCGACGGCGTTTCTATTCAGTTGGACACATTTTTGCAGCTTCGCAGCTCTCTAGGTCCAGCATCCGGTCAGCCGCACAAGTCTGAAACTAAATAAGCTATTTGATGATGACCTGACGGAAAACTTCACCATTTTTTTTCAGTACAATTGATTTGGTCTTGCCGTCCAGCAAAACAGACCATCCATTGAATAATCCAGTTCCCTCTTAGACGCCCAGCGTCAAGAAAACGCATTCTTTGGCCTCTTGGCCAAACAACATGCTGATTGGGCAGAAGCGTGCAAGAATCGTCGATCTTCTTATCTTGATATATATTTAAATTACTTAAAACCAATATCTTAAGTGGTCTCTATTTTTCCAGCACGCCATAAGTATGCACAGCGGAAGCATAAGCTCGAACACCTCAACAAAGTCTTTCACGCTCACTTTGGTTTTTTGCACAATCGACACCGCGTGAAGGTTTCAACCACCAGTTCAATTACGAGCCCCCAACGGTTGGAACATGCATGATCAAGCCGCTCCAGGAAATCTTGGTTAGATAACGCATCCACGTTGATCTCAGTTTTATCTGCAAATACAAAAAGGAGACTGTTAAGCAATGCAATGTCGCGCTTGATTTGAATCGTTTCAAAATGAACCGGATCCAATAGGTCCCAAAGCTGCTCGTAAGGTTAGACAAATTTTGTGAGATCGGGAACGCCCGGCATAATCAGCATAAAAGGCCAACGTGTTTCCCTCATCATCGCTTTAAAGCTGTCCAAAAATATACGGTTGGTGGACGCGCCTTTTGTGAAGACATGTTGGCATTCATCATAGTGGATACCAATAACGCCCTGGCCCTCAACCTGATCAGCAACTCTTTCCCATATCTCTGACTTCTGCTTGTCTGTGAAAAAAACTCGGCGGCGATATTTCATAGAGTTCACTCCATCTTTCCGAAAAGACTAAAGTGTTGCGTCGACCAGTTAAAACCGCCTCCCAAAGCGGATCTTCGGTCTGTTTAGGCCTACATCAGATCTAATCCCAAATGAGAACTTCGTATCGTAGACACCTTCTCTGCATCTGAGATACTGGGATTGATGTCGAACAGCCGAGCTATCGTAGGGGATACTGTCAAGCTGACATCTTAAAAAAGGGCGGTATCTGCGAAAATCAGATATCCACTCGTAGTGATCAATTCATCCGTCGAGCTGAAGTATTGAAGATCAAGGCCGATCCAGGATGAAGTCAGGCTGAATCCCCGAGGATCTAATCGCTTCGGTTACGTCTGAGCCAGAGAAAAATCCGAAGTTAGAAATCAGTGCGGTTTTCACTTCGGCAACGTGTCCGCCTAGAATGTCGGTATGAAGGCTGTCACCAACCATGACGACGCGCGCAGGGTCAGAGTTGTCCAGCCTCGCGAAAGCGAGATCGAAAATATTGGAAAATGGCTTGCCAAAAAACTGGGGTGACACCCCTGTGCGGTCAGCCAGCCTGTGCGCAAATGCCCCCGGTTCGGTAGAAAACCCGCTTTCACGGGGTGCTACTATGTCGGGATTGCCGACGTACACTGGGCGGGGATTAGAGAGGATTGAAGCCTCAAGTAGTGCTTGCCGTTCCTCTGTCCATTCCGCACCACCAATCAGCAGGAAAGCATCAACAGATTCATAGTCGGCGGAATTCTCTGCAAGATATATACAATTAAGGTGCTCGATATCAGCGCGGCCGAGGCTTTCGGTTGCCATGAGACCCCAGCGGCGCGCGGGCTCTAACGCTATCCCATGCAGGAGAGCCTTGCGACTGGTAATGACATCTTCTGGGTCGAAGTCATAGCCGAGACGTTTGTACTTTTCCATCAGCTTGGCATGCGGTAATCCCGCTGCGTTTGACACGATAAGGACTCGCTTGCCTGCTTTTTGCAGGCCCGTTACACGCTCGGGGACACCAGAAATAGCAGTGTCTCCTATGTTAAGAACGCCGAAGGCATCTAGGAAAAAAGTGTCGAATTTATCGGTTACTGCGTCAAGATTTGGAAGTCGGACACACGCGCCCTTTGAGGGCGTTGGCGGTAGACGATGGCGGACGTTTTCATAGGCCGCAAATGCCTCATGCATGTTCAAATTATCGCGCCTCGAACTTTGGCTGACACCCACTCCGAAATTACAACTGCTGCCAAAATAACCAATAAGATCAGCGTAACCTGTGGCCATGCCAGCACATTCAGTGAGGACGACAGCTGCAAGCCGATACCACCTGCCCCAACCAATCCCAGCACAGTACTTTCACGGATGTTAATGTCCCAGCGGAACACTGCGATCCCTGCAAAGGCAGGCATGATTTGCGGTACAATACCGTAAGCCATGATCTGCCAACGTGACGCGCCGGTGGCAGTAATGGCTTCTACTTGGGATTCATCTATCTCTTCAATGGCTTCGTAAAGTAACTTGGCGCAGAATCCGATAGACCGAATTGCAATGGCGATTACCCCTGCAAATACCCCTGGCCCGATGATGGCAATAAGTAGCAGTGCCCAAATCAGCGAGTTGATTGAGCGAGTAGACACGATGATTAGCAGCGCGATCGGTCGAACAATAAAACGTGAGGGTGTCGTATTGCGCGCCGCCATAAACGCCACCGGAACAGCAAGGATCAATGAGAAAATCGTTCCCAGCGTTGCGATGTTTAACGTATCCCAAATGGGCTTCCCCAATTGCGTGATGTACTCCCAGCGCGGCGGCGTCGCCCGCGTCCAGATGTCGTTTGCAATGCGCGGCGCATCCCACACAAAAAACCAAGTAGTTGAGGCCGAAATTTGCTGCCAACAATAGGCAAAGATTGCGACACCAATCAGCCACATGACCCAATGGCCAAGGCTTTCACGGCCAGTGCGGCGTTGCCAGATTTTCTGACCTTTTAAATCTTGTACTGGCATTATTGGACCCTCGCACGGATAACACCTGACAGGTATTCTAGCGCCATGACAATCACGATGATGATCAACAAAATTGCTGCTGCTGTATCGTATTCATAACGGTCAAACGCAGTATTCAGCGTAGCTCCGATGCCTCCCGCCCCTACAAGCCCAAGGATGGCGCTTTCGCGGAAGTTGATGTCTAGACGGTAAATCGAAAGCCCGACTAGGCGCGGCATCACCTGCGGCTGCACCCCGTAATTAATCCATTGCGTCCACTTAGCACCCGAGGCTTTAATCGCCTCGGCCTGCACTTTATCCATGCTTTCAATGTCTTCCGCAAGCAGCTTGGCAAGAAAACCAATAGTTGCGAAACTCAACGTCAAGAAACCAGCCAGCGGGCCAAAGCCAAAGATAGCAACCAAAAGGATCGCGACTATGATTTCTTGCAATGCTCGACTGATGGCGATGATGGAGCGGCAGATAAGATAAACGGGTAAAGGGGCCACATTGCGTGCGGCACCTAAGGCGATCGGAATCGAAATTGCGATGCCCACGACTGATGACGCCACGGTCATAATGATGCTTTCGATCATCCCCTCCCAAATGTCGCTGGAGCGAGATGTAAAATCTGGTTGGGTAAAGGCGAGTACGAATTTCTCGCCACGCTCTAACCCAGCATAGACACGTGACCAATTCACTTCGATCGTCGAAAACGCGGCAATCAAATAGGCGACAAACCCAAGTATCAAGAGCCACCTCAACCAAGGTCTTTGGATGAATGACGGCTTTTTCCATGGTTTGCCAATCAGTGCGCTAACGTCGCTCATTTGGTAGCCTCGGTGTCGTCCTCTTCGACCGCCTCGATGGTCGCTTCCCAATCTTCTTCACCGTAGATCGCCGTAAGGACTTCTGGTGTTAACCCGTCTGGCGGGCCATCAAATTCAACCGCTCCGAGCCGTAAGCCGATCACCCGCTGCACAAACATCTGCGCCAATGCTACGTCATGAATGTTGATAATCGCCGCCAGCCCGCGCTCTTTACAGAGTTCGCAAATGAGCCGCATGATTTGGCGGGACGTTTTGGGGTCAAGTGACGCCGTCGGCTCATCCACCAACAACAGCGCGGGGTTTTGTATAAGTGCGCGGCAAATGCCAACGCGCTGGCGTTGTCCGCCAGAAAGTTCGTCGGCCCGTTTGTCGGCCATATGTGCCAACCCAACCCGGTCAAGCAGGCGAAATGCTTCGTCCACATCCGACTGTGGGAAACGCCGCAGAAAGCTACGCCAGAAACCAACATAGCCTAAGCGGCCTGACAATACGTTTTCCATGACGGTTAGACGCTCGACCAGTGCGTATTCTTGAAAGATCATTCCCATGCGGCGGCGTTCGCGCCGCAATGCACCAGAAGACAATCCAGTTAATTCTACGTCGCCCAAATATACTTTGCCTGAGGTGGGTTCAACCAGCCGGTTGATACAACGAATAAGCGTGGATTTACCTGCACCTGACGGGCCGATTAAGGCTAGAACTTGGCCTTCTGGCACTTCGAGCTCTACGGCCTTCAATGCTTGATCACCTGTCTTGTATGTCTTCACTAGCTTCTCAAGCCGCAGCATGGAAACCTCCCTCACCCCAAGTTTTTTTGTGAAAAAGGCGGGTTCTAAAACCCGCCTTTTTAAATTTTATTGGCAGGCGTAGCTCACGCCATTTGCCGTATCGATTTTGCGGATCACTTCCCAGAACTCCTGATAAGTCATCTCAAGGAACTGGCCCTCGTTCGACTTCTCGAATTCCGCCTGAAGCGACGTACCTTCCCAATCGAAGTTTAGGAACGCATTGCGAATGCTTTCCTTCAGTTCAGGTTTCAGATTGTGTGCCGTGCCAAAACCCGTTGTTGGGAATGTTTGCGACTTGTAGATCGTTACAACCTGATCCGCAGTAATCACATCACGGCTTATCATCCGTGCTTTGACTGAGTTCGCGATAGAGGCAGCCATGTAATCTTTGTTGGCAACGCCCAGGATCGAGTTGTCGTGCTTGCCAGAATAAACCGGTTCAAAGTCACGTTCTGGAAGCATATCGAAATCGCCCTTCAAGATCGCGCTTGGTGCTTTGAAGCCAGAGTTCGAAGTCGGCGACGTAAAGGCCAATTGCTTGCCCCTGATGTCTTCGACCTTTTCAATGCCGGAACCTGGATAGGTGATGATCTCCATCTCATACCCGAAATTGCCGTCTTTGGACGCCATGATCGTGAAAGGGTTGAAGCCAGCACAATTCACTGCGAGCGGGTTAGACCCAGTGTTGAAGCCCGCAATGTGCAAGCGGCCAGATCGCATCGCTTCAATCTGCGCTGCGTTATTTTGTACCGGGAAAAACACTACAGACTTGCCAGTCTCTGACTCTAGATGTGTCAGAAAGTCGGACCAGGCAGCTTTGTAAACTGCGGGATCTTCAACAGGCGTATAGGCAAAGATCAGCGTATCTGGATCAACTTGATCCGCTGGATCAGTTGGTGTGTCGGCAATTAGGTCGCCGTCAACATCGCAATAACGCTTATCCAGATCGCCGCGCGGGCAGTCCTGTGCGGCAGCAGGCCCAGCAAGAGACAGCGCAAAAGCAACCGCCGCACCGGACAAAAGTGAATTCATTAATTTCATAAAAATATCCTCCCAAGACTTTAGTGTTATCTGGAACGCATGAATTTACAATACAGTTTATGATTGTATTTCAGTCTACTAGGATTCCGTGCGAGCCCCAGTCTTCGAAACGGTCCGCTTTGGACAGGTCTGGCAGCGGCTCGTTCAAATAACCGTTGGCGAACAGTCGGAAGGGCACCGAACCATTTAGCGCAGTGAAAAAATCAATTGCGCTATCACCGACATAAAGCACATCAACCGAGGAAACGCCTAACGCAGAAATAGAAATCAGCAAAGATGTTGGATCTGGCTTTTTGGGCTGACCGGTCTCTGCTCCAGTGATGACATCAAAGAATTGTGTCAGATCTAATTGGGCGCAAATCTCTTTCGCTGGTCCCGTCGGTTTGTTCGTACAAATGCCAAGTGGGATGCCCACTTTACGAAAGTGTTTGAGCGCGAGCAGGACCCCAGGGTAAAGCCGTGTCGAGGTTGTCATATTTTGATTGTAGCTGTCCAAAAACAGATCAAGCGCCTTTTGTCGAAGCGGCGCGTCATACCCACCAGTTGCGTCCAAACTTCGCTCAATTAACGTCTCCACGCCATTGCCGATAAACGAGATGATTGTTGGCATATCCAGAGGTCTTCGGCCCAGCGCACCAAGCGCGACATTTGCGGCGGATTGCAGATCTGGCGCACTGTGGATCAAGGTGCCGTCAAGATCGAATATAATTGCTTTTGGGTAAGTCATATAAGTGTTTTAGCGTTCTGTCAGGGCTTCTACCACAGTACAATTTCTGTGATGTGTTTTGGCCCCTAGCATAGTTCTAAAAACTTAGCGTTTGTGATGATCAAATAAAACAATTGGGCAAACTAGATTTCATATTCTGCACACGCCTTATCGATAACGATGAACCTCACAGTTGTTCAGCATAAATCCAATGATCTCATGGAACGCGTTTCCATGGCCAACAATTGCAACGCGTTCGTCATCAATTTCGTTCAACTTGTTTACGAAATGAGCCACGCGTTTCTGAAATGCCAGCACCGGTTCTTTTTGTACTTTGGCTTCATCGGCATCAGCCCCGTGCCACCATCGGGGTGGTAAGTGGTCGAATGAAAGATCAGGAAAATCTAATCGAAGTTTTTCTGGGGAACGACCAACATCACCACTGTATTTGAGAAGTTCGTGGTGACCATGCTGAACTTCGATGGGAGCAATCCCATCAAAAACTGTTTTAGCTGTTTGAATTGCGCGGGTCAGTGGCGACGTGATCACGCGCGTGATTTTCATTTCTGAAAATTCCTTACGGGCTTCCGCAGCTTGGGAAAATCCGAGTTCGGTGAGCGGAGCATCGTAGATCATCGGATCGACTTCACCTTTGAAGACTGCATTGAACTGAGATTGTCCGTGCCGAACAAAATAGATTTCCATGTGATATTTCCTTCTGGGATTGCAGGCATCATGATTTTGTTACCAACATAGAGTTATCTACCCTTTTGGCAGCCGCAACAACTCGAATGCTTTATTGGAAACAATCAACTTTGAAGATTACCCTGCTTGCGGTGCGGCAAAGAAATAGTTCGCTTGGAGCGAACCGTCGCTGGCCTTGAATGGCGCTTGATATGCTTCCGTATAAACTCAGGGCTGTCATCATGCGTCGCAATAATAGTTTGAGGTACAATTCAAGCAGATTTCGACCTGTCAAAATTGTCGTAAAACCAAATAGCTCTACAGTCAAAACCCATTGCCGCGCCTACTTAGATTTTCAGAAATTCTCGCTTCTGGCGATTGCATGTGTATAATATTTGGAGACGACTTAAGGTTTATATATCAACACCAATTTATTCAGGTCCATTTATGAAAATACTTAAATTAACCTTGATTGCTGCGCTCTCATGCGCTTTTGGAACACCGTCATTTGCGCAGGCCTGTGGTGAAGCCTGCGCACCAGGGTTCTGGGGAACAGCCGCAGCCAAAGAGATAGAGACGGCGATTCAGAAAGCGAATGTTAGTGCCAAAAATTATTGGAACGAGACAGCACTTCACCAAGCTGCAAATCTTGGAACCCCTGAAAACATAATGGCACTGCTAAAAGCTGGTGCTGATGTGAATGCCCTTAACAAGGATGGCTCGACACCTCTTCATTATGCTGCAACCGCTGAACGGCCAGAGAACACACATGCGCTGTTACAGGCAGGTGCTGATGTGAATGCCAGCAATAGGTTTTTCTGGACCCCATTGCATTGGGCGGCTGCAGAAGGCAGTCTCGAAAACATAAAGATCCTGCTAGATGCTGGCGCTGATGGAACTGCAAAAAACAATGACGGGGACACACCTTGGGATTTGGCTCAAGCAAATGAAAATATCAAGGATACCAACGCATATTCGCAGCTGAAAGATGCTACTTTTTAGGGGTTAAGTTAGCAGATTTCGGCGAATTCCAGTTTTGCCCACGAGCACATCAAGGCTAGATAAAAGACGACCCATAATGATTCTAATCTGGCGGAAACTGCTTGAGGTGGCCTTTTCTAGATAATCATACAGCAAGCACGGGAGATAGTGCTCCACCTCTTCATTTTCGTCATTAGGTATCTCTACTTTAACGATTACTGTTTGATTGAGCATAACTTCCAAATCTAGCAGACCGTCTTGGGTATTTGCATACTAATCAATTCTCTAATTGCAGCTAAGTGCAACTATTTCCAATGGCATCGACACAAATGTACCCATAAGTAATAATCATGCGCTTCAATCATCAACGCCAGAAGCTTCATTCTTGGCTTCCGCTTCAAGCCTTGCCTTTAATTTTTTCCGTAGGCGCAATGTTAAAATCAAGCCAAACACCATTACCATTGCAAATACTAACCAGATCAACACTATTCATCACTCCACCTATTGTCCCAAACTAAAACCGCCAAATATTCATAACAGTGTCGTAGTTTTCATACTGCTATTCTACTTATTGAAAGCTCACTTGTCTATCGACATGGAGGCAATATGCCCACCAAAAGGCGACAGCTGACATGGCATTCACTGCTTATGGAGGGTTTCGCCAAACCAGCTATTCGCCGCAACGCAGAAATGTGCGTTTTGTGGTAGTGAGGAACCCTGCTATTCTAAGTAAAGGGATTTGTTGCCACCAGACAGACGCCCATATATCCAACTCAAGCTAAACATACAGCTTTGTGCCACCACTGTGTCCTGAATTTCAATGCACAAAATTTAAATCGGTGCCGTATAAGTTACATTTTCGTGGATTTATTGGGGCCAATTCCAGTACCCATATATGTATGGCACTCCCTTCCCAAAAGACACCATATGTAGGCATAAGCAAAATTTAGCCGGATCTTGAGTGCAATTTGGCTCTAACTTAATCGAAGTTATCAACAGTGATTAGTGTGTCCATACACCACGACGGCCCGTGGCGAAATTCTCTGAATACCCATTAGGACGGATATTTACTTTGCGCTTGTTGGGGTCTTGTACCTGCGCATCAATGCCGTTTTCGCGGGCGTAATCCAGTGCAGCATCTTTGGTCTCAAAATTTAGCCGCACTTGGCTTTGTGTATCGCTGGAAGACGTCCAACCCATCAACGGGTCAACCGAACGGGCGCTGTCAGGTGCGAATTCCAATACCCAGCCTTTGGTTTTGGCGGTTCCAGAAGACATTGCAGTCTTGGCGGGTTGAAAGATGCGTGCGCGCATGTGGGTTGCTCCGGTTTCAGACACACCACGTATCCGAAATTTCGCCCTCTAGGGCAAGTCACCTTTTACTGGGATGGTTTCGCAGGTGTGAAAGTCTCCAAATGGCCAATTTTGCCGGAATATCCAAGAGGAGCGTAAATTAAGGTTCAAAAGTATCTAATCTCCTGACTGTTTTTGTCAGCAGACCGCGCCAGCCCCTTGAAGCCCCCGCGAAAGAAATCAAATGTAGGCATGAAAGCGAGTCGCCCATGTCATACGCCCATTCCGATCAAGCCAAAGCAGCAAACAGCACCGAATTGGGTGCTATATCAGGCGATGTGCGCAGCCGTCCAAAGATGGAAGGTGGCAGGCCCTTCGTGTTGCAGTCAGAATTTACGCCCGCGGGTGACCAACCCACCGCGATCAAAGAACTGGTTGCAGGTATCGGCGACGGTGACCGTGATCAGGTGCTTTTGGGCGCGACAGGGACAGGCAAAACATTCACCATCGCCAAGGTGATCGAGGAAACTCAACGCCCCGCGATCATCCTTGCGCCGAACAAAACCCTCGCAGCCCAGCTTTACGGCGAATTCAAAGGGTTCTTTCCTGACAATGCCGTCGAATACTTCGTCAGCTTTTATGATTATTATCAACCAGAAGCCTACGTAGCGCGGTCAGACACGTACATCGAAAAAGAAAGCCAGATCAACGAACAGATCGACCGTATGCGCCACTCGGCAACGCGGGCATTGCTGGAGCGCGATGACGTAATTATCGTCGCCTCAGTCTCGTGCATCTACGGCATTGGGTCGGTCGAAACCTACGGTGCGATGACCCAGGATTTAAAAGTTGGCGGCGAATACAACCAACGCCAAGTCATCGCCGATCTGGTCGCCCAGCAATACAAGCGCAATGATGCGGCTTTCTTTCGCGGGTCGTTCCGTGTGCGCGGTGATTCACTTGAAATTTTCCCTGCACACTTGGATGATCGCGCATGGCGTTTGTCCTTCTTTGGCGAGGAACTGGAAAGCATCACGGAATTCGATCCACTGACAGGTGAAAAAACTGCCAAGATGGATCAGGTACGTGTCTATGCAAACAGCCACTATGTAACCCCAAAACCTGCCATGTCGCAGGCTTTAATCAGCATCAAGAAAGAACTTAAACACCGTTTGGATCAACTGGTTGGTGAAGGGAAATTGCTCGAAGCACAGCGCCTTGAGCAGCGCACCAATTTCGACCTTGAGATGCTGGAAGCCACAGGTGTGTGCAACGGTATCGAAAACTATTCGCGTTATCTGACTGGCCGCGCACCGGGTGAGCCGCCGCCCACCCTGTTTGAATTCATCCCTGACAATGCCATTGTGTTCGCCGATGAATCCCACGTTTCGGTGCCCCAAATCGGTGGCATGTACAAAGGCGATTTTAGACGCAAAATGACACTGTCAGAGCACGGCTTCCGCTTGCCTTCGTGCATGGACAACCGCCCCCTGAAGTTCGAGGAATGGGACGCGATGCGCCCCCAATCTGTCTTTGTTTCGGCCACTCCTGCCAAGTGGGAGATCGAGCAAACAGGCGGCGTATTTGTAGAACAGATCATCCGCCCCACAGGCTTGGTCGATCCGATGATCGAAATTCGCCCCGTCGATATGCAGGTCGATGATTTACTGGATGAAGTACGGCTTGTTGCGGCCAAAGGTATGCGGACACTGTGTACCACTTTGACCAAACGCATGGCCGAAGATCTGACCGAATACATGCACGAACAGGGTATTCGCGTGCGCTACATGCACAGTGACATCGACACGATTGAACGGATCGAAATTCTGCGCGACCTCAGGCTTGGGGCATTCGACGTGCTGATCGGAATCAACCTTTTGCGCGAAGGCTTGGACATCCCTGAATGTGGATTGGTCGCGATCTTAGATGCGGACAAGGAGGGCTTCTTACGATCCGAAACCTCGCTTGTGCAAACCATTGGCCGCGCTGCGCGGAACGCTGAGGGTCGCGTCATTATGTACGCCGATAAAATCACGGGTTCGATGGAACGGGCGATGGGCGAAACCGATCGCCGTCGTGCCAGGCAAGAAGCCTATAATATTGAACATGGGATCACTCCAACCACTGTCAAAAAGAACGTCGAGGATATTCTGGCCGGTCTTTATAAAGGCGACACGGATCAATCACGAGTTACTGCCAAAATTGACAAACCACTGGCTGGTGGCAATCTGAAAACCGTGCTTGAGGGTTTGCGCACAGATATGCGCAAAGCTGCTGAAAACCTTGAATTTGAAGAAGCCGCCAGATTGCGTGACGAAGTAAAGCGCCTAGAGGCTGTGGAACTGACAATAGCAGACGACCCAATGGCGCGGCAATATGCCGTGGAAAAGGCTGTGACCGATGCAAAAAAATCTTCAGGGCGATCAACACTGGGACGGGGTGGCATGCGCGGTGGCGTGAAACGTCGCGGGCGCTAGACCTACCGAACAATAATAAAAGGCCCGCAACATTGCTGCGGGCCCTCATTCCAGAATTAATCCATTCGAACCACAACCTGAACTGTGCCCCGCACAGGTTGTTCCCACGTCAGCTGGAATTGATCAAAGTTCACACCTTTGCGAATATCCGCCGCAGGGCTTGGGAAAACGACCGAATTGGAACTGTTGCGAATACGGCCCAGCGCCACAACACTGTCAATTGCCAAGGCTTGGCCTTTGAACGGAAACTGGTCGTCTGTCTCAATCGTCCAAGTTGTTGCGACCGACGATTCAGTGTGTTTGAGACGCAATGGATTAGACACGCTTTCGCTAATGCCGTGGAATGAGTTGGCATTGAAATTTACGTCCCGCATCCGCCCATAATCCAGATCGGCAAAGCTGGTATCCACTCGTTCTGCCCGATCAATGTTCGTTCCAAGGGATTTGAAGCGATTGCCTGTAACACTCACGCCGCTTAAGAAATGACCTGCCCCGTGTGGCTTGATCACAAAATAACTGAACCACGGGGCCACGTCACCCGATAGGAAAACATTGTCGGTAATACTTAGCGCACTGAACGAAAATTCAGAATTAAACTCAGGCGCTGAGTCATATTCATTGGTCCACTCGATAAAGCAATTGTCGATATAATTGCCCGTGATCACCGAACTTGCGTGTGACTTTGCGATGATCAATCCAGCTGTACGCACACCACTAGAAACAGTGTCGCCTTGGAAAAAGTGATTGCCCATAAACAAGGTACTGCCGCCCGCTAGGATCGCAAAATGGCGGAACCGTGTCGCACGGTTGTTACGGATTTTGACGTCGTTGGCATGGGCATTAATCGCGATGGTGGTACGGTCAGAAACGTCTTCGCCGTCTTCAGTCGACAAGAATTGGCACCGATCAATCAACATACCCTGACAGCCAGAACCGTGGGATGTAATTCCCCGGTTTCCGGGGCGCGAGATAAAGCACTCGTTGATGTCAAAAACTGATCCAGAAGGTGCCAACAAGATCGCACTCGCCACGTTGTTACACTGGAATTCAACTTCCGAGATCGAGAACTTGCTAAGCTGCGTATACCCACTGAAATCAAACAAATACTGGAACCGTTTGAATGTAAAAATCTGCGTACCAACAGCGTCGAACAGCGCCGAACTTAACGTCAGTTCTTGAGCCACAACGTTCTTGGACCGTACGTAGACCTCACGCCCCACGCCAACACCTTCAACCAACGACCCGACCTGCACATTGGCAACATTGGAAACCCCTGTCAGCGTGTGATTGTTCGACGTGCTGTAAGTCCCCTGTGATATCGCCACCTGAGTGTCCCAATCGCCTGACGGCTGCGCCTCGATCTGGCCGTTCCGTATCACACGGCGGGTCGCATAAGACGTCCGTTCTGGCGTGGCGGCCTGCATATCGATGGGTTCGCTGATGTAGACACGACGCCCCCCTAAATCCAGCGAATCGTGATCGACGTTGTTCAACAAGGCTTGGAACGCCTTTTTGAACGCAACTTCCTCGTCTTTGAATGCATCGATATAAGCCGGCAGATCAAATTGCTGACGCATCAGGAACAACTTATTCGCAGGAGTTGTGACCCTGCCCTCAAACTTCACTTTGGCATCCAGCGTCACGTCATCGTTCAAATGAAAGGTGCCGCTTGGAACCAAAATGGTGCGCCCGTTTGCGGCTGAGTTCGCAGCATCAAAGGCAGGACTGTCATTCGCCACACCGTCGCCAACAGCACCGTAATCGCGCACATCCACGACAGACATAATATCGCGCAAGAAGACGGATGTGATATCTTCGATCACAATGTCATCAATGCGAACGATGCCGCCATTGGAACCGGTCAGGTCCAATCCGAAGTGGCCATAAAGGGCTTCACCGCCCCAAACCAAATCCACGCCGTTGCGTTGACCTGCCCCGATGATCGCACTGACCTCAACCACGTCGCCATAACTGGTCAAAGTTGTTGCAGAAGCTGCTGTTGGGACACCACTCACAACGCCGCCGCCCGCTTTACCTGCGTACCCTGCGATACGGACATTTGGCAGACTGCCACTGATCGCTTTTATGCGAGCAGACACACGCAAATAACACCCCGACAAAAGCGGCGTTTCGCCCATATAGCGCAACCGTGTCGTGGACATGGTTTTTTGAATTTCTAAACAGCCCGAGAAATCCTGATCCGCCGGAACAAACGCAGCATTGGCGGCATTGGCGTAGATATCTGATCCCGGTGTGCCATCCCCGCTTGACCAAACATCCAACCCATTGCCAAACGCTGGCGGCATCAACAGTACGCCATCAGTAATCGCTTTGTTCATCGCAAACACCCTTTCCCACGGGGCTGCCTTCGCATCATTTAACGACAGACAGACACCGACCAAATCCAACAGCAAAGCAGCCGCAAGGGCCCTTTGCCAACAGATAGGAATGTATCAACAACAGGTTAATGGGGTGTCATAGCACCGTCACGGTGGGTGACCTCTAATGTCCCGTTAGGCTGAAACATCAGGGGCAGGCAAAAGTTGCACCCCGTTGATTTTCCAACCCATGTCCGTCTTGAGCATAAGATATCCAAGAATGTGAACCACACCCTTTTGATCCTTAATCAGAACCTTTTGAAACGGATTGCCATTCACTTCAGCCAATTCCAGATACCGGACTTCGGCAGGTCGCCAGACCATCGGATATCCGCGTATCACCATGCTTTGAAAATTTTGGGGGCTGCCAAACAGACGCTGGAGTGTCGGGCTGGCAAAACCAAATGCTGTCTCAAAATCATCAGCTTGAAACGCATCAATCTGGCTGCCAATGGTCGATTGGATTTCAGTACTTTGTGCCTGAGCCGTTCCAAAAGACAGACCATTGATCATCGCCACTACCGCGAACATTTTTAGGAATTGGAACACATCAAATCTCCTGTTTCTATGGACATGAGGGTAGCCCAGCCGCCGCACAAATCAAATATCCATAAAAAAGGGCGGCCTGACATCGCAGACCGCCCCCAAATTCAAACCTTAAGATGCACGTGTCGCGCAGCCGGTCTTTAGATAAGCTCACCCGCTAAAGCGCGGTCAATCAAGGCCACGGTTTCATCGATACCATAAAGCGCGATGAACCCACCAAAACGTGGCCCCTGCGAGGCACCCAACAGCACTTCATAAAGTGCTGTGAACCAACCGCGCATCGGATCAAACCGCTCACGACCACAGGCAAACACTTCGGACTGCAATGCATCTGCGTCCAAGCCACCTTCCCACACGACCAAACGCGCACGCAAATCTTCCAGCGCTTCACGTTCAATATCGGTCGCAGCGCGGAACACTTTTGTCGGCTTCACGAAATCGTTGAAATAGCGCACGGCAAAGCCTGCCGCCTCATCCATATCAGGATGGGTTTCAGCGGATGTTTCAGGAGCATAACGCTGGATGAAGCCCCACAACTTATCCTTTTCCTCAGCAGCCGAAACAGACGCCAAATTCAACAACATTGAATACGGTACAACCATTTTTGACTCTGGCACATCGCCGCCATGGATATGCCAAACAGGATTGTTCAACTGCGCTTTCAAATCCTGACCAGCATAGGCCCGCAACTGCTGATGATATTCATCCATCGCCTTCGGGATCACATCAAAATGCATCCGCTTGGCGGTCTTGGGCTTCTGGTACATGAAGTACGACAGCGATCCCGAGGACGCATAGGTCAGCCACTTGTCGATACTCACACCATTGCCGCTGGTCTTTGAAATCTTTTGACCATTTTCGTCCAAGAACAGCTCGTAAGAAAAGTGCTCTGGCGCTTTGTGGCCCAGAATACGGCAGATGCTGTCATAGATCGGCGTGTTGGTGGAATGGTCCTTGCCATACATCTCGAAATCGACGCCCAGCGCAGCCCAACGCGCGCCAAAGTCTGGCTTCCACTGCAGCTTCACATTGCCGCCTGTAACCGGCAGCGTCCATTCGCGACCATCTTCATCGTCAAATGTAATCGTACCATCAGCCTTGTTCACCGACTTCATCGGCACATACAAAACGCGGCCCGTCTCAGGGTGGATCGGCAGGAAAATCGAATAGGTTTGGCGGCGCTCTTCACGCAAAGATTTCAGCATCACAGCCATGACTTCGTCGTACTTTTCAACAGCGCGCAAAAGCACTTCGTCAAACTGACCCGTGCGATAGAATTCGGTGGCCGAAATAAACTCATAATCGAACCCGAAAGTGTCCAAGAACCGGCGCAGCATCGCGTTATTGTAATGACCAAAGCTGTCGTACTCACCAAACGGATCGGGCACCGACGTCAACGGGCGCTGCAAATGCTCATGCAAGCTTTCGGAATTCGGCACGTTGCTTGGGACCTTGCGCATGCCATCTAGATCGTCCGAGAAGCAGACCATCCGCGTCGGAATATCGCTGATCTCCTCAAAGGCACGGCGCACCATCGTGGTACGGGCAACTTCGCCAAACGTACCAATGTGGGGCAATCCTGACGGGCCATAGCCCGTTTCGAACAACACATGGCCCTTTTCGGGTGGGGATTTGGCAAAACGTTTGAGCAGACGGCGGGCTTCTTCAAACGGCCATGCCTTGCAGGCCATTGCGGCCTCTCGTGTCTCAGTCATTTCGCTATCCAATCAGGCGTAAACCCGCGCCCCATGCGCACAGTTTTGCCGCTACCTATTGCCGAAGCGTCCAAGCGTCAATAAATTGGTCACATATGTCGTTGCGACATATCAAACCGTCAAAGGACTTTTAACCCGTGCAAGACTTCCCTAACTCCATGACCCATCAAGACGCGCTTGTTGCATTGATGGTCGCTGTTTCCGCATCTGATGAGGAAATTCGCACCGCCGAATTGGTTAAAATCCAATCTGCTGTGAACATGCTGCCAGTCTTTGCTGACTTCGATCTGGATCATCTTAACACGATCAGCCAAGTGGTATTTGATCTGTTCGAACAAGAAGACGGATTGGACGCCCTGTTTGGGTTGGTGCGCGAAGCACTGCCAGAACGGTTATATGAAACGGCATATGCCTTGGCCTGCGACGTGGCTGCGGCTGATGGAACACTGGACGAAGCCGAACTACGCCTGCTCGAAGAAATCCGTTACGAGTTGAACATTGATCGCTTGCACGCCGCAGCGATTGAACGTGGGGCACGGGCGCGGCACACGGTCTAAGCCAACAAGTCACTTTTAGATTTATGAATAAAAATGGCGGTGACCTCGGGAGGGAGGGCACCGCCAGTAAAACTAACTGCCAACGCAATTCGCTGCGTTAACGGCCTTAAATGACGATCCGCCCTCGGGAGGAGGTAAACACGCATCGCCGGTGCGTATCAGCATCTCTGGGAGGAGATTGAAAGCTGACACTAAAGTCTCATAGGCTACAGATAGTAGGAATTGCTGCGTCGCGGCAATGAAAAATACTGCATTGCAGCATGCAAATCTTTCGATGTGTAAAAGTTGACCAAGAAAAGAAAGCTATGCATAAGTTTTACGCGAAAGTTTGTTAATTTACCAAGTGTGCGCTTTCAGAAGCCCACCTCATCCTCGTGAAAATAACCGGTCATTATCTAGTAAATGCGATGGTGGCTCAGACTTCCCATCGGCATCTACGCGTTTACACAAAAGTCTGCCGCGTGTAGTCTTTTGAAAAAATATGGATGGAACCATCCAAAAAACACCCAGTAAACGAGGCAGGCATGACGAGCAGTTCAAAGAAACAAGTTGAAGAATTCCAAAACATTTTTGCAACTCTCAATAATGTCGAAATCATTGCTGCCCCTCACCTGAAACCAAATATCAAACGCCTGATCCGCAATGGTGACTACGAGCAGCAGGAAATCGAAATCGGATTGGCGAACCTACAATCTGGTGATCGGATCATGGAAATGGGAACAGGTGCGGGCATCGTTGGTTCTGTTTTTGCCAAGAACATCCAAAATTTGACCGTGCGGTCATTTGAGGCCAATCCAGACCTGATCCCACATATCCGCAATCTTTATAATCATAACGGCGTCGATAATGTCGTGACCGTGACCAACAATGTTGTTGTCTCGGGAAGCGATGCGCCGGACAGCATGGACATTGAAGTGCGGGATAATTTCCTTGGCTCCCGCCTGTCCCACGACGACACAGAAAGCGACGCCCGCACTGTTTCGATCCCCACGCAGCACTATGATGACATCACGCGTGAATACCCCCACAACGTTCTGGTCATGGACATCGAGGGCGGAGAGTTGGATTTCCTAGCCGACGCCGACCTGTCAGGCGTCGACTTGGTCATGTTGGAACTGCACCCCAAGGTCTACGGTGGTCCGGGCCGCGCACAAGTTGTGGGGCACCTTGAGCGCCAAGGATTTAAATTCGATGAAACTACATCAATCGGGGACGTGGTCACGTTCAAGAAACCACAGCGGATGAAAATCAAGCCAGATTATTCAAAAATCGGCAATGGTAAAGAACCACAACTGACCTACGATCTAGATCCAAACGAACCATTGGCAGGCGATATCATTACCGTCAAAAACGCGGTGCTGGCCAAAACACCCCGCAGTCAGGGTTGGCGCATCGCCGCGACTGTCTTTGATGAAGATCGCTATGCGGTTCCAGAGGCGGTCTGCTGGATATCACGTCAACAAACCGCCACAAAAACCCGCACATATCCACGTGAAAACCGGATCAAAGAATTGCCAGGGACATGGCTGTACGGGGGGCGGTTCTTCCCGGCATTTGGGCACTTTTTATGTGAAACACTCTCCCGTCTTTGGGCGCTTGATCACATCGACGAACCGATTGAAGGCGTCTTGTTCTTCCCCGTCTATAACAAGCACGAGGAATCAGCCGCCCAGTTGTTTGGCCAGCTTGCCGAAATCATGGACCCAACAATCAATTACAAAATCTGCGATGAATTCTACCGCGTAGATAAGCTAATCATTCCACCACAAGGCAGCGGTATTGGACGGTTGATGCTCTCTTCTCCCGAAATGAGGGCTTATATCTCAACGCACCTTAAGCGCGATCTAAAACCAACAGGTCACGATAAAATCTACATTTCCCGCACAGGCCAATTTGACAAAGTTGGACGCGGATTCTTGGGCGAAAAACGGCTTGAAGAGCTGCTAGAAGCCGAAGGGTATTTCATATTCCACCCTCAAGATCATTCTTGGGAAGACCAGATGCGCCATTATCAATCCGCGACTCACATCTTGGGGCCAGACGGCAGCCCCTTCCACATGGTGAACTTTACCGGACGCGCTGAATTGAATGTAGGCGTAATCCAACGTCGCCCCGGTCCAGACGCGGTGCAAATGGTACATCAAAGCAACGTGTATGGTATCGAAAACGCCTATGCCTTCGGCCACCTTGGCCGCGCTTGGTCCAGTGCGGGTGACAGACGCGCCGCCCTAAAAATGGTCTGCGAAGTTAAATTTTCAGACCTATGCAAAGACCTGAAAGAACGCGGTTTCATCAGTAAAAAGGCGAAATGGCGGGACCTTACGGACACAAAAATCAAACAAGCGCTACTGGTCCAAGCCAAATCTGCAGAGGCAGATCAACGCCCCGTAGACGGTGTTGACGCATCGCTGGTCGACTTTCCAGTTTGCGTTACAGAAGGCAAGCCACAAGTCTTCCTTTAAAATTGATGCCAACCGCATCAAACTCTTTGCTTTTCGGCAAGAGGTTTCCTATACGAAACTTATACGATGAGACACGCATGGGAGAGCTCAGCAAAAGCTGGCGCCGAAGGAGCAACGCCCCGGAAACTCTCAGGCAAATGAACCGTGCAAGTCATCCTTAACAGGACGTCGTATATCTGGAGAGAGGTCTGCAAAACGCAGTAGGCCCACCGAAGGAGAAAGCCGCTTAAGTCAGCGGTCAAGCTCTCAGGTCAAGCGACAGATGGGGACACGACCTTCGGCAATTCAGCCGATACATGTGTCCGTCCCATCGCGTTTGATAAACGAGAGCCAACAATGACACATATCGCAGTCATCGGTGCAGGTATCACCGGCATCACCACCGCCTATTCCCTTGCCTCACGCGGCTTTCAAGTTAGCGTGTTTGACCGCAATCGTTACGCTGCGATGGAAACATCCTTTGCCAATGGCGGCCAACTTAGTGCCTCGAACGCCGAAGTGTGGACCCGTTGGGGCACGATCTTCAAAGGCCTCAAGTGGATGCTTGATCCGAACGCACCGTTATTGGTCAACCCGAAGCCAAGCTGGCACAAACTGTCGTGGATGGCTGAATTCATGGGCAACATCCCCAACTATGAGGCCCACACAATTGCCACCGCCAAGATGGCAATCGAAGCACGTCAACATTTGCTGCGCTTTGCAGGTGAAGTTGGCTTTGAATTCGACATGGAAAAGCGCGGCATCTTGCACGTCTACAAATCCCAAGGTGAATTTGACCACGCGCGGCGCGTCAATGAATTGCTGACCAAAGCAGGGCTGGACCGTCGCGAAGTCTCCGCTGATGAAGTCCAAAAAATCGAACCTGCTTTGAAAACTGAAACCCTTGGTGGCTACTACACCGAAAGCGATTTCACCGGCGACATCCATCTCTATGCCAGCGCACTCGCTAAAGGTTGCGAAAAAATGGGCACCGAATTTCACTACAATGCTGACGTTTCCGAATACCGCCACACCGGCAAAGGCGTCAAACTCAGCTGGCAATCAGACGGCGGCGACCAGCAGCAGCATTTCGACGGCATCGTTGTCTGTGCAGGCGTCGGATCCAAAGCCATCGCAAGCGCCCTTGGGGACCGTGTAAACATCTATCCAGTCAAAGGGTATTCGATCACGGTGAACCTTGATGACGAGGCTTCCCAAAACGCGGCACCTTGGGTCAGTTTGCTGGACGACGAGGCAAAGGTTGTCACCTCTCGCCTTGGCAAAAACCGTTTCCGGATCGCAGGAACCGCCGAATTCAACGGCTACAATCTGGATATCCGCGACAATCGGATCAAACCTTTGCGCAAGTGGTGCGAGACGTTCTTTCCTGATGTCTCGACTGAACATTGTGTGCCGTGGGCAGGTCTACGGCCGATGCTACCGTCGATGATGCCAAAAATCGGACCAGGCAAAAAACCAGGTGTGTTCTACAACACAGGTCACGGACATTTGGGGTGGACGCTATCCGCAGCCACAGCTGAAATTGCTGCCGACTTTGTCGAAGCAGCCCGTGCTAAAAACGCGGCATGAAAATCCTAGCGTCTGCTTTACAATGGCAGGCGCTAACTTCCGTAAACCGAACCCCAACGCCCTAACAGCTTTTGCTGCACCTTCTTAGCACGTGTGTTATAGGTCTTGGCCCCCTGCGGTGCCTCGCGATTGGCTTTGGAAATACGGGACCGAATTTTTTCATCTGATACAAAAATAGCAAACGCCAAAACCGTGCCATCAGCCACCGTCATGTAGCCGCCCAGACCAGAAACAAAATTCAAGGTCCCCGTCTTGGCCACGACCTTGAAAGGCGAGTTCTCTATAACCTTACGCTTTTCATCCCGCACCGGAATATCTTTAAGGATCGGGCGCAATACATCGCTGCCGTAGACCTTAACCAAAGCGCCCACCATTGCGTCAGCCGTCATGCGATTGGCGGCACCTAACCCAGAGTGATCAACCAGTTTCATCCCCTGAACACCCAAGGCAGATTTAGCCCAGCCGTTCATCTCATTTGCAGATGCCTTCAATCCACTCACTCTGCCACGACGTTTGATCGTCGCCGCCATACCCACCATCTCTGCGGTCAGGTTGGTTGAATACTTCAACATCTGGCGCAAAATTTTGCGCAGCGGCTCGCTGTTGTGAGACAATAGCAACGTGCCTGTTGGCAACTTGTTCACAACCTTTGCTGCTTTCAAACGGATGCCTTGCGAACCGGCCATAGTGGCAAACACATCCGCCGCATACAGCGCTGGCTTGCGCACGGGCAACCAACGCGACCCCCCATTTGCCAACGCACCACGGGCAACTGTCCAATTGTCGACACCGCCCTTATCGGCAAAACTGAAAACAGGTGAACCCTTCTCAACAATCCGCATTTTGGCCATTGTCACATTCGGGCGATATTTGGCAGAACGGGCATCCATCGCGACCGAATATTTGCCCGATGCACGGCGCCATTCAAAATGCACACGGTTATAATTCAACGCAATACCACTGATCGCAGGGCTGTAACCCACCTGATCCGGTTGATCCGTGTCGATGGTTTTCACATAGGGCAACGCGCCATCATAAACCAAGAATCGACCACGCACCTCGCGAATGCCAGACGCTTTAAGCTGGCGGGCCATATCTGCCAAAGCATCAGTGTCTAGCGTCGGATCGCCCCCACCAGCCAAAATCAGATCGCCCTGCACCACCCCGCCGGACACACCACCGGTGGCGACCAAACGGGTTGTGAACCGATGCCCAGCGCCCAGCACATTCAGTGCATAAAGCGCAGTTATCGCCTTGGTCACACTTGCAGGCGCTACGGAAGTTTTGGCGTTCATTCCCTCAAGGCGCGTGCCAGACTTGGCATCGGCCACAACAAAAGCAACTTTGCCGCTCAGTTTAGAGGCGGCAACAATCGCATCAGCACTTTTGACGACAACTTTGGGCGCATCGGCACCTCGTAATCGCGGGTACAAAGAAGTGAGCGGCGCATCCGCCAAGACGGCAGTGGTACCTACAAGTGACAGGGCTGAACTAAGAAACGTACGTCTGGAGTAATCTTTAAACATAGCCGCTATTTAACCAATCAATTGTGACAACCTCAAGTCACAGTTGGTTCACACTTGCATCCATGGAACGGCATGATAGCGATTGGCCATGCAACGTTTCAGCCAATCAGCCGTCCTTATTATGTTTATCGCCATGTCGTTTATCCCGGCAGGCGATACAGCGGGCAAAATGCTAAGCGCGGGGCTTGGCGCGTCCCCGCTTTATGTCGCTTGGTCGCGGTTCTTAATTGGTGGGCTGATGTTGTTGCCGTTCCTACCCAAAGGCACGTGGCGTCTGCTACGCGACTGGCGCATTTGGTTCCGTGCATGTTTGCTGGCCACGGGCCTTAGTTGTATTCAGGTTGCCCTGTCGCGTGAACCCATCGCCGACGTCTTTGCTGCCTTCTTTATCGGGCCTCTCGTCAGTTATGTCCTCGCGATGATTTTCCTACGTGAACCGATCCGTTGGCAGGGCGCTGCCCTTGTGATCCTTGGATTTGTCGGCGTGCTGATCGTCGTACAACCCGGTTCTGATGTTGGGTCTGGCCTGATCTGGGCAGTTGCCGCAGGCACATGCTACGGCGCGTTTCTGACCGCGTCCCGCTGGTTGTCACACGTCGGCACACCGCTGGGCCTCACCTTTACTCAACTGTTTATCGCCGCATTGGTGTTAACCCCATTTGGCGCGACCAACATCCCGACACTTACGGGCGAGGTCGTGTGGCTCACCACCCTCTCGGCGCTCTTCTCCATGCTTGGCAATCTGATCATGCTTTATGCCTACAAACTCGCTCCCGCGACACGACTGGCCCCATTGGTCTATTTCCAACTTTTGGCTGCAGTGATTTTTGGTTGGGTCTTCTTCGACACACTGCCCGCTGTCTTCACATGGATCGGCCTACTCATCGTGGTGGTCGCAGGCATCGGCTCGGCACGTTTGCGCGCCTAAGACGTCCACTCGCCAGCCGCACGAATGGCGGATGAAGATTGCGCGATCATCGGAACATTCACAAAACACCACGCCGGTGGTTCGCATCGGGTCAATAAATGCGACTGTCGGCCCGGGATACGTTTGGCGCGATACAGACGCGCGGCAGGCGACATACGGGCCGAGGTGCGTTCATCAGGACGGGCCAACACACCAACCAAGACATTCTCCATAATCCAACGCCAATCTTGCCACAGATGAAACTGCGCCAGATTATCCGCCCCCATCAACCAAACAAATCGCACACCACGATAACGGTGTTGCAAGGCACGTAAGGTCTGGGCGGTATAACGCGTCCCCAATTGCCGTTCGATATCGGTGATCCGCACACGAGGATGATCCATGATAGCTTCGGCATGTGCGATGCGTTGATCCAAAGGTGCAGGACCACGCGCCTTCAAAGGATTACCCGGTGACACCATCCACCACACACGATCCAACTCAAAGCGCTTCAACGCCTCACACGTGATATGCGCGTGACCGGCGTGGGCCGGATCAAACGATCCGCCGAGGAGGCCAATAGTCTGGCCCTCGCGGGCGTATGGAAACGAAGACTTCATACTGCTTGTTGCCTGTACCGAAGCCTCATTGTCAATCTAACGGCCTCACAGGATCGCCTACTGACACAACACCACCTGTCAAAACACGCGCACACCAGCCACCATGACCGCGTACCGCCGAATAACCACCCTCGCCAAAGGTTTCTTCCATCCGCGAACAAGGCGCACAGATTGTAGTGATCTCAACCTCCACATCACCGAACCCAATCCGTCGCCCCTTCAACGCCGCCAGATTGATCCCTGAAACCAACAAATTCCGGCGCATCAACATCGGATCAACCGGCCCCTGACCCAACATTGCGCCAATTACTGGCAAATGTTCAGACTGCATCATGGTCACTGCGCGCTTGCCGCCGCGACCGTGATCACCCTCCATCCCATCATCACCCACCAAAACAGAATTCACGGACACCATATCGGCACGCCGCAAAGGCCGCAGGCCGATCCAATCCACACGACCAACTTGCGCATATCCCGCAATCAAATCCTTCAGTGCATACACCGCAAATCCCCCTCAGATTCATACCCATTGCCGCCCCTCGCAACCCACGCTAAACCACCCCACGACACAACCCATTCAAATCGGAGCATCCAAATGGCCGCTTATCAATACGTCTACCACATGTCCGGCGTTTCCAAGACTTACCCGGGCGGCAAGAAATGCTTCGAAAACATCCACCTAAACTTCCTCCCGGGTGTGAAAATCGGCGTCGTCGGGGCCAACGGCTCTGGTAAATCAACCCTGATGAAGATCATGGCGGGCCTCGACAAAGACTTTACCGGCGAAGCATGGCACGCTGAAGGCGCCAAAGTTGGCTACCTTCCACAGGAGCCAAAGCTGGACGAAACACTGACCGTACGTGAAAACGTAATGCTGGGCGTGGCCAAGAAAAAAGCCGTGCTGGATCGTTATAACGAACTGGCCATGAACTATTCTGAAGAAACTGCCGACGAGATGGGCAAGCTTCAGGACCAGATCGACGCCGAAAACCTCTGGGATCTAGATTCACAAATCGACGTCTCGTTGGAAGCCCTGCGCTGCCCAGCCGATGACGCTGACATTGCCTCGCTCTCTGGTGGTGAAGCCCGCCGCGTCGCCTTGTGCCAACTGCTGCTCGAAGCGCCAGACATGCTGCTGCTTGATGAACCGACCAACCACTTGGACGCCGAAACAATCGCATGGCTGCAGCAGCACCTGATGGATTACAAAGGCACCATCCTGATCGTCACCCACGACCGTTACTTCCTTGATTCCATCACCAGCTGGATTCTGGAACTGGATCGCGGCAAAGGCGTGCCATGGGAAGGCAACTACTCCTCGTGGATCGAACAAAAAGCCAAACGCCTGATGCAAGAAGCCCGTGAAGACAAATCACGTCAAAAGACATTGCAGCGCGAACTGGAATGGATGCGCCAAGGGGCCAAAGCCCGTCAGGCGAAATCCAAGGCACGGATCAGCTCGTATAACGAGATGGCCGACATGTCAGAACGCGAAAAACTGACCTACGCCCAGATCGTCATCCCCAACGGCCAACGCCTTGGCAACAAGGTGATCGAAATCGAGGGCCTGAAAAAAGCCATGGGCGACAAGCTGTTGATCGACGGGTTGACCCTGTCCATTCCTCCAGGCGGCATCGTCGGTGTGATCGGGCCAAACGGCGCGGGTAAATCGACCCTGTTCAAAATGCTGACGGGCCAAGAAACCCCAGACGAGGGCACAGTCGAGATCGGCAACACGGTTGAACTGTCCTACGTTGACCAATCACGCGACGACCTGAACCCCGACGACAACGTGTGGGAAGCCATCTCAGGCGGTGCCGAATTGATCGTGCTTGGCGACGCCGAAGTGAACTCCCGCGCCTACTGCTCGTCGTTCAACTTCAAAGGCAGCGACCAGCAGAAAAAAGTTGGGCTACTGTCCGGTGGTGAACGCAACCGCGTGCACATGGCGCGTCTGCTTAAAGACGGCGGCAACGTCCTACTGCTCGATGAACCTACCAACGATCTGGACGTCGAAACACTGCGGGCTTTGGAAGACGCTTTGGTCGATTTCGCCGGTTGCGCCGTTGTCATTTCGCACGACCGTTTCTTCTTGGATCGGATTTGTACGCACATGTTGGCGTTTGAAGGCGATTCACATGTTGAGTGGTTTGAAGGCAACTTCGAGGACTATGAAGAAGACAAGAAGCGTCGTCTGGGCGCGGATGCGATGGAGCCTAAGCGTTTGAAGCATAAGAAGTTTTCACGTTGAACTAACAATACCCACCACCCTGATGGGTTGCGGAAAAAATCAACCCGCCACTTGAAGATGTGTCACTCGCCCCATAGTTGTTAACTAACAACTATGGGGCGAGTGTTAGTGAGTATTAAAAAGTTAATTTCTAGAATTAAAAGCGGCACACGCCGGAGTTGCATTTACCACTTCACTGATGAATCAAATTTAGATTTAATCAATTCCTTCAACGGCATTTTGTCAAAAAAATCTTTAGAAGAAAAAGGGATAGCCGTTCCCTTCCCTGGCGGTGATGCAACTAGTCGGATGAGCGACAAGATGTTAGGCAACTTTGACAATGTAAGTTTATGCCTTACAAATAATCATCCGATGGCATGGCACTGCAGAAATGATGGCAGGCATCCTTCTCAAACTTATATTCGAATCAAACCTGAAATCCTTGAGTTGACTGAAATGCGTGTCGCACTTGGGTTAGCGAATTCTCCAAACACGGAGATCATTCCAATATCTGAGGCGTTTGACCGATTAGATTTAGATGTTCTTTATTCTAACTTAGCCTGGAGTCCTGACGTTCATGCCAGATTATGTTTAGCAGAAAAGGTCGAAATTTTATTTCCTACTATGGTTCCAAACAAGTATATAATCGGCCGATGTAAACCGAGGTAATCATGGCTTCTCGTCCCATATTTGTGCCACTCGCTGGAAGGCAAGTAGGCGAAGGATTAATGGGCAAAGGCCCTCTGTATGAGGCATTGCCCTTGGATATTTCTTGGCATCCAGGTTTCGCAGTCTCTCAAAAACAAAAAAACATCGCAGCACTACACGAAGCGGCAAAAGATCGCGGCATCCATCCTGTTTTAGAAATTTCGACTAAGTCTACTCAGGAAGTAGGGAGACGCCTCTCCGCTTTCAATCTCAAGGTGCAAGCATATGGCACAATGAAGTGCCTCGAAAGCGTTTACCAAAGCAGCAAAGTTTTCTCGATTTCTGGGCAGCATGAATTCTTAATGGATCTTGATCCTTTTGAGACGAAACGAAAGATTCGAAGTTTAGGAGAAGGTAATATTATTGGGTTTCGTTTTGAAGGAACCGATTTTGCAAGCGAGCCCAAGAATGCCTTTTATGATTGGTTGTACTTACGAGCCATCGCACCGCATGAAGATTGGATACGTCGTAATCTGAACTATGCTGCATATTCCGATATCGAATTTACCCCAAGTAAGTCTCTTAATTGCCAAGCACGAGCCGTCGCCGAATTTCATGCGCTGTCAATGCGAGGACTTGCGCTAGAGTGTGCTAAGGATTTTGAAAAGTTCCAAAGACTTCTTGCACTAGCTCAAAGAGAAGATGATCTCTGAGAAACATCCATCCCTCTCACCAATCTCACCCAACCCACGGCCCGCCATCTCAGACCCCTTCGCTTCTCATTGCCTTAATTTGGCCGTCCCTGTTGTGTAGCTGAACACCGTGAAACGACGAAAGAGTGGTGCGATGGAACAGACCGTAAAAGAACAAACTGCCAAATTTGGCCTGTTTGGATTCATCCTTGGCACCGCAAGCCTTCTTGTTATTCTGATCCAGCTTTCTGCATTTTTTGAACCGCAAGAGGTAAGCACTGGTACGATCATCGGCGAAATTGCAGCTGACATAAAACAAGCGGCCGCGCGTGCATTGGCAGGAGAGCCAGCCCCAAAGCCAACTCCGATACCCGAAGATTACAGTCAATTCATCACAATTGCCGCCCTCTGCGTGGCTGGCCTCGCGATTGCCCTTGGCGGTATTGGATTGTACCGAAACGAACCACATCGGCTTTCATATATGGCCGTTGGCATCGGGATCTCCGCATTTGTGATGCAATATGTTTTCTGGTTGGCGATCCTGATTTGCGGCGTGGCTTTGATTATTAGCATTGTTGGAAATCTCGATAGTATTTTCGGATAGAAGCGCGAAATCCATCTACATCGGGCCTTCTTCGTCCCAAACTTGATAGCAAATTTGCCCGCAGAGACAACATTGAGACAGCACTGCGTGTCAGATCAACCTGCTGAACACCACCTCAATCCTTCAAGTCCCCATATGCAGCCCAACCACGCCCCGCCGTCTCAGACCCCTCAACCTGCTCCGCATCCAAAATCGCCCGCCGTCGATCCGCCAGCATGATCTTTTCCGCTTCCATCACATGCCCGATCTTCATCACCATCCACGTCCCCAAAATCCGGTTGATCCGCGCCTGATAGCCCTTGCCCATCGCCTTGAACGCCTTCGCCACAGGCGCATCCAAATACAGCGTCATCTTCTGTTTGGGCGCAAAGCAATCCAAGTCCGCCTCGATCATGTGCCAGGCATCCGGCGCCTCTTCGCGAATTTCGCGGATCGGCGGTTGGTCTTCACTTGCCACCCACAAATGATAGATCAGCCTGCGCCGCGCCAGTTTCTCGGATTTCGTAATCTGCGCCATATCCATACCCCCATCTCACACCACAGGGACACTCTGACAAAAACTGATTAACGTCGTCAAAATACACCGAGCGCTGCGCACCGACGTGATACCGACACGTTACCGACGCCATACCGACAGCCCGTTTCGGCCCCAAAACCCAAATCAGCAACAATCGGCACAATTGCCGCACCTGCATTCAAACCCCTTGCCCGAATCTGTAACTGCTGCCATATGACCCGTGCTTACGTTATCTTTTTCGACCACTGTCTCGTTTACACGGCTTCAGTCTTTCGATCACAGACCGACCACGCCGAGCCATCGCACCTACGCGGATGGCAGTAAATTGGAGACTACGGATATGGCTACTGGCACCGTAAAATGGTTTAACACAACAAAAGGCTTCGGCTTTATCGCACCTGATGGCGGCTCTAATGATGTATTCGTACACATTTCTGCTGTTGAGCGCGCAGGCCTTACAGGCTTGGCTGACAACCAAAAAGTTACATTCGACATCGAAGCTGGCCGTGACGGCCGCGAGTCTGCTGCGAACCTCGCACTGGCTTAAGCTTTACTGTTTAAGAACTAAGAGACCGGATGCTGCAAAGCGTCCGGTTTTTTTGTGTCTTACGTCCAATAAAAAAGGGCCAATGCGATTGCATCAGCCCCTTTCCTAGATTTGAAAACCTGAATTACTTCAGTGCTTTGTCTGTGATCTGATGTGTCCAAGCACCTGTTGGTGCCACGGAAATCACTGGATCATCGCCACCCGACAACAACGACGCAACTGTGCGCTCATAATCGGCCTCAACCAAAGCACCGTTGCCACCAGCTGTCAGCTTGGCCACTTCGCGCATCATACGACGCTGGTGCTTTTCAGTTTGGGCACCGGAACCATCATTCTCTAGAACGATATCAGCTGCCTCATCAGGATTGGCTTCTGCGTATTTCCAGCCCTTCATGGACGCACGTACAAAACGCACCATCTTATCTTCGAACGCTGCGTCTGTCAGGTTGTCTTCCAGAACATAAAGGCCGTCTTCCAACGTCGCGACGCCTTGGTCCTCGTACTTAAACACTTGTAAATCATCAGGTGTTAGACCTGCGTCAATAACCTGCCAGTATTCGTTGTACGTCATAGTCGACACACACGCCGCTTGGCCTTGAAGGATCGGATCAACGTTAAAGCCTTGCTTCAAAACGGTAACGCCACCGGCAGAACCGTCTGTCGCCATGCCCAATTTGCTCATCCAGCTTAGGAACGGGAATTCGTTACCGAAGAACCAAACGCCCAATGTTTTGTCAGCGAAATCGGCCGTTGTTTCGATGCCAGCATCCTTGCGGCAGGTCAGCATCATGCCCGATGATTTGAACGGCTGCGCAATGTTAACCATTGGTAAACCTTTTTCACGGGCGGCCAATGCAGATGGCATCCAATCAACGGTCACATCCGCGCCGCCACCAGCCAACACTTGGGTCGGGGCGATATCTGGACCACCTGGTTTGATGGTGACGTTCAGGTCTTCCTCGGAATAGAAGCCTTTATCAAGCGCAACGTAGTAGCCAGCAAACTGAGCCTGCGTGACCCACTTAAGTTGCAACGTTACATCGTCTGCAGCTTGGGCAATTGATCCCCAAACACCCATCGCTGTCGCAGCAATTACCGTGCTAAATGTCTTCATGTTCTTCTCTCCTAGTTGTTGTCGTTTATTATATTTTTATTGTTATCAACTTGTACGGCTCCGTTGTGACGGATGCCAAAAGGTCACTGTCTTTTCCAACAATGATATCCCGCCATAGAATGCTGATCCGACAAGGGCTGCAACCACGATTTCAGCCCAGACCAGATCTAATGCCAACTGCCCCACCGATGTCGATATCCTGAACCCCATACCCCGCGTGGGTGAGCCAAAGAACTCCGCCACAATTGCTCCAATCAACGCAAGCGTTGAAGCGATTTTTAGACCGTTGAATATGAAAGGCATCGCGGCTGGCAAGCGCAGCTTTAGCAACGTGGACCAATAGCTTGCCGCATAGGTTTGCATCAAATCTCGCTGCATGCTGTCGCTGGCTTGTAGCCCTTGGACCGTATTCACAAGCATTGGAAAGAACACCATAACCACAACCACCGCAGCTTTGGATTGCCAATCAAACCCGAACCACATCACAAGGATCGGAGCCATACCAACGATAGGAAGCGCGGCCACAAAGTTCCCAACAGGCAGCAACCCACGTCGCAAAAAGGGGTAACGGTCAATCACAATAGCGATCAAAAAAGCAGAGCCACAGCCGATGATATATCCACTCAACGCACCTTTAATCACGGTCTGAACAAAGTCCTGCCAAAGGATCGAAGTCGAGGCTGCAAATCTGGTCGCAATCATTGAAGGAGGCGGCAGAAGGATCGGGCTAATCTCAAACCCACGCACGATGCCTTCCCAAATCAAAATAAGCGTCACGCCAAATATCACCGGGATCAATAGGGACAAAATTCGCGTCGGTTCACGCTTTGAAAGCACGACATTCAGCGACCAACCGGTAATCCAAATGAGGAATGCAAAAACGAGCCAACCCATTATGACATCCCCATACGTTTAAGGGTCACGCGCTGTAACACACCGATGATGCCGACCAATGAAGCGGCCAAGACTGCCGCCAGTATTAAGGCGCTCCAGATCTGGATTGTTTGACCGTAATAGCTACCTGCCAGCAAACGTGCCCCCAGCCCAGCGACAGCACCCGTAGGCAATTCGCCAACAATTGCGCCAACCAAAGACGCGGCCATCGCGATCTTAAGCGAGGTAAACAAGTAGGGCATGGACGAGGGCAACCGCAGCCGCCAGAACATCTGTGAACCCGACGCATGCCACGTTCGCATCTGGTCCAACTGCATTGCATCAGGACTGCGCAACCCCTTCACCATGCCAACAACAACAGGGAAAAACGACAGATACATCGATATCATCGCCTTGGGCAAAAGCCCCGAGATCCCCACTGCGTTCAAGACCACAATAATCATTGGAGCGACGGCCAAAATCGGGATCGTTTGACTGGTGATAACCCATGGCATCACGCTCATATCCATCGTTCGATTGTACACGATGCCAACAGCCAGCGACGTGCCAAAAATTGTGCCCATCGCAAATCCCAGCAGTGTCGCGCTTAGGGTCACCCATGAATGGTATATCAGCGACCGTTTCGAGGTGATCTTTTTCAGCGCAGTGGTTTTCCAAATTTCCACAGCCACTTGATGCGGTGCCGGTAACTTAGGTTTGTCCTGCGCCCATGTATCAGAAACCAGTTCGGAAAAGCTAAGCTCTACATTTGCACGCTTGGCTTTGTCATAGGCCCAGTCGGCATTCAGCCAAATCGCAGCCCCGTACCACACCACAAATAGTGCAGCGACAACGGTCAACACTGGGACAAAGGCCTGCCTCATGACACGCCATCCTTTAGGTATCCAACTTTAAACATCTGCATGACCCGCCCGCAGCCCATCACGCACGCGGTGAGCTATTTCCAGAAACTCAGGGGAGTCACGAATGTCCAATGGCCGAACTAAGGGCAATGTACTCTCTATCACATCTGTAATTCGGCCTGGTCGCGGTGACATTACAACGATCTTAGTGCTTAGATACACAGCCTCGGGGATCGAGTGGGTCACAAACGCAATCGTTTTTTCAGTACGTTTCCACAGCTTTAACAACTGCTCATTCAAGTGATCGCGCACGATCTCGTCCAGCGCACCAAACGGTTCGTCCATCAGCAAGATATCAGCATCAAACGCCAAGGCCCGCGCAATACTGGCCCGTTGCTGCATACCTCCCGACAGTTGCCAAGGAAATTTGCGTTCAAACCCGTCCAATTCAACCAGCTCAAGCACACGTTTCACACGCTCGGCCTGATCCGCTTTAGAATAGCCCATGATCTCTAGTGGTAGACCAATGTTACCACCGATCGTGCGCCAAGGGTACAAACCAGCCGCTTGGAACACATAGCCATAGGCGCGGGTTTTACGGGCCTCTTCAGCGCTCACGCCATTCACCGTGATCGAACCACCTGTAGGCTGCTCTAAATCCGCCATCACGCGTAAGAACGTGGTTTTACCGCAGCCTGAAGGGCCGATAAAGCTAACGAATTCACCCTTTTTGATGTCCAACGATACGCCCTTGAGCGCATGAACAGGTCCGTCGTTCGTTTGGAACGTCAGATCCAAATCGCGCGCTGAAATCACTGGTGCCTGAGCCGCGTCTTGCGCAGCCTGAGTGCCGTCTTGCATTAGATACCTGCTGGAATATTCATTGGATCACGTTTGATCATTTTCGGTTGGTTCAGTTCTTTCCACTTAGAAAGCGCAAGGTTCGCAGACGGGAATGCAGGACGCGGCACAAACTTACCACGGCCCGGTTGCGGTTGGCTGTTCTGACCCCATGCCCAAATCACTTCACCACGGCTTAGAGTGTAACGCGATTGCGCAGTTACTTCAAAGCCCTCAAAGACATTATAATCTAGAACCGAATGGTGATTGGCTGGCGAAATCGTCTTTGTGATCTTTGGGTCCCACACAACGATATCCGCATCAGCGCCTTCAACAATCGCACCCTTTTTAGGGTAGATGTTCAGGATCTTTGCAGCATTGGTTGACGTCGCAGCAACGAATTCATTTGGCGTCAAGCGGCCCGTCTCAACCCCCTCGGTCCACAACACTGCCAAACGCTCTTCAAGACCGTTTGAACCGTTGGGAATAAGCCGGAAATCATCGCGACCTGCCCGCTTTTGTGCGGTGCTGAACGCCGCGTGGTCTGTGGCCACAACCTGCAAAGACCCTGCCTGCAAACCAGCCCACAATGAATCCTGATGATCCTTTGACCGGAACGGAGGTGACATAACACGGCGCGCAGCGTGGTCCCAATCTTTGTTGAAGTATTCGCTTTCGTCCAACGTCAGGAACTGGATCAATGGCTCTCCGTAAACGCGCATCCCCTTTTGGCGGGCACGGCGGATCGCCTCGTGCGTCTGCTCGCAAGACACGTGCACGATGTACAAAGGCACACCAGCGGTATCCGCAATCGTGATCGCACGGTTGGCCGCTTCACCTTCTAATTCAGGGGGGCGAGAATAAGCGTGACCCTCTGGCCCAGTGATGCCTTCGTTGAAATATTTCTCCTGTAACGCAGCCACCAGATCGCCGTTTTCGGCGTGGACCATTGGCAGCGCACCCAACTCTGCAC
>JBLHPE010000017.1:0-39442 GCA_047624005.1 Ascidiaceihabitans sp.
GGTATTTAGGGAAATACAGGTCTTTACGCAAGTGGAAAAATCATCAAATCGACAACTTTTTTTATGCTGGTGCAGCATCTTCTAAACGCAGTTGAATCGTCTGCCGTCCACGGAAGGTATTAATGTCTAGTCGACCTGCCAGATGGAACCGTGCGCCGCCATGATGCTCTAATGAAGGGCCCAAATCAGTATCATATGCCCCAAAGGCAATCGCTTCCATTCGGCCGCCGTCTGTATCGCCAAAGCTTAGTTTAAGATGGTTTTGGCCAACCCGCTTAGCAAAGAAGATCTGCATCTCTGCAAACGCATACCGTGGTCCGGGTGCGCCAGCGCCAAAGGGGCCTGCTTGTTCGATTTGTTCCGACAGCTCGACGGTCGCTGCAGCAGGCATCATGGCTCCGTCTAAACGCAGATCAGCAGCTCCAATTTGTCCCGCCCCTTGTTTGTCAAGCAACTCTGACAAACGCTCCATCGCTGCCTCTAGCTTATCTTCAGCCACCGTAAGGCCAGCAGCCATTTTGTGCCCGCCCCCTTTGATCAACAACCCTTCAGAGGCCAATCGCTGAATGGGGGCACCAAGATCGATGCCCGAAACAGAACGTCCTGAACCTTTGCCAATTCCGCCCTCAAAGCCGATAACAATCGCTGGGCGGTTCGCTGCCTCCTTGAGCCGCGAGGCAACAATTCCAACAACACCGGGATGCCAACCTTCGCCTGATGCCCAGACCAGTGGCCTGTCAAACCCGCGTTCCTCGGCTTGTTCCATCGCAGCAGCACGAACAGATGCCTCGATGTCGCGGCGTTCGGTGTTGAGGTGATCCAATCGTTCGGCCATCGCCGCTGCATCGTGTTCAGTATTACAGGCCAGCAATCGTGCGCCAAGATCGGCTTGTCCAATCCGCCCACCTGCATTGACGCGTGGGCCAAGCAGAAACCCAAGATGATATGACGATGGTGCTGTATCCATTCGTGACACATCTGCCAGTGCCGCAAGACCGGGTCGTTCGCGTCGCGCCATTACACGCAATCCCTGACGCACGAAGGCGCGATTGACACCAATAAGTGGGGCAACGTCCGCGACTGTGGCCAATGCAACCAGATCAAGAAGAGACATTAAATCAGGCCCTTTTTGACCTGCCTCACGCATTTGCCGACCAGCCTCGACCAACATTAAAAAGACAACGCCTGCCGCGCAAAGATGGGCAAGCGCACCATCTTCGTCTTGACGGTTAGGGTTCACAACCGCGTAGGCATCAGGCAGCGTTTCGCCGCCCAAGTGGTGGTCTAAAACAATGACATCTGCACCTTTTGCCGCGGCGATTGGATCATGTGAAAGGGTGCCGCAGTCTACGCAGACGATCAGGTCGTGTTTAGCGGCGAGTGCGGCCATTGCTTCGTCATTGGGGCCATAGCCCTCATCGATGCGGTCTGGGATGTATAATGTAGCAGTAAGACCCAAGCCGCGTAGCCAAACAATAAGTAATGCGGCGGAACTACCACCATCTACATCATAATCTGCAAAAATTGCTATGCGCTGACGGGATGAAACTGCTTTCAAAAACCGTTCGGCGGCCTTTTCCATGTCACGAAGGGATCGTGGGTCGGGCAACAGGTCACGCAGCGATGGTGCCAAGAAGGCAGCTGCGTCTTGTGGGGAAACGCCGCGTCTGGCCAAGATTTGGGCAACGGGCCGAGGCAGGTCGGTTTGCTGGGCAATGGCCTCCGCTGCACGGTCGAACTCTATTGCAGGTCCCACCCATCGGCGACCAGTTAGTGAATGCTCAACTCCTAGAAATGACACGAAATCCCCGTTCATTTTGCAAAATAAACTCCTGCCGGAGGCATCCTCAGAGGTACCCGGCGAAAGTAGTAGTTTTAATCGACCACAGGTGTCTTATAAGACATCCGGCGCACGGAACCAGTGCTTGAGCGCATCAGCAACGTCTCGCAGGTCAACCAACTGACTTCTCGCTGTACGGCTGGAAGCAATGTACCGCCGGTCACGCCGGTTGCTGCAAATATAACGTCTTTAGTTACCAATTCGTCGCGGGTGTAAATTCGGTCTAAATCAGTAAGGCCTGCCTTCGCTGCGCGGCCACGTTCGTCATCGCTGCGAAACAACAATCGACCATAGAATTGACCACCCATGCATTTCAATGCGGCCGCGGCAAGAACACCTTCAGGTGCGCCGCCCGAGCCCATGTACATATCAATACCAGCGCCAGGCTCTGAACAGTGCATTACACCTGCGATATCGCCGTCTGTGATCATGCGGATTGCAGCACCAGTGGCGCGTATTTCAGCGATCATCGTCGCGTGGCGAGGGCGTTCCAAAATACAGACTGTGATGTCTGATGTTGAACAGCCTTTGGCTGCAGCAAGTGCTTTTACACGCTCCTTTGGGGACATGTCCAAGGTAACGATGTCGGTGTCATATCCCAGGCCGATTGCCAGCTTATCCATGTAAACGTCTGGCGCATGTAGCATTGAACCTCTTGGGCCCATAGCGATGACGGTCAAGGCATTAGGCATGTCTTTGGCTGTTAAGGTGGTCCCTTCAAGCGGGTCCAACGCGATATCAACGCTTGGGCCGTTGCCTGTGCCAACTTCTTCACCGATGAAGAGCATAGGCGCTTCGTCGCGTTCGCCTTCGCCGATGACCACAACACCTGCGATGTCGAGTAGGTTCAGCTGTTCGCGCATAGCATTTACTGCAGCCTGATCTGCTGCTTTTTCATCACCGTGTCCAACCAATTTGGCAGAGGCAAGTGCGGCCGCCTCAGATACACGGGCCAAGCCCAGAGACAGCATACGATCCTGAAATTGCGCTGAATCTGTCATGGTAGGGTCCTTGGTAAGTTTTGTTTTTGCACGAACAGTGAGTTCAGATTTCCTCGATCCGCAACGCCACTGGTGCAGAGGCTAAAACGCCGGTGCCTTCCATTGCTTCCAATGCAACGTGGATTGATGCACCAGAGGTTTTGTGCGTGACTATAAGAACGGGCGCTGCTGTGTCGGCGTGATTGTATTGGCGCATGCGGTCAATGCTAATGCCTGCTTCGCCCAACACAGTCGCGATTTTGGCCAAAGCGCCGGGTTTGTCGACAAGGCCCATGCGCAGGTAATAAGGGGCGGGCAAGGTGGATTTTGCAGGTGTGCTGGCCTTGAGCGTTTCGGCGGGTTGGCCAAAGACAGGCAATTGAAATCCACGTGCTATATCGCAAACGTCGCCCATAACGGCGCTGGCCGTAGGGCCCATGCCGGCACCGGGGCCACGCAACACAACCTGTTCGATCGCGTCGCCTTCGATGACAATCATATTCGTGCCGCCTTGCAATTGACCCAAGGGGGAACTTGCAGGCACAAGGCAAGGCTGCATCCGCTGCTCAAGACCGCGACCTGTCATTTGGGTCACGCCAAGCAATTTGATCTTGTATCCCATATCGGCAGCAGCATTGATGTCTTCAATGCTGATCCGTTCGATCCCCTCTAGCACGATGCTGTCGAAATCGACCTTGGTACCAAACGCGATTGCGCTAAGGATGGCCAACTTGTGGGCTGCATCAATGCCACCCACGTCCAGTTGTGGGTCTGCTTCAAGGTAACCAAGACCGTCGGCCTCGGCAAAAATTGCTTGATAGCTCAGGCCAGAATCCTCCATCCGCGTCAGGATGTAATTACACGATCCATTCATCACACCCATGATGCGGGTGATCTGATTGCCTGCCAAACCTTCGGTTAGCGCCTTGATCACGGGAATACCGCCCGCGACGGCTGCCTCATAGCGCAGGGACACGCCTTTGGCCTCTGCGGCTAGTGCAAGGGGGTGACCGTGCATCGCAAGCATGGCCTTGTTTGCAGTAATTACATGTTTGCCTGCAGCAATGGCAGCTTCAGTTGCGGCCTTTGCTGGTCCGTCAGCACCACCCATAAGTTCGACAAAAACGTCCACATCATCACGGGTCGCCAACGCAACAGGATCATCTTCCCAAGCGTAGCCAGCCAAAGATACACCGCGATCACGGTCTTTTGTCCGTGCGCTGACGGCGCTGATAGTGATGTCGCGCCCTGTGCGGGCCTTCAAGAGTGCAGCTTGCTGACGGATGATTTTGACGACGCCAACACCAACAGTTCCCAAACCTGCAATACCAAGACGAAGAGGTTGTGACATGTTCAGGATCCTTTGAGATAATAGGGCGTTTTGCGCGATGTAGCGGTTTACCCGCTTTCATGCAACGCGAGAAGCGCCTTAGTTTACGCTGTTTCGCATACGGTTGCGGGTGTTCGCGTCAATAACGGACCCGCGCAGACGAGCAGCGCGATTTCGTAAGGCCAGCACGCGTGCATTTAAGCCAGCCACAGTTTGCTCGTGAGTTGGGCCAACTGTGCGGCTTTGGGCCAGCAATGGCTGGATTGGAACCAGATCAGGGAAATCCGCATGTTTGCCGCTATCAGATACCGCACCGTCCAGTTCAGGAAACTGGGTGCAGCCCATGAGGGTTGCCAGCACAAGGGTGGGCAAAATAAGTGCAGTCAAACGCATGAGTGGTTCCATTTGTTGTATGCTTGATGCACCAGCCCGTGTTTCGGTGCAAGGGATGCTTGGTTCTGAACGGGTGTTCAGATAACAGGTATACATGGCACGCACAGCGGGATCACATTCGGGCATCACAGGGCCCAAAGTCAGACAAGCAGCTTTAGAGCTGTTTGCAAAGCATGGCTATGCGGCTGTTTCGATGCGTCAAATCGCAAGTGAGGTTGGGGTGCAAGCTGGGGCGCTGTATAACTATACACCCGATAAACAGAGCCTTTTGTTTGATTTGATGCAGTCTCATATGGCCGAGTTGATAGCGGCGTTGCCCGATGTAGATGCAGGCCAGCCCCTTCAAAGGCTAGAGCATTTTGTCCGATTTCATATCGCGTTTCACCACGGCCGACCCGAGGCTGTCTTTATCGCCTACATGGAGTTGCGCAATCTGAACGCGCAAAACTTCCTGGTGATTGGAGAATTGCGCGGAACCTATGAAGATCGCCTTCAAGGCATTCTGCTTGCGGGCCAAGCCAGTGGGGCATGGGATGTTAAGGATGCAAAAATCGCGACTTTTGCTGTCATTGCAATGCTTACGGGTGTGAATACGTGGTTCCGCAGTGAGGGCCGTCTTAGTCTAAACGAGGTGCAGGACCAGTATTGGGAAATGGTCCGCAAAGCCGTAGGTGCCTAGCAGATGCTAGTTGGGTTGGTGACGGGAACCACACAAACGTTTGGTTGTATATTCCGGGGGACCTGTATGTACAGGTGGGCGCCAGGTAAACGGACCAGGATCCGAACAGAGCCAGCCCCCGAGGAATTGCTTAAGGCCACTGGAAATTAACCGATGACAAAATGGGCAGAACCCGTCTCCCTCTAAGTAAGAGCTGTAGGTGCCGAGGGCAAGGGGCGTGTTGACGTCCCTTGCTGTTGTTATTGCGTGGTTTCCCTTATTCGCTGTGGGCGTCGTCCCGCATTTTGGCGAGGTGATCATCCCAACCTTTGTCGAGGGCCAGGGTCAGACCATAGCTTTCGGCACCCTGCGGCAAGCCGATGTGTTCCAAACTAAGTTGGGTGCCGCCTTCGACTTCTGTAAGGGTCCATTTGACTGTGCTGGTCGCATCACCCATCGGTTTGATGGTAAACGTGTATTCCAGATACTCAGGTGCTCGCGCCGTGACGACATCACCCCACATGAGCAGGTCACCGCTGTCGGCACCGAACATTTCCAACTTCTGGCCCTCAACCAAAGGGGTTTTGGGGGGGTGAAACCAAATGGCGAGCTTTTTGGGATCTGTCAGGTAAGTCCATACCGATTGACGATCTGCCTTTAGGAATATGGATTTTCGGATAATTCGGTCAGTCATTTGTTTGATCCTTATTGTTTTGGTTTTCAATTACGTCTTTTAGATTGGTGAGTTGTTCATCCCAGAAGTGATCAAAGAAGCTGATCCAGTCTCGCATGGGGGCAAAACCATCTGGGTCCAGCGCGTTAAATCGTTCACGCCCTACGGCGCGGGTTGTGATCAAACCACCATCGCTAAGAACGGTGAGATGTTTCTTCACGGCAGCACGTGTCATATCGAAGTGCTGAGTAAGCTGAGCAATCGTATGCTCGCCCGACGCCAGTCGATGTAGAATGTCACGCCGTGTAGGGTCTGCGAGGGCGCGAAAGCCATTTTGTATATCTTGATGCATGATCTCTCAATTCGATACCATTTGGTTTCACATCATTACGATACCGTTTGGTATCCTGTCAACAATTTTCTAAGCACTTGAATCATGTTCATGAATTGTTCACCCTTGAGAGATGACAGTTGAGATGCAGGCAGGGCAGAAATTAGCGCGCGGTGTAGCGCGTCATTTGGCGAGCTTAGGGATGGTCTCGATCGAGGAATTCGTCCCGACACGAGGGTTGCGCGTCGATGTCATAGCACTTGGCCCAAAGGGTGAAATTTGGGTGGTGGAATGCAAATCAAGTAAGGCTGACTTCCAATCTGATCACAAGTGGCAAGGTTATTTGGAGTGGTGTGATCAGTTCTTCTGGGCTGTCGATAATGACTTTCCGGTTGAACTGTTGCCAGATGAAACCGGCCTGATCATTGCGGATGCTTATGACGCCGAAATTGTCCACATGGGTCCGATTGAAAAGCTAGCTGCCGCGCGCCGAAAAGTGATGGTGCAAAAGTTTGCAACGCAGGCCGCCCGTCGTCTTCAGCGCTTGCGCGATCCGGAAGCAGGGCTGTCTTTTTAAGATGGTCACGACCAGGTGAAGTGACGTGAGCGAATAAAACTGCAGCGTCGCGGTTTTTGTATGTGTGAACATATACAAAGGACGACAAAAATTATGACTTCGATACATTTGAAGGCGGCTGCGCTGGCAGTCACTGGCGCAATGGTAGCAGGCGGCGCAATAGCGGATGGCCATACGACGACAGGGGGCACAGGCATTTACGGTTTCGCCTTTGGCGGCACGTCCTTGAATTCCGATTTGGATTATAGCGGCATCATTGGCGGCAACCCAAACACTGTTGACGTTGATTTGGACAGTGGTTTCCAGTTTGGCCTTGGGGTCGGTAAAACAATTGATAAATGGTCCACCAGCAAAGTCGGCGTGCGCGGTGAACTCGAATTGTCCTTTTCTGATAATGACGCGGACGGCATCGCATTTTCCGGCAATGGACCTGCTGCTGAAAACGGCGTTTCAGGCGGTATACAAACAGCAGCAATTTTCGCAAATGTCTTGGCTGACTTTAAAACAGGTTCCGCATTCACACCGTATGTCGGTGGTGGTGTCGGTATCGGTCGAGTGAGCCAGGATTTGTTCTACCTCCCGGGTATTATTGTCAGCGACAGTGATACAGTTTTGGCGGCCCAATTGATTGCAGGTGTTGCATACGCGGCAACTGACACAATCACACTGACGGCTGATGTGCGTCACCGCGAGTTTTTCAATGTGAGTTCTACGCGGTTGAACCCCGCGGGGGCCAACACCGGAAATATAAGCGGTAACTACGGAACCACTTCAGTGAATGTGGGTCTGCGGTTCTCGTTCTAATGCCATAAGGAATGGATGCGTTCGTCCCCATCTTTAGGGCGCATCAAATCCTTTGTCTGCAGGCCGCCTTTCAGTTAGGCGGCCTGTCTATGATAGTTACTTAACTATCCGTGCGGCAGCAGCGGCGGCGCGGATTTCTTCAGCAATTTCTTCGGCCTCTTCAGGTTCGAAGTCCATCGGTACTTCAATGCCCTGCGATTCGATAAAAATACGGACCATCCCAATGTCTGTTGGCCCGATTTGCATGTTCGCTTCGACGTCGCGTTCTTTGTTAATGCCCATTTGTATTCTCCGGAAATGATGCTTCCGTGCTAACTATACGCGGTAAGAATGGCAAGATAAGGCGAATGCCACTGGAAAAGCGCATTTCTAGCAGATTGATGCGACAGAGGTGCAAATTTTGGTTTGATCGGTATTGCATTCGTTTGTTGGTGCAGTTAAATCCAGCAACAGTGCCGCCTTAGCTCAGTTGGTTAGAGCGCCTGATTGTGGATCAGGAGGTCCCTGGTTCGAGACCAGGAGGTGGTACCACTTAACCCCAGCCCCATTGATACAATAAGTTTGATTTTAGCGCGTTAGTCCAGCGTGATGGTTTGGCGCAGCTGACCGTCTGTTCTATTGTAGATAAGAATTTGATTGTCGGATGTGACAATCGCGTACCAAGTGTCGCCTTGCGTGAACGCTGTAGCACTTGATCCGCTTGGTAAAGTGATCGTTTCTGGAAGTGCTGGCCCTTTAGAAGAGAGCCGCGTGACAAGCAGTCCAACCACGACTACAACGCCGATCAACATCGTGGCTGTCAGTACAGTCACCAACCGTCGCAAAAACCGCAAGTTCGCGGGTTCAACAGGATCTGTCATGTCGATTACTTCCGTTCGTTTTCGTATTAGCGAAACTCCGCCCTCCCGTCTTGATAAAGCGGTTGCGCGCGATGTGCCAGAGGATGCGTCGTTGTCGCGCACGCGCTTGGCACGTTTGATTGTCGCGGGTTCTGTTAAAGTCGATGGAACCGTCGTCCTGGATCCAAAAGCAAAAGTGCTTGAGGGCGCGGATATCGAGATCGAAGTTGCTGAAGCGGAAGAAAGCCACATTCTGGCAGAAGATATTCCGCTGAATGTCATCTACGAGGATGATGACCTTATTGTGGTTAATAAGCCTGCGGGAATGGTTGTTCATCCCGCGCCAGGCACGCCGAATGGCACGTTGGTCAATGCTCTTATGCACCATTGTGGTAATACTCTATCAGGTGTGGGGGGGATGAAACGCCCCGGTATTGTGCACCGGATTGATAAAGAAACCTCTGGTTTGCTGGTTGCTGCAAAGACGGATGCCGCTCATCACGGGTTGGCTGCGCAATTTGCTGACCATAGCACCGAGCGGTATTATAAGGCGCTGGTTTACGGTGTGCCGGATGCCAACGATCCGCGACTGCGTGGCGTCAAAGGTGCCAGCTTTGAAACGAGTAATATTTTGCGAATGACCACGCAGCTTGCCCGCCATAAAACAGACCGGCAACGCCAAGCCGTCTTATTTCAAGGCGGGCGCCATGCTGTTACGCGTGCCCGCACAGTTCAACGTTTTGGTGCGCCAGAAGTTATTGCACTGATGGAATGTTGGTTGGAAACGGGCCGTACCCATCAAATCCGTGTTCACATGACCCATGCAGGACATGGATTGGTCGGTGATCCGGTTTATGGCGGTAAGCGCAAGCTGCCAAAAGGGGCCATCAGCGATGCTGGTTTGCGGGAATTGGGTGTGTTCAAACGCCAAGCTTTGCATGCTGCAGTTTTAGGGTTCAAACACCCGGTAAGTGGCGAAATGATGCGATTTGAAGCGGAATTACCGACTGATATGGCCCGATTGATAACTGCATTAGAACAGCCAGCTGCTTAGTCTTCCCAAGTTTAACCATAAATATGTCAAACCTCGCACATCGGCGTGAGGGGGCTGACATAGTCTTGGGGTTTGCTTTCAGGCGGTCCATATTCAAGATGTAGCTGCTGCAAACACTTGAAACCCAATATTGCAGTACCCATATCAATGTTAAGCCCATAAACATAGGGCGCCCGACTGGAGGGACCAAAACAATGGCTAATTATGCAAATCTACCGGCACCTACACCTGAAGGTGGCCTGAACCGTTATATGCAAGAAATCCGCAAGTTCCCGCTTTTGGAGCCTGAAGAAGAATACATGGCCGCCAAAGCGTGGGTTGAGAAAGAAGACACTGCTGCAGCGCACAAGTTGGTTACAAGCCACCTTCGCTTGGCCGCTAAGATAGCAATGGGGTACCGTGGCTATGGTCTGCCGCAGGCCGAAGTTATTTCTGAAGCCAATGTTGGCTTGATGCAGGCTGTAAAAAGGTTTGATCCAGAAAGAGGCTTCCGTCTTTCGACCTATGCAATGTGGTGGATCAGGGCGAGCATTCAGGAATATGTCCTGCGTTCGTGGTCTCTTGTGAAGCTTGGTACAACCTCGGCTCAGAAGAAACTGTTCTTTAATCTTCGTAAAGCAAAGAACCGCATCGGGGCCTTGGAAGAGGGCGATCTTCGTCCTGAAAACGTGACCCGTATCGCGACTGATCTTGGTGTAACCGAGAAAGAAGTTGTCAGCATGAACCGCCGCATGAGTGGGGGCGACGCGTCGCTAAATGCGACGGTCGGTTCTGATGGCGAGGGGACCATGCAATGGCAAGATTGGTTGGAGGACGAAAGCGCTGACCAAGCTGGCGATTATGAAGCAAATGACGAGCTGACAGTACGCCGTGAGATGTTGGCTGAAGCGATGGATGTCTTGAATGATCGCGAAAAAGATATCCTAACTCAACGTCGCCTAAGCGATGAAACGATCACATTGGAAGACCTAAGTGGCCAATACAGTGTCAGCCGCGAACGTATTCGCCAGATCGAAGTGCGTGCTTTTGAAAAGCTACAAAAGCGGATGCGTGACTTGGCCAGCGAAAAGGGCCTGATGGCCACAACATAAACAAGGTCTAACGCCTTGGCGATTGCCCGAAAGTAACATAGCCTTGCCCTTGATTGGGTGAGGCTTTGCTTTTTGAAGGACGATTGTGGGTCATTTTCTATTTCATTTGCCCGGATCATGGTTCAGCCCACTTGGCGACGGTATCCTACCATTTTATCAGAAACTTTTTGAGGGTTTGGATACTCGCGGCGTCACGTGGGATACCTGCGTGTTAGACCGTGAAAAAGTGATTGCCCAAGTCAATGGAGGTGATGCGTTTCACATCGTCAATCATGGGCGCTTTCAGCATCCACGCGTTTTGAACAGCGGTATCGCTTATGTCTATCCATTCTGGAATATGGATCCTGTGGGTATTCGGGCGTTCTCCTCTGTCGCAGATCAGCCCTTTTATGCAGCAGAGGTGGACGGAGAGATTGCACGGCCTTTTTTCCGCCGTTTGCGGAAACGTTTGGTGCTTGGCCGAACCTCAAGGTACGAACAGCCCGACCAATTGGCTGAAATGCCGACAGGTGCAGTTGCTGTATTTCTTCAGTCAGAAAATCATCGTATCGTTGGAGAGACGTGTTACTTGGATCGCTGGGAAATGGTCGAGGGTGTTTTAGCGTCGGTCGATGGCCCTGTGGTGATCAAACCCCACCCCAGAGATCGTGATCCGGAAACTGCCAAACGTCTGGAACAGCTCTGTAACGAACACTCAAATTTGATCAGTTCAGAGGCAAATATCCACGACATTTTATCTGCCGCAGCGCGTGTTGTTACGATCAATTCAGCCGTAGGGATCGAGGCCTATTTACACCGTAAACCTGTTATTCTATGTGGTCAGTCTGATTTCCACCACATCGCGCAAGTCGCGCGCAATACGCAAGAACTGGGTCGCTTTTTGAAGCAAGAAAAGCGAGCAAGAGCTTATGATAAATATGTGTATTGGTACTTTGCACAGCACTGTCTGAGTACGGTAGAGCCAAATCTAATTGATCGGTTTTTGGAACGCGTTAGAGCGCAGGGCTACGAGGTTTAAAGATGACAAAGTTAAGGCGTCGCAGCGTTAAAACACAGTTTGGTATCTTGTGTTTGGTCGAGGAGGCCGGCGCGATTGTCAAATTGGACTGGGGCCTGTCTGGTGCCAATGACCCCAGTGGCGTATTGGACGAAGCCGAGGCCCAAATGTTGGCCTATGATAATGGTAAGTTAGAGCAGTTCGAGTTGCCATTAAACGTCAAAGGCACCGCGTTTCAACGCGATGTTTGTGATGCGATGTCAGCGATACCGTTTGGGTATACACGCACATATGGTGAAATAGCCAAGGACCTAGGGGTGCCCGCGCAAGCCGTTGGACAGGCGTGCGGCGGCAATCCGATTGCCATAATCATCCCGTGCCATCGCGTGATGGGGGCCAAAGGCTTGACTGGATTCTCAGGGGCAGGCGGCGTTGAAACCAAGGTTGCATTGTTGCGGCACGAAGGGGCTGCGGGTCTGCTGATTTAAGCGCACTTATGCGTTACGTTGTGGGATCAACTGTTGCGCAACACCTGCACCAAGCAAGTAAACGCTGGTGACAACAAGGCCCCAATGCGCCCAGCTTTCAGGGTGGAAATCTACCCATGCGGCCCAACCTGCAAAGAATGTCCACGCAAGTGCCAATGGCAATGTGAACGTACGCCAGCGTTCAGTCCTTACGGGATGTACGAATTTAAGCGGCAGGAACATCGCAATTGAAAGGACCGTAACAAGCGCCAAAGAAACCCAGAAGTTTGGTTGCAGCGCAAAGATGACTAGTACCACCATATTCCAGCATCCCGGGAAGCCAGAGAACGAATTGTCTTTGGTCTTCATACGAGAGTCAGCGAAATACATTGCAGATGCGAAGGTGATCACGATGATCGCGAACCATCCAGTCCAGCCATCCATCAGCCCTGATTTGAAAAGGGCAAAGGCGGGGATAAACACGTAAGTGAGGTAGTCGATAATTAGATCAAGTAAGACACCGTCAAACTCAGCGGCATTTTTCTTCACATCGTAATGCCGCGCCAAGGGTCCATCGATACCATCGACGAAAAAAGCGACAACCAGCCATAGGAACATAAGGTCCCATCTGGCATCAACTGCTGCAAGCATTGCTAGCATTGCAAAAACTGCGCCGGTGGCGGTCAGCAGATGGACGGAGAGTGCTTTGATTTTTGGTGTCATGGCGCTTACATGCCGCAACACTGCAGTGAATGCAAAGCAAAACCCGCCAGCAAGCTGGCGGGTTTAAAAGGTATCATAATGGCTGGTCTAAGTTGCTATTGATCTTGGCCCAAACGCACGTCTTCCATCGGATAGGCAAGGAAATCGGAATCTTCATAGGGTTCGTGGCAATCGTGGCAGAAGGATTGTTTGACCTTCATTGCTTTGCCGTTGGGCTGAACGCCTGTATAGAGCCAGTCGTTTGTTTCTGGGATCGAACCAGCTTCCATTTTTGTCATCATCAAAAGCGGGCCTGGGCGCGCCTTCTTCTTTTTGATGGAAATGGTGATCGACTCCTTAGCAAGGATCGAGCCGACAGGCATGGTAAAGCCTTCTTCTTGATATTTCAGGTACTGTTCTGCTGCGATATCGTTGGCAAATGTATTTAGAATACGATTGCCGTGTGCGCCTTGAATGGCTGGCCGTGTTGATGTCGGAGCCCACGAGCGGTAGTTCGCACCGATTTCGTCACCTGCTTTGCCGTAACCTGTAGCCAGTTTGTCCGCGAGGCAATCATAAAGCGCCACGATTTGGTCTGCTTCAAGGTCGAATTGATCTTCAACCGTAATGACGGCACAATCTTCAGCGAAGGCTGTTGTGGCAGTTAGGGCAAGGCCGAATGCTGCGGCACCGAGACGTGAGTAGAGTTTCATAATAATTTCCTGCTTGTGGTTTTGTCTTAGATTCGGGGCATACGGGGTATGCGTTCGCCCTAATGTGACAGGAAATTCGATCAAACGGCATAAACGATTGCGTGAGGCAATGTGTCGCGACGTGATCTAGGCCTTGGGGTGGGCTTTGTCATAGACGTCCAGCAATCGCGCGGTATCGATTGCTGTATACGCTTGGGTTGTGGACAACGACGCGTGGCCCAGCAGCTCTTGGATCGTGCGCAAATCGCCGCCGGCATTCAACAAATGCGTGGCAAAGCTGTGGCGGAGTGCGTGTGGCGTTGCAGTTGCGGGCAGGCCCAACTGCATCCGGGCTGATGCCATCGCCTTTTGGATTGCACGAGGAGATAAAACGCCGCCCCGGACCCCGCGAAATAGTGGTCCATCGTCTTGCAAAATATGAGGGCAGGCCTTCACATAAGCGTTTACGGCATTTCGCGCCGCATCGACTACTGGCACAATCCGTTCTTTGCCACCCTTACCAACAATGCGCATAACTTGGGGAAGGGGGGCATCAAGGCCTTTTAGGCCCAATGCCTCTGAAATCCGTAACCCGCAGCCCCAAAGCAGTGTAACAACAGCTGTATCGCGTGCGGCTATCCACGGCTCAAGAGATTGCATTTCGACGGTTTCAATCATGTCATGTGCAGCATCGACCGCAAGCGGCCGCGGCAATTTCTTGGTGAATTTGGGTGATCTGGTAAGTAAAACGGCGGTAGGTTCAAAGCCTTCACGGGCCGCCAACCAACGGTAAAACACTTTTACGGCAGACAATTTTCGCGCAAGGGACCGTGGTCCAACGTCTGTGCTGCGACTGTTGGCCATCCATGCCCGCATGTCACCGATTGTGATTTTCGAAAGCGCGCTCAGCCCTTGAGGTTCCCCTTTGTGGGCCGTGATAAAAGCCAGGAATTCAGTGACGTCGCCCGTATACGCGATGATCGTATTCTCTGCGCAGCCTTTGAGCGATTTCTGATGCCCTAACCATTCCTGAAGCGCATCACGCGCCGCAGGTGAGATCATACTCAAGACAACCAGCGCCGCATCGCACGTTCAAAGACGCCTGTGAAGAAGGCGAGTAAATCTGTGCCTTGCTGGGGGCCAAACATATGCGGGTCTTCGGCACCCATGACCAACATTCCGGGCAGACGACCTTCACCGAAATCAAGTTTCAAGCAGGCTTCGGATCTAATCCAGTCGGCCTTTTCGCCGTAGATTGTATCAGATGCGTTTTGCACTTGGCGCAAGGTAACTTGACGGACCTGACCGCCACGCCCTTGGCTAAGGTAGTCGTTAACAAAACCGGGTTCGGCGACGCTTAGAACTTCGCCCAAACGTTTTACGGCGGTATCCGCGTCGTTTTGCACCGATTCCAAAACCAATTTGGTGGCATCGACGCGCAAGATTTCAGAGACTTCGCCATTTAGATCACGCAAGAATGTTTCAAACTCAACAGGGTCCAGCATTCGTAGAATAGCGCGGTGGACCTGATTGGTGCCTGCAAGGTTCTCGTAAGCGGCAGCAATCACGGAACGATGCGTATCTTCTAGACGATCCAGTCTGCTTTCCAGACGGTCCATCGCGATGCCGCGCAGGTCGACAATGTTGCCACCCATCGCGCGTTCGTTTGCTGCTATCAACGCCTGCATCAAATCCTTGTCATCAAGAATCACGTTTGGTTGCGAGATAATGGCCTCGCGCAGGGTATCTTCAATTTTCGGGCTACTGCTCATGTTTGCCTCTGATTATTTTGCGCTGACATAACACGGGCGCGATCGTTAAGCTAAAAATTTTTTGTCTCTCAATCCTAAAAATCGCGATAAATGGCGCGAATTCGCGTCATGGTGGGAATTAAAGCGTGCTTCTCCCAATGACTGGTGCAAAAATGCGTGCACACTATGCCATATGACAGAGAAAACTGAAAATTACGACAATGAATCTCTCAAACCTTGCAGGCTTGTTTCCGCTTAACCCATCCGCTTTAGGTGAGGCGCTGGCGCATATGACACGCGCCAGCAGAGTTCTTTACAAGATAGATTGGCCTGTTTTGGCCCAATCTTTCATAAACTGCTCAAGCCCTTGGTCTGTCAGTGGATGAGAGACCAATTTCTTGATAATTTCTGGTGGCGCTGTAATCACGTCCGCACCAACAATCGCACATTCGTGGACATGGTTTACGCTACGAATGGAGGCGGCCAAAATTTGGGTGTCATACCCGTAGTTGTCATAGATGGTGCGGATGTCTTCGATCAGATCCATGCCGTCCAAATTGATGTCATCCAAACGACCGATAAACGGTGAGATGAATGTGGCACCGGCTTTTGCGGCCAACAATGCTTGGTTAGCAGAGAAACATAGAGTCACGTTAACCATTTTGCCTTCGCCCGTTAGGACCTTACAGGCTTTCAAACCATCCCAAGTCAAAGGCAATTTGACGGTTACGTTTTCAGCGATCTTAGCCAGCTCGCGCCCTTCGGCGATCATGGCATCTGCTTCAAGTGCCACAACTTCGGCGGACACTGGTCCATCAACAAGTGCGCAAATCTCTTTGGTCACTTCAAGGATGTTGCGGCCAGATTTTAAAATAATCGACGGGTTGGTTGTAACCCCGTCTACCATACCCAAATCGTTTAGTTCTGCGATGGCATCGATATCGGCTGTGTCGACAAAGAATTTCATGTGTCTCGTGTCCTTTGAATATTGGCGTGAGCAGTCTTGATTGAACTGTAGTGTTGTCTTGGAAATGCATGTACCTCAACTTGTACAAATCGAAAACCCTCAACTCAATCGGAGTGAGATGTGTCTCAATCACCAGTCGGCCCAGAGTATTTTGACGAAGGTGCCTTGATCGGTGTGCTGACAGCGCAGCCCTTGGACCGGATGTTAGATTATAAAGCACCTGAGGGTGGCTGCCATTTGGGCGCGTTCGTTGAGGTGCCATTGGGGCCGCGCAAAGTGATTGGTGTGGTTTGGGGCGCAGGCAAGGGCGATTGGGACATTAAAAAAGTCCGTTCAGCTTATCGCGTATTAGACGCGGCCCCGATGCGTTTGGAGATGCGTGAATTTTTACGTAGATCGGCTGATTACACGCTGACCCCGATGAACGCTATGTTGCGCCTTGCGACCCGCGCACCGGGCTTGGGTGATCCGCCATCTATGCGTAAAATTTACCGCCGTGGTCCATCAGAGCCTGAGCGTATGACGGACGCCCGCAAACGCGTTTTGGATACGTTGGCAGAATACGGTGATCTGTCGTTTACTTTGAAAGAGCTAGCTGAATTGGCGGCGGTAACCGCTTCGGTTGTTAAGGGGCTGGTTGGACAAGGCGCTGTGGCTGAAGAAGATAGCCCACGCGACATGCCGTATCCACGCCTTGACGCAAGCCTGCCCAGCAAGGCTCTTACGGAAGATCAGGCCGCCGCTTCAACCTATTTGGCTGATGCAGTACAGTCCGGCAACTACGGCACAACGCTGCTGCGTGGTGTGACAGGGTCCGGCAAGACCGAGGTATATTTGGAGGCCGTGGCTGCGGCTTTAAAAGCTGGTAGGCAAGCCTTGGTGTTGTTACCCGAAATTGCGCTAACAGCGGAATTTCTGAAACGGGTTCAGGAACGGTTTGGGCATCGTCCTGCGGAATGGCATTCCGGTGCTACAATGACCGAACGCCGTCGAATTTGGCGTATGGTTGGGCAGGGACAAGCGCAGCTTGTGATCGGAGCAAGGTCGGCGTTGTTCCTTCCTTACCAAAACCTTGGTTTGATTGTTGTCGATGAGGAACATGACACCTCATACAAGCAAGAAGAGGGCGTGTTGTATAATGCGCGCGACATGGCTGTTTTGCGGGCATCCATCTGTGGTGCGCATGTTGTTTTGGCATCTGCTACGCCGTCATTGGAAAGTTGGGCCAATGCAGAGAGCGGTAAATATAAACGGTTAGAACTGACATCGCGGTTTGGGCCTGCCGTGATGCCCACAATGAGAACTATCGATATGCGGGATGCCAAGCTGCCAAGCAATCGTTGGGTGTCTGAGGTTTTGAAGGTCGAGGTTCAGAAGCGGATCGATGCGGGCGAGCAGGCGATGCTGTTCATCAACCGTAGAGGATATGCGCCGATTACCTTGTGTCGTGCATGTGGTCATCAGGTTGGATGTGATGATTGTGATGCGCGGATGGTGGAACACCGGTTTCAAAAGCGGCTTGTCTGTCATCAATGCGGTGAAAGCAAAGAGATGCCCCAAAAGTGCCCGTCTTGCGATGCTGAAGGGCGGATGGCACCCGTTGGTCCGGGGGTTGAGCGTTTGGGGGAAGAGGCGGCAGAGCTGTTCCCCGATGCACGGATCGCAACATTAAGTTCGGACATGTATGGCTCAGCGCGCGCGCTGAAGGCTGAAATCGTGTCGATTGCCGAAGGTGGTGCGGATATCGTGATTGGCACGCAATTGGTGGCCAAGGGGCATAACTTCCCCAACCTTACTCTTGTGGGCGTGATTGATGCGGATTTGGGCCTTCAAGGGTCTGATCTGCGGGCTGCTGAACGTACTTTTCAATTAATGCGGCAAGTGGCAGGACGCGCTGGGCGAGCAGAGAAACCGGGTACCGCGATGCTGCAAACCTATCAGCCGGAACATCCCGTGATCCGGTCGATCCTTGAGGGGGACGAGGAGGGGTTCTGGCGTGCAGAAGCCGCAGAGCGAGAACGCGCAGGTGTGCCGCCTTATGGTCGGATGGCTGGTATTATTGTGAGTGGCCCTGATGTTGCGCAGGTTTTCGATTTGGCGAACCACTTGGCCCGCATGGATGGCCCGTTGCGGTCCGTTGGAGCGCAAGTATTTGGTCCAGCCCCAGCCCCGATTGCGCGTGTACGTGGACGTCATCGCGTGCGAATGTTGGTGAAAGCAGACAAAAACGTTGCCTTGCAGGGCGCACTGTCGCGTTGGATCGCACAGGTGCGGATCAAAGGTGATCTGCGGCTGGCCGTCGATATTGATCCGCAAAGCTTCTATTGAATTGTGTTCCTTTCGGGAGAGTTCGAAGTTTTATAGCTGCGAACGCAATTGTGTGCCTACGGCGCGAGTATTTTTGGTCAAAACAAGTGTTGATCAGGGCGCATGTCAGCTATGCGTTCTGGCTGTATCTCTTTCGATATTTTGGGCGTAGATTTGCCTGATGTCAAAAATTGTAACTCTCGCTGACGCGCAACATTTGCCGCGCTGGCGTCGTCCACTTGTCCTGTTGTTCTTAATGGCTTTGGCCATGCCCATCGCGTTTAATACGTGGGCGGCTTTGTTGAATAACTTTGTCATTGATGCTGCGCAGTTTGATGGAGCGGATATTGGATTGCTGCATACTGTGCGTGAGATCCCGGGATTTTTTGCTATCGGTGTGATTGCCATCATCATTTTTGTACGTGAGCAGGTTTTGGGCCTTGTTTCTCTGATATTATTGGGTGTTGCGACTGCGGTGACCGCTTATTTTCCAACTTTGGGTGGGATATTGACGCTGACCATGCTCAGCTCCATCGGATTTCACTATTACGAGACCGTGAACCAGTCTTTGCAACTTCAATGGCTCCCCAAAGCGGATGCGCCGCGTATATTGGGCTGGTTGATGGCGATGGGTTCTGCCGCAACCTTTGTGGTATATCTGGTGATCTTGTTGCTGTGGGAACCCTTGGGCCTGACCTACAATGTTGTTTATATTGCGGGTGGCTTGATGACTGTTTGCCTCGCGATTTTTGCGATGATTGCCTACCCCCAATTTGAAGGCCCGACGCCCCAAAACAAAAGAATGGTGCTGCGCAAACGCTATTGGCTGTATTACGCGTTACAATTCATGGCGGGGGCCCGTCGTCAAATATTCATGGTTTTCGCAGGCTTTATGATGGTCGAGAAATTTGGGTATGAGGTGCATGAACTAACCTCGCTCTTCCTGATCAATTTGATGATCAATATGGCGATTGCCCCACTTCTGGGGCGGATCGTCCAGCGCTTTGGCGAACGCCGCACCTTGATGTTCGAATACACCGGCTTGGTTATTGTATTTTTGGCTTACGGCGGCGTGTATTATCTGGGTTGGGGCGCGGCGATTGCAGCGTTCCTTTATGTGGTCGATCACATCTTCTTTGGCTTGGCACTTGCGCTTAAAACCTATTTCCAGAAAATCGCTGATCCCGCTGATATCGCACCCACTGCGGCCGTCGCGTTCACCATCAACCATATAGCAGCGGTCGCGTTGCCTGTACTTCTGGGACTGTTGTGGCTGGTTTCGCCGCTGTTGGTCTTTTTGATAGCGGCGGGAATGGCGAGTGTATCTTTAGGCTTGGCGCTTTTGATCCCGCGCCATCCTGCACCGGGGCACGAGACGGTATTCAAACACGCTCTTAGTAGCGCACCGGCTGAATAGATATGGCGACGGGTCGTTTCCTGACGGGGTCGACGATGGGCCATGTGGTGCGAATGACGGCCACAGGTGCGTTTGGCATTACCTTTGTTTTCCTTGTGGATGCGGCCAATCTGCTTTGGATTTCGCAACTGGGGCAGCCCAAGTTGGTTGCGGCCATTGGGTTTGCCTACGCAATCCAGTTCTTTTCTGTCTCTATAGGTGTTGGCCTAATGATTGCTGTGACGGCACTTATTTCGCGCAGCATTGGTGAGGGACGGCGCAATCTTGCCCGCAATCAAGCTGGGGCTGGGATTGTTATAGCAGCCATTATTCAGGGTTTTGTGGCGCTGATAATTTTATTTTTTCGCCACGACCTTGTTCGTATGGCTGGGGCAGAAGGGACAACCGCTGACGATGCAGCGCGATATCTTGGATTAACAATTATGTCGCTTGTCCCGATGGCGATTGGATTGACGTGTTCTGGGGCGCTACGAGCAGAAGGGCTGGGTGCAAAGGCCATGTATGTTACGTTGATCTCAGGTCTAATTCTAATGGTCGTAGATCCGATCCTGATCATCGGGCTTGGCTGGGGATTGGACGGGGCCGGTGTCGGCTTGGTCTTGTTCAGATTTGCGTTAGCAGGCTTGGGTTTGTTTTTTGCGGCCCATCAACATCAATTGATTGCTATGCCAACATTAAGCTCTGTCCGTGAGGCGATTGGCCCGTATGTCGCTGTGGCTGGTCCCGCAATCGTGACACAAATGGCGACGCCAGCGGGAAACTACTTTTTAACCCGCGTAATGGCACCCTTCGGTGACGATGCGGTGGCCGCATGGGCTGTCGTGGCCCGCCTGACGGTCTTGGCCTTTGGGGGAATCTTCGCATTGTCGGGCGCAATTGGCGGCATCTTTGGCCAAAACTATGGTGCTGGACAGTTTGACCGACTGCGCAGCATCTATCGTGACGCGTTGATTTTCTGCCTGATCTATACGCTTTGTATGTGGGCCGTTTTAGCAATCTTAACACCCTATATCATCGCGGCTTTTGGTTTGTCAGGGCAGGGCGCTGATGTTTTGGCTGCCTTTACGTCTGTGGGCGTTGGGGGCTTTGTTTTTGTTGGTGCGTTATTCGTATCCAATGCCGCATTCAATAATCTAGGCAAGCCAGGGCGCAGCGCGCTGGTGAACTGGCTCAAAGACGGGGTGCTTAGCTGGCCATTAGCGCTGTGGTTGTCGGCCAGTTTTGGCGCAGTGGGCGTGATTTATGGTCAGGCCGTAGCTGGAGTGATTATGGGGACCCTTGCAGCATTGTGGGGCTGGCGCTATGTGGCGAGCATAAAGACACAGGATTTGGCGGCACAAGACGCCCCACGTCCTTATCCCAATCCAGACCGTTACAGGAGCCGATAATGCCTACATTCACCGCGCTGACGACCCTTTCTGGCAAACCCGCAGCTGAAGCGCTGGGCGAAGCAATGGAGCGACTAAACCCTGAACCAACAGGCATTGGGGTATTTGAAGTCGAAGATGGATCGGGTCTGTGGGAAGTCGGCGGGTATTTTACTGAACGCCCTGACGGAACAGCGTTAGCTTTGTTGGCTGCGGCAATGGGTGCAAATGAATTCGCAATTTCAGAGCTTCCAGAAACAGATTGGGTCGCACATGTGCGCCGCGAATTGTCTCCTGTCGAGGCAGGCCGGTTCTTTGTCTATGGCAGCCATGACGCCGACAAGGTGCCCGCGGATTGCGAACCTTTGTTGATCGAGGCCGCAATGGCATTTGGTACGGGGCATCATGGCACGACGCTTGGTTGTCTGCGTGCCTTGGATCGATTGGCTAAGGGTGGATTTCAGGGCGATAATGTTGCTGATATTGGATGTGGTACTGCCGTTTTGGGCATGGCGGCGGCCCGTATTTGGCCAAACCCTGTCATGGTAAGCGATATTGATCAGGTTGCCGTAGATGTGGCCAATGCCAATGTTGCTGCAAATGATCTGGTTGGTCGTATCCATGCTGTTGAAGCGGCAGGTTTTGATCATCCCGATCTGTTGGCCAAAGCCCCGTTTGATTTAGTTTTCGCGAATATCCTGAAGGGTCCCTTGGTTGCTTTGGCACCAGACATGGCTACGAATCTGGATGAAAACGGCTACGCGGTCCTGTCAGGTATCTTGAATGAGCAAGCTGATGATGTAATTTCTGTTTATGCACAAAATGGCATCAATCTTATCAATCGCGAAGAGATTGTAGAATGGACAACGCTTACGTTGCAAAAAAAGCCATAATTAAGCCTACTTTTTAGGGGTGTTTTAGGCAAAAGCCACGATTTTGCCACATTTCAATTGCATATTGGAATGACAGATTGGTGGGGGTGCTGATCTTTTAGGTGCTGCAATGGTTGAGACAAAAACACATTTTTTAAACCGTCTGGATATTCTCGGACACAAACATCAGGCGATGTCACGTGGGTTCACCACACGGATGCGCAATGATGGACTGATTGTCGTAAAACCGCGCCGCCAAAAGCGGATAATGGATTTTCCTTTAAGGGGTGTTTTCCTGCTACTTTTGGGGTTCGTGTTTTTCAAAGGCTTCATGCTGGCCTCTGTGGGGCCTGATACCTACAGCGAGCGCGTGGCAATCCTGAACAACGGGACCTTTGTTGAGCAAGGTGGTGCATGGGTTATGCAAGTCGATCCTATCTCGCAAGTGATTGCGAATTACATGGGTCCTATCCTGCGGTACCAATAAAAACGCATTGAGCAGCACACCCAGCCGGGTGCTGTTCGTTCAATCTAAATCTGATATGAAATTAAAAAAACCGCGCATCCAATATGGAAAGCGCGGTTTTTGTGTCTGTTGGGGCCTCAGCCACTGAGGGAGGGCAGTGGCGAGTCCCCGTCAGAAATCGTTAGTTAGCGTGTGCGTGCGACCATATCGATATCTGCGCGCGTTAGGCCGATGTCTTCTAGTTCACGGTTTGTCAAAGATGACAGTGAGTTGCGTGTCATACGGGCATCGTTCCAGGAAACACCAGCTTGGATTGTTGCGTGCAATAAGCCGGAAATGCGGGCTGCAACTGTAGTTGGGCCAAATGATGCGCGGTTTGTGTCGAATGTTGTCATGGTTGCAGTCCTTTTGTGTGTTGGCCGGGATCATCCGGTCTTGATATGTGGCATTTAGGAGTAACTTTTGATTTCGACAATGTCCAAGAATGCATGGTCGATATGCATTTTGTGCATGGGTCGATATTTGGGTTTGAGCTATAAAAATAAGGCCATATTTTCGACGTATTTGATGTCGCTATTGACGGATTCCACCTCGAAATATGGCGGCGATGTCGCTTTCGATTCAAGGATGTCGCATTTGTGCTGCAATGCAGCATCAGGTTGCCTCTTGGCGGATGTTCGCGTTTCGTGCTAGTTGTGCGAAAATACAACAATAGAGCAGGGCAGATCGCGCAATGGCACGTGTTTTAGGGATCGATCCGGGGCTTAGAAATATGGGTTGGGGGATCATTGACGTTGATGGACCTCGGATTCGCCATGTTGCCAACGGGGTTATTCACTCGACTGGGGACGACTTAGCGGTTCGTTTGCTGTCACTGTATCGGGGGCTGACAGAAATTGTTGAACGCTATGCACCTCAAACCGCTGCGGTAGAGCAGACGTTCGTGAATAAGGATGGTGCCGGCACCCTAAAATTGGGCCAAGCCCGCGGCATTGCGATGTTGGTGCCTGCGCAGGCAGGGCTGAGTGTTGGTGAATATGCGCCGAACAAAGTTAAGAAGACGGTTGTTGGGGTGGGTCACGCGGACAAAGGGCAAGTCGCGCATATGGTCAAACTTCAGTTGCCAGGTGTTGATTTGGCAGGACCGGACGCGGCGGACGCACTGGCGATTGCAATATGTCACGCGCATCACGGTGGGGCCAATGGCTTGGCCGCTGCATTAGAAAAGGCATTGGTATGATCGGGAAAATCACAGGGCGTGTCGATTATCGCAGCACAGATCATATTCTGATCGATGTGCGGGGCGTCGGCTATATCGTCTTTTGTTCGGAACGGACGTTGGCTGGTTTGCCCGGCGTTGGCGAAGTCTGTGCGTTGTTTACAGACCTTGTTGTGCGCGAAGACCTGATGCAGCTGTTTGGTTTTCCTACTTTGGCTGAAAAGGAATGGCATCGCTTGCTGACGTCAGTGCAAGGGGTTGGGGCGAAAGCGTCGCTTGCCATATTGGGAACCTTGGGCACCGATGGTGTCAGTCGCGCAATTGCACTGGGCGACTGGAATTCGATCAAGGCCGCCAAAGGTATTGGGCCCAAAATTGCACAGCGTGTTGTCATGGACCTGAAAGACAAGGCCCCGTCAGTTATGGCGATGGACGGTACGCTGGCCCAAGCCAATGGTGATACGGAAGGTGAAGTGATCGAAACACCAACGCCATCGCCCGCAATGCAAAATCAATCAGCACAAGTTGAAGCCCTGTCTGCGCTTGGAAATCTTGGCTATGGTCCGGGGGATGCAGCAGGAGCAGTCGCGCAGGCGGCGGGTGAGATGCCGACAGCTGAAACCCCTGCATTAATACGTGCCGCTTTGAAACTTCTGGCACCAAAGGGCTAGGTGGATGGTTTGCGAACCTTCCTGCTGGAAGAACCACACACCTTACGCCATAGATAAACCATGAGTGAACCTGATCCAACATTGCGCCCTGCGCCCATGCCCGAAGACTTTGACCGCGCGTTGCGCCCTCAGGCTTTGGATGAATTTGTAGGTCAGGCCGAAGCGCGCGCGAACCTGCGTGTCTTTATCCAGTCTGCCAAACAACGCGGCGAGGCGATGGACCACACATTGTTCCACGGACCTCCCGGTTTGGGGAAGACGACATTAGCCCAGATTATGGCGCGTGAATTGGGTGTCAGCTTTCGCATGACCTCTGGTCCTGTTTTGGCTAAGGCGGGTGATCTGGCTGCAATCCTGACGAACCTTGAGGCGCGTGATGTTTTGTTCATTGACGAGATTCACCGTCTTAATCCAGTCGTCGAGGAAATTCTGTATCCTGCGCTTGAAGATTTCGAACTTGATTTGGTGATCGGTGAAGGGCCCGCCGCGCGTACTGTACGTATCGAATTACAGCCCTTTACGCTTGTGGGTGCGACAACACGGATGGGCCTGCTTACGACACCTCTTAGGGATAGATTTGGCATACCAACTCGCCTAGAATTTTACACCGAAGATGAGTTGTTCATTATCGTTGATCGCAATGCCCGTAAGCTTGGTGCGCCCGCTGATGAAGGCGGCGCGCGTGAAATCGCGCGACGTGCCCGTGGCACCCCACGTATTGCAGGTCGTTTGCTGCGCCGTGTTGTTGATTTTGCGGTTGTTGAGGGCGATGGCCGCGTGACCAAAGAACTGGCCGACAGTGCGTTGACCCGCTTGGGTGTTGATCATCTTGGATTGGACGGGGCGGATCGCCGGTACCTCAAACTAATTGCCGATCACTACCAAGGCGGTCCAGTTGGGATCGAAACGCTAAGCGCCGCATTAAGCGAAAGCCGCGATTCCTTAGAAGAGGTGATCGAACCCTATCTACTTCAACAGGGTTTGATCCAACGCACGCCGCGTGGTCGGATGTTGGCGCAAAAGGCGTGGACACACCTGGGTATGGCAGCCCCTAAGAAGCCAACGGACTTATTCGATTGATTGATGATGGTTTGCGAAATTAGGAAATGATGAAGATGGATGCTGGTGACGTAGAACAGCTGTTTACCCGTGGTGATGGCCAATTTTCTTTTGCCCGATGGGGTCGTGCAATCGCACCCGTTGTTTTTGGCGTAGAAGATACGACCTTGGGTGTCATCAAAGGTGCTATCGAAGCCGTCTGCCAGTTGGCGGGTCATGAGATGGTGGACGGTGACGCGGAACTAGGTAGCAATTTCATGTGGTTCTTTTTTCAAGAATGGGACGAGCTGTTAGACGTCCCTCGTTTGGATGACATGGTCCCAGACTTAGGGCCTTTGGTTGAACGCTTAAAGGATGTCGATGCCAATCAGTATCGCGTGTTCCGATTTGATAACGCGGGTGCGATCAAGGCTTGTTTCGTGTTTTTGCGTATGGATGCCAATCTTGAAGCGGTGTCTGCGGACACGCTGGCGCTAAGCCAAGTCTCCCAATCAATACTGTTATGGTCAGATACTGCTTTCCAAACCCAATCACCTTTGGCGTTGGTCGGTGAAACAACTGTACTGCGGCCAGAAATCGGGCAGCTGATTTCTGCAGCCTATGATCCTATCTTGCCTGTCTCGACGAAAGACCCAACCCATGCGCTAAGGCTGTCTGCCCGAATTGGAGTGCTGCATTGACCCATGTTTTTCCCATAACCGTATATTACGAAGACACCGATATGGCGGGCATCGTTTATTATGCAAACTACCTGCGATATATAGAACGCGCCCGCTCAGAAGTTGTCGAACAGTTGGGCATCGACCAAAGAGCCATGCGCGACGAGGATATAGTGTTCGCCGTCACGCGGGTTGAAGCCGATTATCTTGGCTCTGCCCGATTGGGTGACCGTATCAAGGTCTTGAGTACTCACTATCCGGTCGGTGCTGTACGTTGGGTGTTCGACCAGACTGTCGAGTTGGATGGCAAAGTCATTTTCCGTGCCAAAGTAACAGCCGCTTGCATGTCGATCGCAGGCAGACCCACACGACTTCCTGCGGAAATCCGCGCAATAAAGCAGCAGTAATCGCTGTCTGACGCCATAGTGATAGCTTTCCCCCTGCGATTGCTTTAGAAAAGCCGCTAATAATGGTCGGAAAAACTGACCGTAACCAAAGAGCAGGCACATGGAAGCAGAGACGCTAGCCCTAGCGCAGGAGATTGATTTCTCCATGTGGGCATTATTCGCACGCGCTACAATCACCGTAAAAATTGTTATGATCATGTTGATCGTTGCCTCGTTTTGGGCATGGTCGATTATTGTTCAAAAACTAATCAGCTATCGCCGTGCGCGGGCTGAGGCTGCGGCATTCGATCAGAAGTTTTGGTCAGGCGAGCCGTTGGATGCGCTGTTCGATCAGATCGGGGCCAGCCCAAGTGGTCATTCGGAAAAGGTATTCGCTGCTGGTATGATGGAGTGGCGACGCTCGCACCGTGACGACGGTGGTTTGATTGCGGGCGCAACCGCCCGGATCGACCGCAGTATGGATGTTGCGATTAATAAGGAAGCGGAAGGTCTGCAAAAGGGCCTGACTGTTCTTGCGACTGTGGGCTCAACCGCGCCGTTTATCGGCCTGTTTGGGACCGTGATCGGGATCATGAACGCGTTTATCGAGATCGCAGAACAGCAAAATACCAATCTGGCCGTTGTTGCCCCCGGCATTGCCGAGGCGTTATTGGCTACTGGCCTTGGCCTTTTGGCCGCGATCCCGGCCGTTGTGTTTTACAATAAGCTTAGCGCGGACAGTGACCGTATCATTTCTGGATACGAAGCATTTTCGGATGAATTCGCGACTATTCTTAGCCGCCAGTTGGACGGATAAGTCATGGGTGCGGGTGTGGTTCAAAAAGACGAAGGTGGTGGTAGACGTCGCCGCCGTCGCGGAAGTTCAAGGCCGATGGCCGAAATCAATGTGACACCCTTTGTCGACGTTATGTTGGTATTGTTGATCATCTTTATGGTCGCGGCGCCCTTGTTGACAGTTGGCGTGCCAGTCGAGTTGCCGAAAACGGCAGCTGGCGCATTGTCCGTGGATCAAGAAGAACCTTTGACGGTGACGATCACAGCCGAGGGGGCCGTTCAGATACAAACCACGGAAACGCCGCGCGATCAGTTGATTGTACGCCTTCGCGGCATTGCCGCAGAGCGTGAAAGCGACCGCGTTTTCTTGCGGGCAGATGGCGCGGTTCCATATGCCCAAGTCATGCAAGTGATGGGGGCTTTGAATGCTGGTGGTTTCTCAAACATCGGTTTGGTGACGGACATTGGTGGGCCATCACTTGACGGCACGGACCAATAAGGTCGAGGGGCGTAGACTGTGAACACAGGGCAGGTCATATCAGCGGCTGGCCACGCGACTTTGATCGGGTGGATGATGTTTGGCGGCGTGTTTCGCAGCGAAACCTTGCCGATTGAGGCAACTGAGGTCTCTGTCATATCGGGCGAGGCCTTTGCTGCCCTGGTTGCTGCCCAAAACGCGCCCTCGTCTACAACTGAGGTGGCTCAACCCGTTCAGCCGGAAATCGATACCGAAGCAGTTGATGTGCCCCAGCCCGATACGACACCTGTGCAAGAAACGCCTGATGTTGCGGCGGCACCTGCTGCTGATGATGCCCCTGATGTGAGTGATCTTGCACCTTTACCAGATGCGGAAGTGTCTGATGAGGTGCCAATCCTGTCGGCACCTGAACCCGAAGTTGTCGTTGATGTTCCGGACATAAGCGAACGACCTGTGCCGCGCCCTTCTATCCGTATCGCGCCGGAACCCGTCGCCGTGCCAGAACCGGACGCGCGTCCAGATCCAGTGGAACAACCCGCTGTTGTGCAGGCGGAAACAGGTGAGACAGTGGCAGAACCTCAGGACGCGACAGCACCTGAAGAAGCGGCAGACGAAATTGTAACTGAGGCTGAAAAACCAACAGCGGCACCTGAGACATCCGTGCGCCCGCCGCCGCGCCGTCCAACCCGTCTGGCGGTTCAAGCAGCGGAAACATCAACAACCACGCCGACACCATCGCCAACACCGCAAACTGAACCTGCTGATACATCTTCAGCAGTGAATGACGCATTGGCTGAGGCACTTGGCCAAGCGACCGAAACGCCAAGTGCGCCAAGTGGGCCGCCGCTGACCTCTGGTGAAAAAGACGCATTACGTGTGGCTGTGCAGCAATGCTGGAATGTTGGATCACTTTCAAGCGTGGCGTTGGAGACAACTGTAGTCGTTGCTGTTTCACTTTCTCAAGATGGTAAGCCCGTAACATCGTCCATCCGCCAAATTGGCAGTGAAGGCGGTACGGCTACGTCGGTAAAACAGGCGTTTGAAACGGCAAGACGGGCGATAATCCGCTGCGGAGCGCGCGGTTTTCAATTACCCGGCGACAAATACGAGCAATGGAAAGACATTGAAATGACGTTCAATCCCGAAAGGATGCGCATCAAATGATGGTACGAATTTTTACAGCACTTATCGCGATGATCATGACATCGACGCTGACAGTAACATCAGTAGGGGCCCAGCAAGGTCCACTGCGCATCGAGATCACTGAAGGTGTGATTGAACCGCTGCCGTTTGCAACGCCCAACTTTGTGGCCGAGAATGGCAACAGTGCAGAGATGGGCGCGCAACTGGCCCGTGTTGTTGCTGCGGATTTGCAAGGTACCGGATTGTTTCGCGAAATTCCTGCCAGTGCGTACATCAGCAATATCTCTGATTTTGGCGCTGCAATCCAATATCCCGATTGGAAAGCGATCAATGCACAGGCTTTGGTGACGGGGGCTGTTACTGTCTCTGGCAATAACCTGTCAGTCAAATTCCGTCTTTATGATATCTTCTCTGGCGCAGAATTGGGCGATGGTCTGCAGTTCCAAGGCACAACTGAAGGCTGGCGCCGTATGGCCCATAAAGTTGCTGACGCAGTTTACAGTCGGATCACTGGCGAAACTGGATATTTTGACAGTCGCGTGGTTTTTGTCTCGGAAACTGGTCCAAAGAACAAACGTAAAAAGCGCCTTGCTGTCATGGATTATGATGGTGCCGGTGTTAAATATCTTACGGACAGCAGCGCCCTTGTTTTGGCACCGCGCTTTAGCCCAACAGGGGACCGTGTGCTTTACACATCCTACGAAACAGGGTTCCCACGTATCTATGTTTTGGATGTAGGCAGCGTTCAAAGACGTGTCTTGGAAAACACACAAGGATCAATGAGCTTTGCACCACGCTTTGCCCCAAATGGCCAAACTGTTGTTTATTCCCAAGCAACGGGCAGCAACACTGACATTTATACGATGGATGTTTCATCTGGACGTTCAAAACGCCTGACCAGTGCCCCGTCTATTGAAACTGCTCCTAGTTTTAGTCCCGATGGCAACCGCATTGTTTTTGAAAGCGACCGATCCGGTGCCCAGCAATTGTACATCATGCCTGCGGGCGGTGGTGAGGCACAGCGCATTTCGTTCGGGCAGGGGCGTTACGGGACACCGGTCTGGTCGCCACGTGGTGATTTGATCGCATTCACCAAGCAATCAAAGGGTCGCTTCCACATCGGCGTTATGCGCGTTGATGGCAGTGAAGAGCGGCTGCTGACGGCGTCGTTCTTGGATGAGGGACCAACATGGTCGCCCAATGGTCGTGTCATCATGTTCCACCGTGAAACCCAAGGCGCTTCTGGCCGATCAACGCTGTATTCAGTGGATATCACCGGCCGGAACTTGCGCCCTGTGCGCACGCCTGAAGGTGGGTCTGATCCATCTTGGTCGCCCTTGCAAAAGTGAGCCGAAACAAACTGAAACGTGGCGTGCGATGACAGCGCGCCACGATCATGATAAGACAATTAACAAATAATTAGACCTAAAAATGAGGCGAAGCAGATGAAATTGACAACGAGAATGATCTTGATGGTGGCCGCCGTTTCGATGGCGGCGTGTACAAATGCAGACCGGTTTGGTGCAGACGATGGCGCGGGTGCTTTTGATCCGAATGCTTCGGCGAATGCGGGAATTGTTGCGGGCAGTGCGTCTGACCCTACCTCAACCGCGTATTTTCAACAGGCGGTCGGCGACCGTGTGTTGTTTGAGGTTGACCAATCATCATTGACAGCCGGTGGACGTACAACTTTGGATGGGCAGGCAACATGGTTGCTGACCAATGCGGATTACACCGCGATTGTTGAAGGTCATGCCGACGAACAAGGGACGCGTGAATACAATATCGCGCTTGGCAATCGTCGTGCAGACGCCGCACGCAGCTATTTGCTTTCTAAAGGTGTCCCATCGTCGCGCTTACAAATTGTCAGCTATGGCAAGGAACGCCCAATCGAGATATGCAGCGAAGAAGCATGTTATTCAAAAAACCGCCGTGCAGTCACTGTGCTGGCTGGCGGCCTGACAGGGTAAGTTCGAATGAAGTACGTCTTAAGTGTCGTGATCTGTTGCGCGTTGTGGCCATTGGGGGCCGCAGCGCAAGACGATCAAACGTTGGCTGATGTCCGTCAGGAATTGACAGTATTAAACGTCGAAATCCAAAAGCTAAAACGTGAGTTGTCCACAACGGGCAATGTACAAGGTAGTACGGGTGTTGGCACATTGCTGGATCGGGTTGAGGGGATCGAAAGCGAATTGCAGCGTTTGACAGGCAAGACCGAACAACTAGAGTTTCGCATTGATCGTGTCGTCGCTGATGGCACCAATAGGATCGGTGATCTGGAATTTCGACTGGTTGAGTTGGAAGGTGGCGACATCGCCAGCTTGGGTGAAACATCGACCTTAGGGGGTGGGGCGCAAGTAACAACACCTGTGACCTCCCCGATCCCGCAAGACACCAACGGTCAGCTGGCGACCCAAGAGGCAGCAGATTTTGAGCGGGCGTCGGAGGTGCTCGCCTCGGGTAGCTTTCAAGCAGCTGCAGAGCAGTTTGCGACCTTTAATCAGACCTATCCAGGTGGACCGCTAAGTGTGAAAGCCGACCTTCTTCGTGGCGAAGCGTTGGAAGGTAATGGCGATATTCGCGCAGCTGCCCGTGCCTTTCTGGACGCGTTCAGCGCCGATCAAAACGGGCGTGATGCACCAACAGCGCTTCTAAAATTGGGCACAGCACTTGGGCGGTTGGGGCAAACGCAAGAAGCTTGCGTGACCCTTGGCGAGGTGCCAGCCCGTTTTCCCGACGCGGCAGCTGCGTTGGAAGCAAACTCGCAAATGCGCAACATTGGGTGTTCTTGATATTTGAGTGGCATCAATCTTATGACGGAAGCTGATCTTGCCGATGCAATCGCATCACAACTGTTGCCCCGCATGCCAGAAAAAATCGGTGTGGCGGTTTCCGGCGGCGGTGATTCAATGGCTTTGCTGGTTTTGCTCGCTTCATTTGCGAAAAAATATGACATCGAGGTTTATGCGATTTCGGTTGATCACGGACTGCGTGAAGAGGCGGCAAACGAACTTAAGTTGGTTGCGGAACTTTGCGAAAAACTTGGCGTCGCGCATCATATTGAGTTTTGGTCTAAATGGGATGGTGTGGGCAATTTGCAAAGCCGTGCAAGGACTGCCCGATACGAATTGATTGCCGATTGGGCTGCCAGCAACGGTGTATCTGTCATCGCCTTGGGTCATACGGCGAATGATCAAGCCGAGACCTTACTGATGCGTTTGGCACGTGGTGCGGGAGTCGATGGGTTGGCTGCAATGTCCCCACACCGTCTATGGCAAGGAATCACTTGGCTCCGCCCACTTTTAACGGCGAATCGTGAAACTTTACGAAATTTTCTGCGTCAAAAAGACTTGATTTGGGCCGAAGACCCTAGCAATGAAAATCGAGATTTTGAACGTATCCGAATCCGTGATGCACTTGAGGTTTTGGCACCGCTTGGCATCACTATTCAAAGCCTATCAGATGTAGCAGGCAATATGGCTGATGCCCGCGCTGCCCTTGATTGGCATACTTTTTTGGCCGCCAAAAGTGCATGTAAAATCGCGTACGGTATTGTTGAAATCGACTTGAAAACTTATCGAACATTGCCTGTTGAAATTGCACGCCGCCTGCTTGTACGCTCAATTATGTGGATCAATGGATCCGAATACGCACCACGGCGTGGTGCAGTTGAACAGGCCCAAAGCTCAATAAAAAAAGGGGTTTCATCCACTTTGAGCGGCTGCCAAGTCACGTGTAAGGAGACCCATGTATATGTGTTTCGTGAACTTAATGCTGTTCGTGATCAAACCAGTGGAATCGGCGATCTTTGGGATGGGCGATGGCGCCTAACCGGAGTTGAAAACGACCCTGAATTTGAGGTGCGTCCAGTGGGCGAAGTTGGCATCAGATCAACTGAAGTCTGGCGTGATTTGGGGGTGCCGAGAGGGGCTGTTTTGTCTTTGCCCGCCGTCTGGTGCGGTGACGAATTGATTGCTGCACCAGTCTTGGATCAGGACACGGAGTGGCAGGCGCAACTAGAACATGGCGAAGATACCTTCTTTGCGACACTTTTATCGCATTGAACCTGCGCAATTGATCTCTATCTTATAGGAAAGCGCTACGATTAAGTTTGCGCATCTAAAATTTAGGAGAATTTTCCTTGGGAAATGCACGTAACATCGCCTTTTGGGTGGTTTTGTTCCTCTTGGTCCTCGCATTGTTCAACCTGTTCAGTGGGTCTGGTAACAATATCCAAAGCCGCGACATCAGCTATTCTGACTTTGTCACGGATGTTGAAAATGGTGCGATCAGCAACGTCACATTGGACGGCGAGCAAGTGCGCTTCCGCAAGGGTGGCGCAGATTTCGTTACGATCATCCCAAGTGATGCCAAAGTTACTGAAACCTTGCTTGCAAACAAAGTTCCTGTTCGCGCTGAACCGCAGCAACAATCAGGCTTTCAAGCGTTCCTGATGACGATCCTGCCTGTTCTTTTGCTGATCGGTGTTTGGATTTTCTTCATGAACCGGATGCAAGGTGGCGGCAAAGGTGGTGCGATGGGCTTTGGGAAATCCAAAGCTAAGATGCTGACTGAAAAGTCTGGGCGCGTTACGTTTGATGACGTGGCAGGCATTGATGAGGCCAAGGAAGAGCTGGAAGAGATTGTTGAATTTTTGCGCAATCCGCAGAAGTTTTCTCGTCTTGGCGGCAAAATTCCAAAAGGTGCTTTGCTAGAAGGTCCTCCCGGTACGGGTAAGACGCTTTTGGCACGTGCTATTGCTGGCGAAGCTGGCGTTCCATTCTTTACGATTTCGGGTTCTGATTTTGTTGAGATGTTTGTTGGTGTGGGTGCATCCCGTGTGCGTGACATGTTCGAGCAAGCGAAAAAGAACGCGCCTTGCATCGTGTTTATCGATGAGATTGACGCTGTTGGACGGTCCCGTGGTGCGGGTTACGGCGGTGGCAACGACGAGCGCGAGCAAACGTTGAACCAACTGTTGGTTGAGATGGACGGCTTTGAAGCAAACGAGGGTGTTATCATCATCGCGGCGACCAACCGTAAAGATGTGCTTGACCCTGCTTTGCTACGTCCGGGCCGTTTTGACCGTCAGGTTACTGTTGGCAATCCCGACATCAAAGGTCGCGAGAAAATCTTGGGTGTGCACGCGCGTAAAACCCCACTGGGTCCAGACGTTGATCTACGTATCATTGCACGTGGTTCCCCAGGCTTCTCAGGTGCCGATTTGGCAAACTTAGTGAACGAGGCTGCGTTGACAGCGGCCCGTATTGGGCGCCGGTTTGTTGCAATGGCTGATTTCGAATCTGCTAAGGATAAGATCATGATGGGTGCCGAGCGCCGCAGCATGGTCATGACGACTGAGCAAAAGGAAATGACGGCTTATCACGAAGCAGGCCACGCGCTTGTGGGTATGACGCTGCCGAAATGTGACCCAGTCTATAAGGCGACTATCATTCCACGTGGCGGTGCCTTGGGGATGGTGATGAGTTTGCCTGAAATGGATCGCCTAAACATGTTCAAGGACGAGTGCCACCAGCGCTTGGCGATGACGATGGCAGGTAAGGCCGCCGAGGTCCACAAGTATGGCCCGGATTCGGTGTCTAATGGTCCTGCGGGCGACATAATGCAGGCCTCTGCTTTGGCGCGTGCAATGGTGCTGCGTTGGGGTATGTCCGATAAGGTTGGCAATATCGATTATGCTGAAGCTGCCGAGGGCTACGCTGGTAAGACTGCCGGGTTCTCCGTTTCTGCGAAGACCAAAGAGTTGATCGAAGAAGAAGTTCAGAAGTTCATCAAAGACGGGTATGACTGGGCGGTTAAAATCATTGCTGAAAAGGAAGTTGAGTTCGAACGCATGGCACAAGGCTTGCTGGAATACGAAACTTTGACCGGTGATGAGATTAAGCGCGTGATTGCAGGTTTGCCACCACAGGCCCCTGAGGATGACAACGATGCATCTGACGGTGGAAATGCGCCAAGTGTAACGGCCATTCCTAAAGCGAAGTCGAAAAAGTCCCCACCTGCCAGCGACGATGGCATGGAGCCGACACCAACTTAATCATGGCCTGATCACAGGTTGCGATTGAACAGTCACAAAAAATCATAGGCCCTGCTATATGCGGGGCCTTTTCTTTTTTGATATGCTTTGTAAGAAGCAAACGTATTAGGAGGCGGGTCATGCCAGCACTTATCCCAACGGACTATACTGCGAAAATCACGTGGTTAGGTCGTGTGGCCCTGAACAGTGGTACGATGCGCTGCGAACCCTTAGACGAAGCATTCGCACGTTTTGATGGGTTTGAGGGTGAAGCACATAGTGGTTTGACACGTCCGTCATGTGGACGCGTAACATCGCAGCACCCCAGAGGCACCACCATCAACAATGTCCGCCAACTGAGTGTGATGTCGGCTGAAGAGATTGCACAGATTGCGACGACAATGGGCTTGTCTGATATCGATCCTAGGTTGCTTGGCGTATCGATGATTGTGGAGGGAATCGCTGACTTCACACATGTTCCGCCGTCATCCCGTCTTCAATGCGAAACCAGCGGTGCGACGATCGCCGTTGATATGCTCAATCGGCCCTGTGTCTTGCCCAGTCGTGAGATCGAGATGGAGCATGAAGGGTTCGGTGCTAAGTTCAAACCAGCAGCCGTCGGTAAACGCGGTGTCACGGCATGGGTCGAACGCGAAGGTTTAGTTCGTGTTGGTGACATTGTGCGCCTCCACGTGCCAGACCAGCGGGCATGGTCCCCACTTGGGGATTTGTTTGGCAATTAAGCCTCTTGCGTCATTGGATTGGTGAGGGTCTCATAGTGGGATGAATAAGTTCAATTATGAAACCGCACTAAGCCAATCGTCACGCCTTAAAACGAGAGAAATCTCCGCTGTTGAGCTGATGCAATCCACTTTGGAGAGGATCTGTGCGGTAAACGGGGAGATCAATGCAATCGTTTCGCTGCGCGACGGCGATGATCTGCTTGCAGAGGCGCGCGGCGCAGACAACGCAGAGCGTAAGGGGTGGTTACATGGCATACCGATTGCGATCAAAGATTTGGGAAATGCTGCAGGTTTGCCAACGTCGATGGGGTCACCGCTTTTTGCCAATAGCGTGTCAGCAACCGATGATATTCTTGTCACGCGTTTGAAGGCCGCTGGTGCTTTGGTGATTGGTAAAACCAATACGCCTGAGTTTGGGTTGGGCAGCCATACGTTTAACCCGGTCTTTGGCGCGACGAAGAACCCCTACGACCAGACTAAGTCCGCTGGGGGGTCTTCTGGTGGCGCAGCTGCGGCGCTGGCGACGGGTATGTTAAGTGTGGCAGACGGGTCGGATATGATGGGGTCGCTGCGCAACCCAGCCGCTTGGAACAACGTCTATGGGATGCGTCCAACTTTTGGTTTGGTTCCATCCGAGCCCAAAGACGACACGTTTCTTCATCATCTGGCCACGAACGGGCCGATGGCGCGTGATCCTTCGGATTTGGCCGCACTGCTTGATACGATGGCAGGCAGTGATCCGCGTCATCCCTTAGGGATTGACCAGCCTCGAGCCTATCCAACAATCAATGAAGACGTCAGTGAGGCCCGCATTGGATGGCTTGGAAATTGGGGCGGGGCGTACGCCTATGAGGCAGGCATCGATGACTTGGCACAATCCGCGCTTGGGCAGATGTCTGGCCTTGGTTGGGACGTCTCAGAGGTTAAGCCATCATTCTCTGCTGCTGCGATATGGGACAGTTGGATAACACTGCGCAGCTTTGCTGTGGGGATGGGGATGGCTGACCTTTATAACGACCCAACCAAGCGTCCGAAACTAAAACCTGCCGCTATTTACGAAATCGAACGTGGCTTGGCGATGTCTGCCTTAGAGGTTCACAAAGCCAGTACAACCCGCTCTGCTTGGTTCATAAAAGCCGCTGCGCTTTTTGAAATCTATGATGTTCTGGTTCTACCATCTGCACAGGTTTGGCCCTTTGACGTCGGTTTGATAAACCCTGCATCAATCAATGGCCAAGACATGGATACCTATCACCGGTGGATGGAAGTTGTCATTGCACCGGGATTACTAGGATTGCCGGTGGTCAATGTCCCAATTGGGTTTGGTGGACCGAATGATCTGCCGATGGGGCTGCAACTGATCGGGAAGCGTGGGTCGGATGCAAAGTTGTTGCAGTTTGCCAAGACATGGCATGACGCAACACTTTGGCCCCAAAAACGCCAACCCCTTTTCTAATTGGCAGTGGGTTCGCGGCCATGGGCAACCAGTCTGTCCCGTAAATTCACGGCTTTATAGCTACCCAATTCAAGGGCGAATACGTAAGCGTGAGTCAGGTAAAAGCAGGTTGCGTCAACGTCGTCTGATTGATCTGCCGCTTGGGTGTATAAATTAACCAGTGCGGCAGCGTCATTCTTATCATGCGCTGCCAAAAGTTGCGCATCCAGAGTGATCATTCAGCTGCCATTTTTGCGTCTCGATGGCTTTGAATGCGCCCAGCTACCCATGCGTGGAAAAGATGCGTTGGGCCGTCCATTGCTGGTGAAAATCGCCCACCGTCGAATTGCGGAGCATGGCGCCCGCGTTGCATCCCTTCAACAACAAAGACATCCTCTTGGAACACGCCTTTCCATTGATTTGTGTTTTGTTCGCGCAGCTTTTCGTCGGTGTTTGGTTGGGAATAGTAGATGTGAATATTTTCAACGGTTTTCTCGGGTCCTTCGGGTACCAATATGATCGCATATGTGTGATCCCGATGAACGCCCATCAAAACGTTAGGGAAGGCAGTAATGTATTCCGCGGCAGTATCCCACTTTTTAGAGACACCTTCGAAATCTGGAAATGTATTGCCATTCTCATCTTTGAGTTGACGATAGACCAAAGTTCCTTGACCGGAATAATGGCCAGCTTCTTCGATATGGTAATGATCCTCCAGACGGGAGTAACTGTTCAGTCCAGGATGAACCCAAGGCAAATGGTAACTCTCGCAGTAGTTCTCGACGGCGAGTTTCCAGTTGCAGTTCAAAGTCAGTTGGAAATTGCTGTTTGCGCCTCCATGAAACAGTGGTTTGTCAAATTCTTCCCAACGCGCCAAAAGGTTGGCGTTTGCTTCTACAAATTCAGGGGCGTCGCCGGATATATTAATCCACACCACATCCATCCAAGTATGACTTCGGATTTCGATCAGGCCGAGCAACGCGCGATCAATGCCAGCGTGGGTGTTTTGACCGGGTCCGCCAACATGCGGGGTGCTGATCAAGCGCCCTTCAGTCGAATAACACCAACTGTGATAGGGGCAGCGAATAGCCCCTTCAATTTTGCGTGGTGAATCGACCAAGATCATACCACGATGTCGACAGGTGTTTTGGAAGACACGAACCGCACCCGTTTTGTCGCGCAACATCAGCAATGGAATATTCAAGAACGTCAGGGGGACCGCATCGCCGATTTCTGGAACATCTGCCGCGACACCCAATCCCGACCATCCAGAAAACAAGACCGCATGTTTTTCTTCTTCAAAGATATTTGGGTCAATGTAATGGGCATTGGGAAGCCCATTTGCTTCGCTTATTGGGCGGCGGACAGCTGTGATATTGGTGGCGTGTTCCATCTTATTGCTCCGTACATATGATGGAACAACACTAACGTTGGGTTGACATAAAACATGTGCGCCAGCGACCCAACTTTTCTACGGGCGACAAATCACATCTTCAGACCTAGCGAAATGGATCATTGGGTTGAAGGAGACGGCGATGAAACGGGCTGACATCTTCAATGTCGCAATAGCCAGTTATCGCCGCCGCTTCACGCGCTTTGGACAGGCTAGAGCCCAAGTGTTCATAAACCAAGCGGGTTACGCGGTCGCCTGCAGAAGATTCGCGAACCGTGCGGGTCACATATCCAACCCAAAAGTTGTTCTCGAAGGACGCCACCCTGTGCAGATAATTAAAGGAGGAGGTCATTGAGTTGCGTCGCGATATAAGTGCTGCCACGCCTTCTTCTTGTTGAAGAACCAAACCACGGAATTCACGGGTGTTGCGAGTGTCAGGAATGCCTTGAGCTTCCATCGCTGCTTTTGCCTCATATCCGCGAATATAGGTGTTTGAGTTTTCGCGCTTAACATAGACCAACCCGATGAGAAATTTATCGGCTTCCAAGAAGCTGCGTCTTGTAAAACGATAAAATCCGTTTGGGAATGTCTCTTCGGGCAAGTTCCGTGTTCCAGTCCCGAGGAAGTCAGTCAAAAAACCACTTGAAATTGGATCCGGTCCGGATCGAATGCGGTCTACGGGCTCTAAAAGCACACGCGCGTCAATTTTAAAGAAAAAACAAATATACACCGCTCACTCCAAAACCCGAAGATTTTGTTCTGAGATGATGCGGAAGTTATCAGTGACCTGATTTCGGAAGTTGTGCCATTGCTCTGGGATAATTTTCCGAAAGAACTTCAGAATGGCTT
>JBLHPE010000018.1:0-39037 GCA_047624005.1 Ascidiaceihabitans sp.
GCCAAGAAAATGAAAAGGTGCGCTGCATTGTTCTGACCGGATCTGAAAAAGCTTTCGCCGCTGGTGCGGATATTGCGATGATGCGCGACAAAACTTTTGTTGAAGCCTTCATTGGTGATTTGTTCACCCCAGAAACCGAGCAGATCTTACGCGTCCGCAAGCCAATCATCGCAGCCGTTTCTGGTTATGCCTTAGGTGGCGGCGCTGAATTGGCAATGATGTGTGACTTCATCATTTGCTCAGAGACGGCCAAGTTTGGTCAACCTGAAATTAACCTTGGTGTGATGGCCGGTATTGGTGGCACACAGCGCTTGACCCGTTTCGTGGGTAAATCCAAAGCGATGGATATGAATCTAACCGGACGCTTTATGGACGCAGATGAGGCGGAACGCAGCGGCCTTGTTAGCCGTATTGTGCCCACCAAGAAACTGCTGGACGAAGCGTTAGGCGCTGCCCAAAAAATAGCAGAGAAATCGATGATCACGACGATGGCTGTAAAAGAATCAGTGAATCGTTCTTATGAGGTCTCATTGCGCGAAGGATTGTTGTTTGAACGTCGCGTTTTCCATTCACTTTTTGCGACGGAAGATCAATCAGAGGGTATGTCAGCCTTCCTTGAAAAACGCGAACCACAATTCCGCGACAAGTGACGCCAATCATTGGTTGACTCATGACCCAGTCGCGCCTAATTACCCAACTTCGCCGCAGCTTGCTGCATAAACTACCGCACCGAACATGAAACGGGACGAGATAAAATGGCAAATACGCCTCAAGCCAAGAAACGCGCACGTCAAAACGAACGTCGTGCAGCAATCAACAAAGCGCGTCGTTCGCGCATTCGCACATTCCTGCGTGCCGTCGAAGAAGCCATCGAATCAGGTGACAAAGACGCAGCAAGCACAGCCCTTCGCGCTGCACAGCCTGAGCTGATGCGTGGCGTGACCAAAGGCATCTATCACAAGAATACAGTGGCACGTAAAGTGTCACGTCTTTCCAAACGGGTTAAAGCAATCGCTTAACCACACGGAAATATTGATACAAAAGGCGTCGCAATTTGCGGCGCCTTTTTTGATTCATGTAATCTAAATAATTGCCCCATAGATTCTTTTTAAAGAATCCCTGAGTCAACAATGAAGTTCTGTTGCCGCACCACTCACGAAGTTGCTACCACTGTCTTAGCGATTCACTTCGCCTTGGGGGGACAGTTCAAATCCAACGGTTTCTGGGACGGAACAGTTGGGCTGGAAGTCAGAGCACATTAAGCTGCGTTGCTCTGGTGTCTGCGTTACATTGCTTAGACAATGTGGGCCTGTCGATAAAATTGGTGTGCGGAAAGTAATGGTTTGATCTGGAAATCACGCAAGTGGTTCGATTGGCCTGATGCTCTGTCTGTAAAAATCCAAACGAAAGGAACCTGTTTCTCATTGGGAACGGGCACCATCCTTTCGTCCTAAGGCAACGTGTGTTGTGGGCAAATCGATTGGGCCCTTCAACCCATTCGGCAGGAATAGTTAAACGGGCGGTATAAGACTTATGATACAAGAAGAATGGGGACAGCTGAGCCAACGGCTGCATAAATCAGTAGGTCAAAATAACTTCAAGACGTGGATCGAACCGCTCAAATTTCGTGACCTACAAGATGGGATTGCGACGTTCCATGTTCCCACTAATTTTCTTGGAAACTACGTTAGTCAGAATTTCTCTGAAGCAATTTTGCACGAGCTACGTGGTATAGATTCTTCGGTCTGCCGTCTTAGCTTTGCCGTCCCAACCCATCCGCAAAAACGCCCTGTTTCGACGAAAGCAACTGCGTCAGTCACAAATGCTGCACCGTCCCGCTCACCTTTGAACACTGCCCCTTTGGATAAACGTTTCACTTTCGACAGTTTTGTTGTTGGTAAACCAAACGAACTGGCCCACGCAGCTGCTAAACGTGTTGCCGAGGGTGGCCCCGTCACATTTAATCCATTATTTCTTTACGGTGGTGTTGGTTTAGGCAAAACGCACCTGATGCATGCGATTGCGTTGGAGTTACAAACAACACGACCAGACCTGAACGTACTGTATTTGTCGGCCGAACAATTCATGTATCGCTTTGTGCAGGCCTTGCGGGATCGAAAGATGATGGATTTCAAAGAAATCTTCCGCTCTGTGGATGTCTTAATGGTTGATGATGTTCAATTTATCGCTGGCAAAGACAGCACCCAAGAAGAGTTCTTTCACACCTTCAACGCTTTGGTTGATCAGAACAAGCAGATCATCATCTCGGCAGATCGCGCTCCGGGCGAAATCAAGGATTTGGAAGACCGCGTAAAATCGCGTCTACAATGCGGCTTGGTCGTCGACCTACATCCTACTGATTACGAATTACGTCTTGGTATCCTACAAAGCAAAGTCGAAATGCAGCAGATTAATTACCCGGGTTTGCAAGTCGAAGATGGCGTTTTAGAATTTCTTGCACATCGTATTTCGACCAATGTGCGTGTCCTTGAAGGTGCTTTAACGCGACTTTTTGCATTCGCTTCGTTGGTTGGTCGCGAGATTAATTTGGAACTGACCCAAGATTGCCTCGCAGACGTTCTTCGTGCCTCAGAGCGTAAAATAACGGTCGAGGAGATTCAGCGCAAGGTTTCGGATCACTATAACATTCGCCTCAGCGATATGATCGGTCCAAAGCGATTGCGCAGTTATGCCCGTCCGCGTCAGGTCGCGATGTATCTTTGCAAACACATGACCAGCCGTTCGTTGCCTGAAATCGGGCGCCGTTTCGGCGGACGTGACCATACTACCGTCATGCATGGTGTACGTCGGATCGAAGAACTAAAGGTTCAAGACGGTCAGATCGCAGAAGACCTTGAGTTGCTGCGCCGTTCGCTGGAAGCATAAGTCAAAAAAGTCACGTTATGCACTGCTTTGCTTGACGGCCCTGCTAATCCGCATCAAAACCAATTAAACGCTTGAGAATATGGCGGGACAGGGTATTTTATCAGTCCCGACCATCGGGATTGGAGAAGCCACATGAAAATCAGTATCGAACGCAGTGACCTGCTAAAAGCAGTGGCCCAAGCGCAGTCAGTTGTAGAGCGGCGCAACACCATTCCAATCCTTGCAAATGTCTTAATTGAAGCCGAAGGATCAGATGTATCCTTTCGTGCCACCGATCTGGATATCGAAGTGGTCGACAAAGCCCCAGCACAAGTTGAACGCGCAGGTGCGACAACAGTGTCTGCGACCACGCTACACGAAATTGTTCGCAAACTGCCAGATGGCGCATTGGTCACTTTGACCGCTGACAGCGCTGCGGGTCGTTTGACAGTTGAAGCCGGACGCTCGAACTTCTCATTGGCAACTTTGCCGCGCGAAGATTTTCCTGTGATGGCGTCTTCCGAATATGAATCGAATTTCAGCGCACCAGCGCCCGTCTTGCGCCGCCTGTTCGATAAATCAAAGTTCGCAATTTCTACAGAAGAAACGCGTTACTATTTGAACGGCGTTTATATGCACATTTCTGATGCAGATGGCGGCAAAGTGCTGCGTTGCGTCGCCACCGATGGCCACCGTTTGGCTCGCATTGACGCGGAAATGCCTGATGGTGCTGCGGATATGCCAGGCGTTATTGTTCCACGCAAAACTGTCGGCGAAATGCGCAAACTTCTAGATGATGATGATATGATGATCGCCGTCTCCGTATCAGAGACAAAGGTTCGGTTTGCGACCCCAAATATTACGCTGACATCAAAGGTGATCGACGGCACATTCCCCGATTACACACGCGTTATTCCACAAGGGAACACACGTAAGATGGAAGTTGATGCTGCTGATTTTGCAAAAGCTGTCGATCGTGTGGCAACTGTTTCGTCCGAACGTTCACGCGCTGTAAAACTACAGTTGGACGAAGACCGTTTGATCCTGTCAGTTAATGCACCGGACAGTGGCGCCGCCGAAGAAGAATTGGCAGTTGCGTACAGCGACGAACGTTTAGAAATTGGCTTCAACGCGAAGTACCTGCTCGAAATTGCAAACCAAGTTGATCGCGAGAATGCGGTATTCATGTTTAATTCTTCCGGTGATCCAACATTGATGCGTGAAGGTAACGACCATTCGGCAGTCTATGTTGTCATGCCAATGCGCGTTTAAACTTTTACCGCTCATCAGACTGATTTCAAACCTTGGAAAGGGGCGGATATGTCGCTGTACCTTTCGTCGTTAGTTATTTCACATTTCCGATCTCATAAGATTGCTCGGATTTCTGTCGATGAGCGTCCTGTAGCGATTTTCGGCCCTAACGGTGCTGGTAAAACGAATATCCTTGAGGCTGTCTCGCTTTTCTCACCCGGTCGTGGTTTTCGTCGCGCAAGTGCGGAGGATATGGCCCGCCGGCCAGAGGCTTTGGGTTGGAAGATTAGCGGCGTCCTACATTCCCCTTCCCAAACGCATGAAATCGACATTTGGTCCGAAGCAGGGGCCGCGCGCCAGGTCCGTATCGATGAGAAAGCAACGCCACAAATCGCATTAGGTCGCATAGCCCGCGTTCTTTGGCTAATTCCATCGATGGACCGTTTGTGGATCGAAGGAGCGGAAGGACGCCGCAGGTTTCTGGACCGCATGACATTAAGCTTTGAGCCAAGGCACGCGGAACTTTCATTGACCTATGACAAAGCAATGCGTGAACGTAATCGGCTGCTGAAAGACATGGTGCGCGATCCACATTGGTACACCGCACTTGAGGTAACAATGGCAGAAACTGGCGTCGCGATCCATGCCAATCGGCTGGCCGCATTGGCCCAACTTGAGACTGCACAAAACGATGCCCATACCGCATTTCCTGTCGCATCCTTGGAACTGAGTTATGCAGAGGGGCCCCTACCTGCTACTGTAGATGATCTATCCAGTGCTTTGGCTGACAATAGATCACGTGATCTTGCAGCAGGCCGGACCCTAATTGGACCGCATCGTGCCGATTTAATCGGAACCTATGTGACCAAAGGCGTACCGGCACGCGATTGTTCGACTGGCGAACAGAAGGCGTTGCTGGTCTCCCTCATCCTCGCCAATGCGCGGGCTTTAGCACAAGACTTTGGCGCCCCCCCTCTCTTACTCCTCGACGAAGTTGCAGCGCACCTTGATGCCGAACGCCGCGCGTCCCTGTACGATGAAATCGCCGCACTAGGGGCGCAAGCGTGGATGACGGGAACAGGGACCGAGTTGTTCGACAGTTTGGGACCTAGAGCGCAGTATCTAGAGGTCACTGAAGAGGGTGGAGCGTCTATCGTAAGAGATGTCCAATGACCCTTAATCCCAATGATTTGATACTTTACTGCGGCGCACTTTTCATTCTTTTCCTAACGCCTGGTCCTGTATGGCTTGCTTTGACCGCACGCGGCTTATCCGGTGGGTTTCACGCAGCCTGGCCATTGGCCGTTGGCGTCGCGGTAGGCGATATCGTTTGGCCGCTGGTCGCTGTACTAGGTATTTCTTGGATTCTATCCGTGTTCGACACCTTTATGGCGGTTCTGCGCTGGGTCGCATGTGGCGTGTTCATTTTAATGGGGTGGGCTTTAATCCGCCAAGCAGGCAAAGCTATTTCAAGCAACAGCAGACTGACCAGACCTGGAATGTGGGCGGGATTTCTGGCTGGAATCGCTGCAATCTTGGGGAACCCGAAAGCGGTGTTGTTTTATATGGGCGTCTTGCCTGGGTTTTTCGATTTGCGCAGCGTGACCGCTACTGATGTTGCTATTATCATTTTAGTCTCGGTCACAATTCCGCTTGTCGGAAATCTGATGATGGCAGGTTTTGTCGGCCAGATGCGGAATTTAATGTCCTCTCCTGTCGTGTTGAAAAGGTTCAACATTGGGTCCGGCATTTTGCTTATCATCGTTGGTATGATCATCGCCGTCTTCTGATACAGAATCTTGCGGCTTGCACGTGACAATCCTCTCAAAAAACCTTATAAATTGGTTAAATAATAAAGGTGCGATGGCATGGCCGACGACAAGCAAGTTCCCGAAGAGTATGGCGCAGATTCCATCAAAGTTCTCAGAGGGTTAGAGGCCGTCAAAAAGCGTCCTGGCATGTACATTGGTGACACCGATGACGGGTCTGGTCTGCACCACATGGTTTACGAAGTTGTAGACAACGGTATCGACGAAGCGTTGGCGGGTCACGCCGATGCAGTTACTGTTATTATTAACGCTGACTCATCAGTTTCGGTCAGCGACAATGGGCGTGGCATCCCTGTCGGCATTCACGAAGAAGAAGGTGTTTCAGCGGCAGAGGTCATTATGACCCAGCTGCACGCAGGCGGTAAATTTGACAGCAATTCTTACAAGGTTTCAGGCGGACTACACGGGGTTGGTGTTTCAGTTGTAAACGCATTGTCCGTGGAATTAGATTTACGGATTTGGCGCAATGGAAAAGAACACGTTGCGCGCTTTTCGCACGGCGACACGGTTGAACACCTCAAGGTGGTCGGTGACTGTGGTGACCGGACAGGTACAGAAGTGCGCTTTTTGGCCTCGACTGATACTTTTTCGGACCTCGAATACTCGTTCGAGACATTGGAAAAACGACTGCGTGAGTTGGCATTCTTAAACTCAGGTGTTCGCATCATCTTGATGGACAATCGTCCGGTCGAACCCTTACGTTCTGAGTTGTTTTATGAAGGTGGCGTGAAAGAGTTCGTAAAGTATCTTGATCGATCAAAAGCGACGGTAATGCCCGAGCCAATTTACATCATAGGCGAACGGGACGACATCGTTGTTGAAGTTGCGATGTGGTGGAACGATAGCTACCACGAAAACGTCTTGCCATTTACCAACAACATCCCGCAGCGCGATGGCGGCGCACACCTGGCAGGCTTCCGAGGTGCCTTAACTCGAACAATCAACAACTATGCACAAGCGACTGGAATTGCGAAACGGGAGAAGATCTCGTTTACGGGCGATGATGCGCGTGAAGGACTGACTTGCGTTTTGTCCGTTAAAGTTCCCGATCCAAAGTTCAGCTCCCAAACTAAAGATAAATTGGTCAGCTCCGAAGTACGCCCAGCCGTTGAGGGTTTGGTGAACGAAAAGTTGGCGGAATGGTTCGAAGAAAATCCGACTGAAGCAAAGATCATTGTTGGCAAAATCATTGAAGCCGCTTTGGCCCGTGAAGCTGCACGCAAAGCCCGGGACCTAACACGCCGTAAAAACCCAATGGATATGAACTTCCTCAGTTCTAAACTTAAGGACTGTTCAGACAAAGATCCTGTTAATACAGAAATCTTCCTGGTGGAGGGTGACAGTGCTGGCGGTTCCGCACAAACGGGTCGTGACCGTAAAACGCAGGCCATTTTGCCACTTAAAGGCAAAATCCTAAACGTAGAGCGCGCACGTTTTGACCGTATGCTTGGGTCTCAAGAAATTGGGAACATGGTTATGGCGCTGGGCACCGGCATTGGACGTGATGAATTCAACATTGCAAAATTACGCTATCATAAAATCGTAATTATGACCGATGCTGATGTTGACGGGGCCCACATTCGAACGCTCCTGTTGACGTTCTTCTTCCGTCAAATGCCACAACTGATCGAGAACGGGCACCTCTATATAGCCCAACCACCACTTTACAAAGTTTCGCGCGGCCGCTCCGAAGTCTATTTAAAAGACCAAGCCGAGATGGACGATTATTTGGTTCAGCAGGGCATTGAAGGTGCAATTCTGCGCCAAGGCAATGGTGAAGAAATATCTGGGCAAGACTTGGTTCGGGTTGTTGAAGAAGCCCGCCAATTGCGCCGGGTCTTTCAAGCGTTTCCAACTCATTACCCCCGTCATATTCTGGAACAGGCCGCGATTGCTGGTGCATTTATTCCAGGTGCGGTTGATGCTGATCTGCAAGGCACCGCAGACAAGGTGGCGACACGTTTGAACCTTATCGCCCTAGAATATGAAAAAGGTTGGCAAGGTCGGATTACTCAAGATAATGGGATTAGACTGGCACGTATTTTGCGTGGCGTTGAAGAAGTTCGTACATTAGACGGCCCAATGCTTCGTTCTGGTGAAACACGCAAAACTGGCAGCTTCACCAAAAGCTTGCAGGATGTTTACGAACTGCCTGCAACTTTAGTCCGCAAAGATCGTTCACAAGTCATACACGGGCCCGTCGGTTTACTAGATGCCGTTTTGACCGAAGGCGAAAAAGGGTTGTCTTTACAAAGATATAAAGGCCTAGGAGAAATGAATCCTGATCAATTATGGGAAACAACATTAGACCCTGACGCCCGAACATTACTACAAGTTCAAGTCGCCGATTTGGCTGAAGCAGATGATTTGTTCACTAAGCTGATGGGTGACGTTGTTGAACCACGACGTGAGTTCATTCAGAAAAACGCGCTAAGCGTTGAAAACCTTGATTTTTAAACTTTCTTGTTGGCGCAAACACTAAAAAGGTTTGCGCCAACAGAACTTTGCTTATCTTTCCTATTTAATTTACGATAAATTCCGCATGTAGCGCACCAGCGGCTTTGATGCTTTTCAAAATGTCGATCATATCGCGAGGCGCGACGCCCAGCGCATTTAGTCCTGCGATGACCTCTGAGAGAGATGCACCTGCCGGTACTTCAGCCAATCCAATTCCAGGTTCTTCTTCCAGCGCAACCTCTGTCCGCGGGACAACAACAGTTTCGCCTTCAGCGAATGGATTAGGCTGAACAGCAAGCGGCGCCTCCTGAATACGAAGGACCAGGTTACCTTGCGAAACGGCGACGCGGGAAATTCTAACATCTTCACCCATAACGATTGTACCAGATCGTTGATCAACGACGACACGTGCCTTCCGCTCGGGTACAATTTCAATATTCTCGACACGACCTAAAGCGTGCGCAACAGATTTCATTTTGGTCAGCGGGATGTCCAAAGATACAGTTCCAGAATCTGTCATCAAGGCAACCTGTCGACCAAAGTTTGCATTTATCGCCTGCTCAATACGAACTGCAGTTGTAAAATCGGCCTCTCTAAGAGCCAAGCGAACTTGCATCAAATCATCCAAGACGAAGTCAATTTCTCGCTCGACGCGTGCTCCTGCGGGAATAACACCCGCTGTCGGCACACCCTTTGTCACAGCCGCGCCATCCCCTTCCGCAACAGCACCACCTGCAATAATACTGCCCTGCGCAACCGCATATATTTCACCATCTGCAGCGTTCAGCGGGGTCATTATCAACGTACCACCTAGTAAGCTTTTAGAATCCCCAATAGCCGATACAGTTACATCAATTTTCGCACCTGCCCGCGAAAATGCTGGTAGGCTTGCAGTCACTAAAACTGCTGCGACATTTTTAGGACGAAATTGTTCGCCACTGACGTTTACGCCAAGTCGCTCAAGAATGTTGGACATGATCTCTTCTGTAAAAGGTGAATTTCGCAGACCGTCGCCGGTCCCATTCAAACCGACCACCAATCCATATCCAACAAGGTCATTGCCGCGAACACCGTCAAATTCGACAAGATCTTTAATACGGACAGTCCCGCCGGTTGCTGACAAAGCAGAAAGTACAAAAAACAGGAAGGCGCGCAATATCATCATAGGAAGTTCACCAAAGAAAGTTGCGATGCCTTTACAGTCACTGCGTAAAGGCTCTGAAGTTGGAACTGAACCTCTTCCAATCGCGTTGCCGTCTCGTATGGATCGGCCGCTAATAGAGTTCCCTTTGCGTACTCTAACGAGACACTCTCACTAGCATTCCGGATCGCCATGTTGTCAATTCGTGCTTCTGCGAAGCCAATTTGCGCCCTTAACGATGTCAAATCGTCCTGATTTTGCATCATTCCTTCACCTGCAGCTAACAACAATGCGCTTCGCTCTGAATGGTTGAATGTAAGTGCTTCATCGGCAGCAATGGTAGCAATGGCTAGATTCATCAGCGTATCTTTTAGCCCCGTATTTGTCGCCTTAATATCCAAAGAAAGCGTTTCAGAGTCAGTCAGCTGAAAGGGCGAAATTCCTGTATTTGATCCACTATAAGTCAGAGCATCAAACCCAGCAGGATCATCAAACCAATTCTGTATCGCAGAAATTTTTGCCACCGAACCGCTGATTCCTATCACGTTGGAGCGCAATTCTGTCATCAGATCATCAGCGCTTCCAAGAGCGGGTTGATCACTGGCAGCGCCAGAAAACAGGCTGCGTCCAGCTATATCAGTGTTAAAGGCACTCATAGTGCTTTGGAGCGTGGCAAATGCTTCGTTGCCAGATTGCTGCACCACATTGTCCAAACCGCCACTCGATACTAGAATAAGACTGGTCCCCAAATTTGAAGTGGATTCTTGAATTTTTTCGAGAACCGATTGCATCGACCCCGCAAACTGTGCCGCTTCAGCAGTGGCTGTCTTATACCCCTGAAGCCTCGACATGCTTGATTCGATGCCGGTGAGATAACTGTAGTTGCCATCCAGCACGCTTTTGACGTCAGAGACTTGACCGCTGGTCAATTCTTGCGTTAGTCGCGACATTTCATTTTTGAGTGCAGATCCACGATTCTGTAGCATAAACGAAGTCGCAAGATCGCCCAGTGAAAGACCATTCATATCTAAATCCTCAGCAGTGTTTGCATCATTTCATCGACCGTTTGAATCATCCGCGCGTTGGCTGCGTATGCCTGCTCGATCAAAATCAGCCGTTGTAGCTCAGCGTCACTGTCGACACCATTTGCCAACTCTTGTTGGGTCAACTCATTCAGCTGGACAGAAGCAAAGCTAAGATGTTGCTCGTTGTTTGTTCTATCGCTCGCAAACAACGAAATCATAGAGGATGACATGTTAACGGCGGTCAGCGACCCCGTCCCAAATTCACCAGAAGCAGGTTGGCGCGCGACGGACATTACATCGCCCAATGATTGCAAAATGGTTGCATTGCCTACTTCACCCGGTGTCGTCGCATCTAACCCATCACGCAGTCTCCACGTTTCGCCACCCCGGTTTGGATCAACAAGTTGATTGATGCTAAGCCGTCCCGCCAACCCTATCTCGTCTAGAGCATCAAACCGATTGCTGTTGTCTGTAAACAAACCTGGTAACGGGTCACCCATTGGCGATCTTGGTGCCAGTGTTTCAAATCTCTCGATAAGGTCACGAGCGACTGCATCGAGTTGTTTTTGTGCTTGAGGAGCCAGATGATCACGAACCTCAAATTGTGCACTTAAGGATCCACCACGTAACGCGCCATTGTCTGGGCCAGTCCTGACATTAACCCCATTGACCGTTAATCCAGACAAGCTGCCAGCCTCCAATGACATACCCGCCCCAACAAGGTTTACGGGTTCAAACCCAACTTCTGCTGCTTTTCCATCAAGCAGAGCTGATCCGGCTGACGTAAACAGTGCAATCGCGCCATTCGGTCTAAGCACTGTTTTCACCGGTACGATCATACTGATTTCATCAACAAGCTTTTGCTGGAAATCCCTAAAAGACGTATTATCAGCACCCCTCATGTGTGCTTTGGTGATTTGACCGTTGAGGGTCTGCAATTCAGAAAGCGCACTATTCAGCCTTGTGACTTGTTCCGCTATTGATCCGTCTGCCTGAGTCCTTTGCTCCTGAATCCCAGTGGATCCGCGATTAATCGTCGTTGCAAGATCCCGCGCTGAATTTACTGCTGTGGCCAGCCGATCAGGTGCATCAGGGCGGCTGGCCGCGGTAATAAGGCTGGTCTCGAACGCCGAGATTTGCTGCGTCAGTGCCCCCACTTGATCCGGCGTGCCAACCAAGCGATCCAACGCTGACATGAAATTCAAGGTCGTTCTTTGGTTCGCATATGCAGCGCTGGCCATTTGCCGATCAGCTATCAAAGCCGGATCGACGTTACGCGTGATTCCATCAATACGTACCCCGCCAAGCCCCCCCATGGATTGCGACGAGAGTTCTAGGCTTCGTACCCCGTAGCCTTCCGTCAACGCGTTGGATAGGTTGGAAGACACAACCTGAGTTGCACGACCCGCCGCCCGAAGCCCTGTCATAGCGTTGTTTAGCGCACCTGAAATTGTCATTGAAACCTCACCGATCTAGTTAGGATTGAAAGAGCCAACTATCGTTTGATATTCGTTGTTTCTTGCAACATTTCATCCACCGTCTGGATGACTTTGGCGTTGGAGGAATATGCGCGCTGCGTCTGGATCATATCCGTCAACTCGCCAGCGACATCCGTGGCAGATTCTTCACGCGCGTAAGCCACTATATCCCCAGTTGGGCCATCACCAGCATCCCACAGAAAATACGAACCGCTGTCTGGCGACGGCAAATAAGTTTGTTGGTCAAGTGCGACCATTCCGTTCGGGTTTGGCAAATCAATAAGTGGGACCTGATAAATAGTCCGTGTAATCCCTGTATCAAAGAAGGCATGCACATACCCATTGGCGTCGACTTCAACACCGGTCATGTTTCCGACTGACGATCCATCTTTTGAAATAGAGACTGGTGCGAAACTGTCAGACAGCTGGGTTAGGCCATCGCTTTGGCCAATGCGACCAATGTTTATCTCAATCGGACCACCATCAACATTTACAACAATTGCGCCGGAAACAGGGTCATATGTTCCACCACTTGTTGTTGCAATTGATGCCAAAGTACCGCCCGCACTGCGCCCATCATCAAAGGTCAAAGTATATTCGCCAATAACCGTACCGCCCTGTGCACCATCAGTTAAAACCATCGTCCATTCGTTTGACGAACCCGAAACTGGTACTGTAGGTGAAAAGGTCACACCAATACTCTCAGATGTCCCTAGATTATCAAAGTACTCGATAGAAAGACTTTCAGTATCACCCGGTTGCCCAGCTTCTGTCTCTGTGGCTGGCAGATTGACACCCAATGTCATCGAAGTCGTTGGTTCACCTGAAAACTGGTTCGTATTAATCTGGATTGGCTCCAAGCCATCAGACGTATCACGCGGATAACTCGGGATCGATCCATCCCCCAAAGCTGGCCATCCCATCAGAACAAGACCTGATTGAGACACTAAATACCCGTCTGCATCTGTCCGAAACGACCCTGTCGTGGTCAGCAGCATTTGTGTGTCGCCATTCGCAACGCCAACTTCCGCAGCTCGTGCAACGGGTAACAAGCCACGGCCACGCACAGCCAGATCAGTAGGATTAGAGGTTGATACCAATGACCCACCTTGATCAATAAGCCGCGTATTTGTTGCCCGCACACCACCAGCAGAATAACTGCCACCCGATGATGAAATTACCATAGATTCAAAATCGGTTGTCACCCGCTTATATCCATAAGTCGATGAATTCGCGATGTTGTCGGAAATTGAAGCAAGCCGTGTCGCGTTAGACTGCAAGCCTGCAACCCCTGCATTAAGTGACGATGATATAGTCATAGATATGCCTTCCTGCTGTACCAAATTGTATTGGAACCATGCATAGAGGCTTGGATTTAACGTCACCCTAATAGTTAAAATGAATGCTATTTTTTGTTCTCACTCCCGCAATATAATGATTTCAATTCGGTTATTACGAACTGCCATCATATTCCTAGTTACCGGCTCGCGATCGGCATGGCCTGTAACACGGCGAATTCGGTTTTCGTCCATCCCAATATCTTTGAAAACCATACGGACGGCATCGGCTTCTCTTGTTGAGTTGTCCCAAACCGGATTATTGACCAAGACAATCGGGGCCGAAGGGACGTGTCCCTCTATCGCAATTCCATTGGTTACGGTCTTGGCAATATCGGCAATCATATAGATCATTGTCTTCAAAAGATCGGTGGGGTTTTGCGTGCCCACATCAAATAATGGCTGATCCGGTGTTGCGAAAACCTCAATCACCAACCCTTCGTCTGTCACGCGGGTAATGATATGTTCCAAGGCATTTTCCATGACCATACTTTCCCCCCCACGTCCGACCAGCTCAGCCTCTAGTGATTCAAACTGCACATCTTGGGACACTGCGTCTTCACCGTCTGCGTCAGATGTTCCCAAGTCCCCGCGGGCTTGGTTCTGTTCAGTGGGTCGCATCGACGTAGCACCCGTACCCATCTGTGGCAGCGTGTTTTCGGAAAAAACACTGTCGCCACCGAAGGTACCGTCACCACCGCCAGAAATTCGATTGATTGGAATCGTCGGAGAAAAGTAATCCGCGAGCCCCTTTTTTTGTGTTTCAGTCGTCGCATTCAGCAGCCACATCAACATAAAGAAAGCCATCATCGCAGTTACGAAATCCGCATAAGCGACTTTCCAAGCACCACCATGATGCCCACTGCTCTTGATAATTTTTTTACGTTTAATGATGACAACTGGTGCCGCATTTGCTTGCGCACCCATATCCACCACCCTTAATTCACCCAAGCCAATATTTAGCAGCCAGCAGTTACGCAGGCCTTAACAGTTTCAATTGTCGTGAAGTTAATGGGGCTTGTACCAAGTTAGCATTTAAGACCAGATGCACTGAAAGGAGCAACCAATGGGAAAGCCGTCCGTTTTAGACAGCCGTTATTCGTGGACACGGATGATCATAACATTGGTTGTGGCGATCATTATCAACGCTGGTATGTGGGAAATCATCGCGATTATGCCTGCTGTACAGCTTGAGTTCGGCGTAGACCGCGCAGGCGCCTCGCTACCGTATACGTTGACTATGATCGGCTTTGGAGTCGGCAACTTTGTCATTGGCAAAGCGGTTGATCGGTTTGGTGTTTCACTATCCTTGGTGGGCGCCGCATTGGGCGTAGCGTTAGGGTTGTACCTTGCCACCATTAGCACATCGATTATCATGATGTCGTTTGCGCAATTGTTGATCGGGCTAGCATCAGCAGTCGGGTTTGGTCCTTTGATTGCAGATATCTCGCACTGGTTTATGAAACGGCGCGGTATCGCGATGGCAATTGTTGCCAGCGGTAATTATCTCAGTGGATCAATTTGGACGCTGGTGTTGGCAGACACGCTTAGCACCCAAGGTTGGCGCAGCGTCTATATGATCCTTGCTTTTATGACTCTGGCAGTCGTTATCCCACTGGCCCTTATCTTGCGCCGTAAGTTACCTCAGGATGCACACACACAAGCCGAGGCGATATCATCCGCCAATGCCAAAACATCAGGACTCTCGCCAACGGCATTGGCTTGCCTGCTTGGCGTCGCTGGGATCGGCTGCTGTGTGGCGATGTCGATGCCACAGGTCCACATCGTTTCTTATTGCGTCGACCTTGGATACGGACCCGCCGTTGGGGCAGAGATGTTGTCACTGATGCTGCTAGGGGGCGTTGGTTCACGGCTCGTCTCCGGGTTGCTGGCAGACAAATTAGGTGGGGTCAAAACGCTGTTGATCGGGTCACTTGCACAGTGTGTTGCGTTGTTTTTATATCTGCCTTCAGACGCGCTGATTTCGCTTTATGTTGTCAGCCTTGTTTTCGGCCTAAGCCAAGGCGGCATCGTCCCAAGCTATGCGGTCATCGTGCGTGAATACATGCCGGCACGCGAAGCAGGTGCCCGGGTCGGATTTGTACTTATGGCAACGATCATGGGCATGGCACTGGGCGGTTGGTCTTCGGGTTTGATCTATGACTTAAGTGGGTCGTACCAACTGGCATTCATCAACGGGATTGCATGGAACGGTTTGAACATCGCAATTATGCTTTGGCTGCTGATGCGCGGACGTCCACGCAATTTAGGCCAGTTAAGAACCGTCTGAACCCATGTGTTCTTCGCCACGTTTACGGGACAATTCGATCTGCTTTTGGCGTTCGCGAAAGCGATCTTTGTCAGCATCAGACGTTTCGTCAACACACTGATGGCAACTGACACCTACAGAAAATTCGGAGCGCATCATATCCTCTGGAAACAACGGACGACGGCATGCATGGCACAATGTATGCTCACCAACTTTTAGCCCGTGACCCACGCTGACGCGGTTATCGAAAACAAAGCAATCGCCTTGCCAAGTGCTTTGCGCCTCTGGCACTTCTTCAAGGTATTTCAGGATGCCACCCTTTAAGTGATAGACGTCCTTAACACCTTGTCCCAACAGATAGTTGGTCGACTTCTCACACCGAATACCGCCCGTACAAAACATGGCAATCTTCTTATTATGAAAGCGGTGTTTGTTCGCCTCCCACCATCCAGGGAACTGACCAAAGGTTGACGTCTCAGGATCAATCGCGCCGTCAAATGTGCCAATCGCTACCTCGTAATCGTTGCGCGTATCAATGACGGCAACGTCGTCCTGCGCAATCAGATCATTCCAATCGGCGGCTTGGACGTAGTTTCCAACACGGGCCAATGGATCAACATCAGGCTGGCCCATCGTCACGATCTCGCGCTTCAGCCGTACCTTGATTTTGCCGAAAATCTGCGTCTCACTAAAGCTCTCTTTCCATTCCAGCGCACCGCAACCCGGAAGGCGCGCCAAATGCGCGAGAACCGTATCGATACCTGCGCGTGGACCAGCAATTGTGCCGTTCAAACCCTCGCTGGCAAACAGGATCGTACCCTTCACGTCTTGTTCGTTACAAAGGGCGCGCACAACGGGACGCAACGCGTCGGCATCATCAAAGCGGGTGAAATGGTAAAAGGCAGCAATTGTAATCATGGGCAGCCAGATACGCCTAAGCGCACGCATGAACAAGGGGTTTGCATTGACGTCGCAGTATTGGAACCCTACCCAGTTATGAGCCACACAAGGAATGTACCCAATGACCCAAGCCCTAATCGTGATTGATGTCCAAAACGACTTTTGCCCAGGTGGGGCACTTGCAGTGGCTGGTGGCGATGAAATCGTCGCAGGGATCAACGCATTGATGGCCAATTCGGGTGCGGTTATTCTGACCCAAGACTGGCACCCAGCGGGCCATTCTTCCTTTGCCTCATCACACGATGGTAGGGGTCCGTTTGAGATGACAACAATGCCTTATGGCGATCAGGTTCTATGGCCCGATCACTGCATCCAAAGATCACAAGGCGCATTGTTTCATCCGGCCTTAGATCAAGACCGCGCCGACATGATCATTCGCAAAGGCTATAACCCTGCGATCGACAGCTATTCCGCGTTCTTCGAGAACGACCAGACGACGCCAACAGGGCTAGAGGGATACCTACGCACACGTGGGATCACCCAGTTGAAGATAGTCGGGCTGGCGACAGATTTTTGCGTAAACTTTTCGGCAGTTGATGCAACCAAACTGGGGTTCGATGTCACGGTGGATATGGCGCTATGTCGCGCAATCGACATGGATGGGTCACTGGTGGCGGCCATTGGCGGTATGAAGGCAGCAGGCGTTACAATCGTCTGATACTTGCAACTGCCAAATTCGTTTGATTAAAGTGCCTTAAAGCTATCCGGAGCCCAAAAATGGTCGATATTGCAACACGCGTTTGGAACCACAAATGGAAGATCGATCCTATTGTGCGGTCCCTCATCGACACGGACTTTTACAAGCTATTGATGTGTCAAAGCATCTTTCGAAACAAGCCTGACACACAGGTCACGTTTAGCTTGATCAACCGTTCCAAACACATCCCGTTGGCGGATCTGATTGACGAGGGCGAATTGCGTGAGCAACTTGATCATGTACGTTCCCTTTCCCTTAGTCGTGGCGAAAGCACGTGGCTGCGCGGTAATACGTTTTACGGCAAGCGCCAGATGTTCACACCTGACTTCATGGAATGGTTCGAAGGGCTGCGGTTGCCACCTTATCATCTTGAACGCGTCGGTGACCAATACGAGCTGACGTTCGAGGGAAAATGGCACGAGGTTATGCTGTGGGAAATCCCTGCGCTGGCTATCTTGATGGAGCTGCGTGGACGCGCGGTTCTGGACCAGATGGGTAAGTTTGAGCTGCAAATTTTGTATGCCCGCGCGATGACCCGCGTATGGGAAAAGATCGAAACGTTGCGTGGTCTGGAAGACCTTTCAATCGCTGATTTTGGCACGCGCCGCCGGCATTCGTATCTATGGCAAGACTGGTGCGCCCAAGCGATGCGCGAAGGATTGGGAAGTAAGTTTTCCGGCACTTCAAATTGCAAGATTGCTATGACCCGCGAACTTGAGGCAATCGGCACCAATGCCCATGAATTACCTATGGTTTATGCGGCCTTAGCCAAGGACGATGCAGCGCTGGCACAGTCCCCATATGACGTATTGCAAGACTGGCAGGACGAGCATGATGGCAACCTGCGTATCATCTTACCAGACACGTACGGAACCCAAGGGTTCTTGGACAAAGCGCCTGATTGGCTGGACGGCTGGACGGGTATCCGTATCGACAGCGGCGACCCTGCAACTGCAGCGCAGATCGCCATCGATTGGTGGACATCACGGGGCGAGGACCCACGCGAAAAGCGGGTGATCTTTAGCGACGGTTTAGACGTGGCCAAGGTCAAAGAATTACATGCACAGTTTAACGGCAAAACAAAGATATCATTCGGGTGGGGCACATTGCTGACCAACGACTTCCGCGACCTGGTACCAAACGATGCACTTGCCCCGTTTTCACTGGTTTGTAAGGCGGTTGAGGCAAATGGAAAGCCAACTGTCAAACTGTCCGATAACCCGCGCAAAGCGATGGGGCCCGAAGCTGAAATCATCCGCTACAAACGTGTGTTTGGGGTAGGCGAACAGACCGAACAGGATGTGTTTGTTTAGACCTGTTTAGAACGGGTCCTTTCACGCCACACAATCAACAACCCACCCGCTGCGATCAATATCGCGCCGGGGAAAAGGGTGCTCCATGGGGCTTCGTTAAAGAACATCCAACCCATGAAAAACGCGAGTGGTATCCCGAAGTAACTGAACGGTGCCAAATTGCTTTGTTCGGTCATTCGGTAGCTGACGATCAAGAACAAAACCGCAGTGCCACCGAAACCACCCATCGCGATAATCCAGCCTAAATCGGTGGCTGATGCTATAGGTTGAAAACCGCCCCAGAAGTAGGCAATCAAACCTGCCCCTATGACTGCTGTGATCGATGAATATAGATTGACCAACGGGCTAGGAACGTCGTCGTCAAACAAGCGTGCCGTAACGCCGACAAGCGCGTAGAATGCCGCAGCAGCCAATGGTAAAAGCGCATAAAACGTGAAGCCGTCGCCACCCGGCTGAACGACCATAATGACACCAACGAAACCCACCAAAACTGCCGTCCATCGCACCCAACCGACCCGTTCGCCAAGGATCGGAATTGCGAGCGCTGTTGTGAACAATGCGCTGGCGTAGGTGATCGTCGACGCTGTCGCAAAAGCCATTAATCCCAATGACATATAGAAGCAGAGTTGGGCAAAGGTAACGATCGCACCACGGAGCAAGGCCAGCTTCCATTGGCGGATTTTTAGGCGTTTTCCACCTGTGCGCCATGCACGTGAGGACCACAAAGCAATCACCGATGGGATCAGCCCAAACAGATTACGCCATGCCGAAAGTTCGGCTGCGGAATAGCTGGTTGAGAGATGTTTGATGATCAGCCCCATTGAATCAAATAACGTCAAAGCAACAAGGCTTAAAACGATAGCAAGGCCGGTCCGGTCAGTGGGGCGCATGTAGGTCCAAATGTTAGATGAATTTCACCTCACTCTAACCCAATCCGATGACAAAAGATGCCAGAAAGCGACGCCAAAAATTTAGCTATCGGGATCGACGCGCCCGCGATTGGTTTTTACCTCGCCACGGACTTTTTTCGCCTTCAGCCGACGCTTCATTGACCCAAAAGTTGGACGGGTCGCAATCCGACGCTTTGGAGCTACCAGCGCCTTACAAATAAGGTCTTTCAGGCGTTGACGCACGATCTCACGATTGCGGGCTTGGCTACGGGTTTCATCGCATTGCAGGACCAGTGCTCCGTCTTGTGTCCAGCGTCGGCCAGCCAGTCGTTTGAGGCGGATTTTCACAGGCACAGTCAGGGACGGACTGCGTTCAACTTCAAACCGCAATTCAACGGCGCTGGATACCTTATTGACGTTCTGACCACCAGGGCCAGAGGCGCGCATAAAGCTTTCGCTAAGTTCCCAATCTTGCAGGGTTATATCGTCATTAATCCGAACCATATCACCTCTATACAGGGTATTGCGGGAACGAAAAAGGGCCGCCCTAATATGGGCAGCCCTTTCGAAAATTTAAGGAGGGATCTCGGTTAGACCAGATCGATCCACTTGGACGGTTTTACACCGTCATGGGTTGCCTTAACGGGCGACCTCCCAAGCTGTTCCGACACCACTCTCCAATATCTTCTTAGACACTAGATCACCTCCTTTACATTTGTTGAACTCACCTGAATCGTCGCACAGGTTTGCGAAATCACAAAGCGTTATTTTGTAAAATATTTGTGAAAGGGTTTGGTCGGTTAACCGACCGTGCGCTGTGGGTTTGGCGGTCTAATGTACAAAAGAGGGTGGTATACTGTACAATTTGGGTTTGTCGAAACGGCAATTTTAGAGTGGGTGGCCTGTAAATGTACAATTTAGAGCCTGAATTGTACGATTTGATAACGCCGCAGCCGTTAAACATTTGCTAACAATTGCGCCGCGTTAACGTTTGGTGGCAGCGATTAACTGTTCGTTAACTATTGAGAGTGTTGCCGGACAGTTAAGACCACCAAGTTGACAACCCAAAGTCCACCGTAGCTGATTACGCCTACTCAAAGACTTTCATTGTTGACATAAATCAATGTCTGAATGCAAAAATGCACATAACCTATTTTCGAAATAGCACGCATGAATAAGTAGGAGGGAACACTATGTATAATAATATTTTGATTCCAGTGGTTTTTGATGAAGGCCAAGACACTAAGGCTTCCTATCTGGCAGCGAAGACACTCGCGAATGACAATGCCAATTTTACCGTGATTCATGTGCGGGATAATATTCCCAGCTTTGTCGCTGCGGAAATCCCAAATGAGGTGCTTGAGGCTAGTCGCCGTGAAATCGAGAAATCGCTGGCAGACTCTGCCAAAGCCTTACCTGGCGCAACAGCCAAGCTGATTTATGGCCATGCAGGTAGGACTATCCTGGATTTCGCGGATGCGGCCAATATTGACTGTATTGTTATTGCATCGCACAGGCCGGGTATAGAAAATTACTTTCTAGGTTCTACAGCTTCGAGAGTGGTGCGCCATGCCAATTGCGCGGTTCACGTGATCCGTTAGAAGATGTTCAATAGGGCGGGGTTCATCCCACGACTTAAGGTCGCGGAATGAATTCTAAACTACATATTTAGCGGCTTGGTAAGCTTACCGCGACGCCAGCATCCGTGCCGTCAAAATACGGAACGGCACCAAAGCGACCAGCGCCAAGGTCAGTTTTACCAACCAATCTGCAAAACCCAAAGTCACCCACAATGGAACCAATGGACCGGCGTTCATAAACGGTGCAGCATCCCACGCCCAGTTGATTGCAGCGTCAGCACTTGGACCGAAGAACGTCACAGATGCGGAAAATGCGATGGTAAAGAACAGGGCCGTGTCGAGGGCAGAGCCGATGAGGGTCGAGACCAGAGGCGCGCGCCACCAAGACCCGCCACGCAAGCGGTTAAAGATGCCAACGTCAGTCATTTGCGCGATCAGGAATGCGGTGCCGGATGCAACTGCGATGCGCAACGGTACTGCAGGGCCGAATTCCAGCATGACTTGGCTACCGATGAGCGAACAAATGATGCCTGTAATGAAGCCTGCGAACACCACGCGACGTGCGGCTTGCACCCCGTAAACGCGGTTCATCACGTCAGTGACAAGGAAGGCCAGCGGATAAGTAAAGGCACCCCATGTCAGCAGACCGTCAAGGATCAGAAACTGCACAAGGATATTGGAGGCCACAACAATGGTGGCCATAGCAAGGATACCCGGAAGGTACGCCCTCGAGACGATAGAGGTATTCATAATATTTTCCCGTTTTATCAAGGTAGCGGAGAACTCGGCCTGCACCATGCAGACGGGCGGTCTTTAGACAGTGACACGCGGGGGCGCAAGTTATTCCTGCAGAATATATTCCACGACTTCGTTGCGCTGGATCATTCGGAAGTTATCGTCAGAGATCATCGTGACACGTGTGGCACCACTAGCATCTTGCCAAAGGCTGATCCCTTCGAGGTTGTCATGATAGGAGGGCCATGTCGTAAGCAACGTCTCTTCACCTATGTCAGCCGCTGCCAAATCGAACCTGCGTACGCGTGTGCGAAACCCAAATGCAGTGACCGTTCGCTCAAGTAAGTAGAGCAAGTTGTCGGGTCCAAAATCTGCACCCACAGCCGAGAACGATCCACGGCTTGGGAGGGTCGTGGCAAGCCGCCATTGCTGATCTTTGAAGGCATAAAGCGGGAAGCCATTATCCGCATCTGAGGCGACTTCAGGTAGGGTGTAAAGCGTTCCAGTTTGGTCAATTGCGATTGATTCAAGCGCCCGATTGATCCGCATCTTGGCAAAATCAGGATGTCTTGGAAGGGTGGTTAGTTTGCCCGAAGTGGATAGCGACATCACCCTAGCTGGGCCCTCAAGTGAGAAGAAATAGGTTTGCGCATCCCTTGTCGCAATGCCTTCGACGTCACCTTCAATTTTGGATCGGTTGGGCCAAGGGGTCAGGTTTACACTGCTTAGTTCGCCGTTGGACCGCCGCACCTCAATTGCAAAGATTTGACCCCGATCAGAGACAGTAATTCCAGACCGCCCATTTGGTCCAAGTTCCAAACCGGACAGGCCGCCTGCATCCTCGATTGAAACACGCCCCGAATAGACAAGCCGTGGTTCCGCCGATGCAATGCCCGCGCAGCAGATTAACGCGAGCGTAAGACGTTTGAACATTGCTGTGGCAAGTCTGCGACGGTGAATTCACGCCGTGGTTTTGGTTTAGGTGCGTTTGGATCAACAGGCTTTCGCGCAGGCGGGTTCAAGATATCATCCACCCACTTTTGCGCATCTGCACAGCCGTTTCCGGCAGGTGGTGGGTTTTGATCTTTGCACCCTTTTGCCCCACGTGGACAGGCCAAGCGAATGTGGAAATGATAGTGGTGACCGTACCATGGACGGACTTTATTCAACCAATCTTTGTTGCCTTTTTCGTCGGCACACATTTTCACTTTGGCCCCCGGAAAGACAAAAATTCGCGCTGTGCGTTTGTCTTTGGCGGCGGCTTTGATGATCTCGTGGTGCGCACGGGTCCAGCTGCCATTGGTGAACGCACCTTTTGAGCGGCGTGTCGAAATGGACGATAGGTTTTCGCGTTCTTTCGCCGACAAGTTCAAGTTTTGGGCAGGCAGCATCCAGATATCGGCATCAAGCCCTATTTGGTGAGAACGATGTCCAGTAAGCATTGGACCGCCGCGTGGCTGGCTCATATCCCCGACATACAGCCCATTCCAACCAGGTTGTTTGGCGGCGGCGCGGCTCAGCTTTTGAACCATATCGACCAACTCGGGATGGCCCCAATTGCGGTTGCGTGACAGGCGCATTGCCTGCCATGTGGCACCCGTTTCTGCCAGCCGCTGTGAGCCTGCAATGCAGCCCTTTGCGTAGCCACCGTGTGGTTCAGGTGATTGTGCAGAGCCGAATTTCTGTGCGCCAAATGCAGATTTCGCAAATCCCCGAATTTCGGACGCTTTAGGTTCAACAACTTGGGTGCCATCAATACTGGTATCAGACGATCCAGAACACGCCATCAACACCAGCGTAACGCCTAGGATCGAGATCTTGCGAAATCGTTTCATGTGTTGTTTTCCCCTTCCGCTTTGACCCAGAATAACAGGATTAGACCAATAAAGAAAAGGACCAGCACGGGTGAGATACCGATGCGTGCGCTGCCTGTCGCCGCTGTGACGATCCCAATCATGAGCGGTGCTAAGAATGCCGTGGCCCGACCAGACATGCCGTAGAGACCAAAATATTCGGTCGAAGATTCAGGATCGCAATGGCGTACCATCAATGATCTGCTAGTGGATTGGACAACACCGCCCATGCCCCCGATGAACACGCCGCACACCATAAAGACAGTGTCAGGAAGGCCTGTGCCCTCGGCCAATTGAAAGCCAAAAAACGTTGTTGGGGACAGGTTGATGATGGTAAAGCTAACGGCCATCAGTGCCAGAATTGATATAATAATGACCGGCTTTGGTCCAAATCTACGATCAGCAAATCCGCCAATATAGCTGAAGACTGCAGCACCCAATGCGGCGATAACACCGAAGGCCCCGACCTGACTGACCTCCCAATTCAGGACCAACAACGCATAAACGCCGCCAAAGCTGTACAGCCCGTTCAGCCCGTCGCGGTACAGCATTGAGGACACAAGGTAGTAGGCCAAGCTGGGTTTGTCGCGCAGCCCCTTGATCGAAGTGATAACGCTGCCCAGCGCCTCGGACACACTGTCGCGTTTGGCGGTCGACGGCTTTTCGCGCACCCAAAGGAAATACGGGATCATAAAGACGGCGAACCAAACGGCAGTGAAGATACCAGTGGCACGGGTGCCTTCGCGCTGGCTTGGGTCCAGTCCGAACAATGGTTCAAGCCCGACAATGGTAAGGCCATTTCCTTGCTCAACAATAAGCGCCAGTACAAGGATCAGCGATACAACGCCACCCAAATACCCGATTGCAAAGCCAGAGCCGGAAATCTTGCCGATTTCGTCCCTTGTTCCAAGCTTAGGCAACTGAGCATTCACAAAAATCAGCGCGTATTCGGCACCGATAAAACCCATACCAAACGCCGCCAGCATCCAGTACAGATTGCCTGCTGCTGGATCAGTAAACCACAACAAGCCAGAGCCAAGGACGTACATGATGCTAAAGCCAACGATCCAAGGCATACGGCGCCCCGAGCTGTCTGCCATTGCGCCAAACACTGGGGCCGTGAGGGCAATGATGATGCCGAACAATGCCGTGCTCCACGCCCAAAGGGATTGCGCTTTGGCATCTGCTAGGTCTTCGCTTAACCCTAGGTTCAGAAAGTAGGTGGCAGCAATGGCGGCGAAAAACGGACCGAAGATAAAGGTGTTGAGGACAGTGTGATAGGGCTGGCTGGCCCAATCAAAAGAATACCAACCCCAGATACGTTTACGCAGTGAAACTTCGGCCATTTTGCCATCCCTTTTTAAATTAAAAGGATTAAGAACAGGCCCGCTGCGTATACGCAAGGTAAGGTTTTACATAGTATTGGACATCGGTGGCCACGGACGTTTGTCTTCTGCAGCGACCCACGCCGCGATCCAATCAGGCATTGGCGGGCTTATCGGATCATGTTTGAGGACCTCGGCCACCCGAATGGGTGGGATCGCACGCCGCTTTTCAGTCACCGCCGCGCGGTAGATAATGTGGTTCGCGCATTCACCGTCCAACTTCCACATCGACTGCTCGATATAGATGAATCGGTCATCCCAACACACCACGCGACTGCGCATTGTAAAGCGTTCAAACGCGGTAAGGCGGCGGCGATACCGCACCATCGCACCCGCCATTGCAAGGCCCCACTTGTTCTCAAACAATGCAGTTATCAAACCACCGCGCTGGGCAGCGGCAAAGCGGCCCAAGTCATAGATTGATAGCACGCGCCCGTTGTTCATCTCACCAAAGAAATCAATATCCCACGGCCAGCAGATGTGGTGGGACTCGTGAATGTCTGTGAAATTCTCAAGCGGCGGCATACGCCGCGCTAAGGCAATATCTTTGATCATGCGGACGAATGGAAACATAGCTGCACTCCTGCTTGTGCTGGATATGTGGGGTTTGTTTACAAAGGTTCAACCAAGAAGATCCTCGCAGGCTTGCCCTTTGGCAGCAGCGACCTTAGGTAATTGCCAACGCTATAAGGACGCATCACATGCTGGCAATTTACGGACCTCTGCAACTGATCCTCAACATCGTATATTTTGTTATGATCGTTCATATCATCATGAGTTGGCTGATAAACTTTCAGGTGTTGAATTTGCATCAACCTGTTGTCTCCCAAATTTGGCAGGGTCTGAACAATCTCCTTCAGCCAATTTACGCGCCAATTCGTCGTATTCTGCCGAATACCGGTCAAATGGATTTGGCACCTTTGGTCGCACTGATCATCGTCATCTCTTTGCAGAGATTTATCCTGCCTGTGATCTTTGGGTACGCCTAAGCACTTGTTCACCGAATCTTAGTGTGAAATTGTCACCTGTAAGAGCACAACAATAAGAACTGACAGGGTTTCCCGCATGGCTTTCTCCACATGACTGGCGCTTCCGCGCTGTTGCGTGATGTCTTTGGCTTTGATGCCTTTCGCCCCGGCCAACAAGAGATTGTTGAAGCCGTAACTGCGGGCGAAAACGTGTTGGCGATTATGCCGACGGGTGGCGGTAAATCCCTGTGCTTCCAATTGCCTGCACTGCTGCGTGACGGTGTGACTGTCGTGATCTCACCCTTGATCGCATTGATGCGCGATCAGGTTCGCGCCTTACAAGAAGCGGGCGTGTGCGCGGGCGCTTTGACATCTGGCAACACTCCCGAAGAAACCGACGCTGTTTGGGAGGGGTTGGAACGGGGCGATCTAAAGCTGTTGTACATGGCCCCCGAACGCTTAGCAGCAAGCGGTGTTATGGGCATGTTGCGCCGTGTTGGCGTAAACTTAATTGCTGTGGACGAGGCGCATTGCGTCAGCCAGTGGGGTCACGATTTCCGGCCTGATTATCTGCGGATAGGCGAATTACGCCGCGCTTTGGACGTGCCCTTGGCCGCATTCACAGCGACCGCTGATGCTGAAACCCAGATCGAGATCATACAAAAGCTGTTTGACGGCACACCTCCTAGCAAATTTCTGCATGGGTTTGATCGGCCTAACATCCACCTTGCCTTTGCCGCCAAAGACGGCCCGCGCCGTCAAATCCTCGACTTCGCTAATTCGCGCAAAGGGCAGTCTGGGATCGTATATTGCGGCACGCGTGCCAAGACCGAAGGGATCGCCAGTGCCTTGCGCGATGCAGGCCATTTGGCGTTGCATTATCATGGTGGCATGGACGCCGAAGATCGCCGCATTGGGGAACGTCGCTTTCAACAAGAAGACGGATTGATCGTTGTGGCGACGGTGGCCTTTGGAATGGGGATCGATAAGCCAGATATTCGATGGGTTGCTCACGCCGATCTGCCCAAATCAATCGAGTCCTATTATCAGGAAATTGGCCGCGCTGGGCGTGATGGTGCCCCCGCTGAAACACTGACTTTATTTGGCCCCGAAGATATTCGACTTCGCCGCACTCAGATTGACGAAGGTGTCGCCCCGCCCGAACGGCGCGCCGCTGATCACACCCGATTGAATGCACTGCTTGGATTGGCCGAGGCGTTAGAATGTCGGCGTAAGACATTGCTGGGTTATTTTGACGAAACCGAAGTGACCTGTGGGCGCTGCGACTTATGTGACAACCCCGTCGATGTGTTCGATGGTACCGTTGCCGTGCGCAAAGCGCTGTCTGCCATATTGCGCACCAAAGAATGGTTTGGTGCGGGCCATTTAATCGATATTTTGCTCGGCAATAAAACTGCGAAAATCATTGAACGCGGGCATGACAGCTTACCTACATACGGCGTTGGGCGCGAATATAACAAACCCCAATGGCAAGCAGTGTTCCGTCAAATGATGGGTCACGATTTGATCCGTCCCGACCCAGGGCGGCACGGTGCGCTGCGCATGACGGACGCCGCGCTCCCGATTTTGCGGGACGAAGCAAAGATTTCGTTGCGCCGCGATACGATAAAGTCAGCAACACGCCGCCCCGCGGTAAAAGAGATGGTCTCAGAGGAAGACGCGCCATTGCTAAGCGCGTTGAAAGCAAAGCGGCGGGGGTTGGCCGAAGCTGGAAAAGTGCCTGCATACATTATTTTCAACGACAAAACCCTGATCGAAATGGCAGAAAAACGCCCTGCAAACTTGGACGCTATGGCCGGGATCAGTGGGATTGGGGCCAAGAAACTAGACAGCTACGGCGATGCTTTTCTTGAAGTGATCAACGGTGAAGCTGCCCAGATGCATCCGACACGCCGCAAGTTGGCAGGCCGTGATGCGGGGTCTGTCTATGATCGATTGCTTGAAGTTCAGGCTGAATTGGCCCGTGGGACAGATGGCATCGACAAACCATTAAGTTGCTCGGCTTCAATGTTGGCGAAAGTTGCGCAGATGCGGTCGGGCGACCAAAATGCATTGACCCAATTGCTGGGTGAACGGCGCTCAGAGCGATTTGCAGGTGCCTTTCTGGACGTACTGCGCGAGGCGGGCTAGATCATTTACGAAACGAGATAGAGGTGACGAAATGTTAGTTGTGATTTCACCAGCAAAAAAGCTGGATTGGGCGACGCGCGATGTGGCCGCGACAGCACCGGACTTTCAGGATAACGCGATCAATTTGGCGCGAACCGCACGCAATCTGTCACTTGGCGACCTTAAGGGATTGATGCACCTAAGCGACGCATTAGCCACCTTGAACCGTGATCGCTTCAAAGCCTTTCAAGATGTCCCGACTGCCGATGTCACCCGACCTGCCGCACTTGCCTTTGCGGGTGACACCTATCAGGGACTTGAGGCAAGCACTTTGGATTCAGGTGAGATGGAATGGGCGCAGGACCATTTGCGCATCCTTTCGGGGCTGTATGGCGTATTGCGCCCGTTGGATTTGATCCAAGCGTATCGATTGGAAATGGGCAGTCGTTTAAAAACCCGTCGCGGCAAAAACTTGTACGACTATTGGCAAAACGACTTATCCATCGCGTTGAATGCCCAGGGCAAAAAGGTTGGCAGCGACGTATTGATAAACTGCGCAAGCCAAGAGTATTTCGGGGCCGTTGCTTTAAAGGCGTTAAAGCTGCGGGTGATCACGCCCGCCTTTATGGAAGACAAAGGGCAAGGCCCAAAAATCGTCAGCTTTTATGCCAAAAAGGCACGCGGCGCGATGGCCCGCTTTATGGTCCAAAACCGTTTGACTGATCCAAAAGCCATTTTGGATTTCGACGCCGGTGGGTACGCTTATCAACCTGCATTATCGACAGCCGAAAAACCTGTTTTCGTCCGCCCCTATCCCGAAGCCAAGTAGCTATTTCAAAGCAAGGTCGCCCAATGGCTCAGCACCTTTTGGAAGATATTCGGACAGTTTGCCGTGGATCGCAAATTTGCGCAGTGGCTTCGTCAGATAGTGATCAAGGCCTGCTTCTAAGATGCTTTTGTCGTCGCCCTGCATCGCATGCGCAGTCACCGCGACGATGCCAACAGCTTTGGTCGTCCCTTTTTCAAGCTTGCGAATTGCGCGTGTTGCCTCTTTTCCATCCATAATCGGCATCGAAATATCCATGAATATCAAGTCTGGCTTAAAGGTCTTGTAAGTGGCTACTGCCTCTTGTCCATCGTTGGCAAACACCAGATCGATGTTCAAACCCTTCACCATCTTGTTAAAAACCAACTGGTTGGTTTTATTATCCTCTGCCGCCAAAACACGCATTTTGCGGTTCTCTTGCGTTATGGGCATTTGGGTCTTTGGCGCAGGAACTTCGGCTTTGGGTTCTTCTAGCGACCTTAACTTTGCAAACAATTCCCGACGCGGCACTGGCTTTTGCATCAGGCCATGCAAAAGTTTCCGCGCGGGATCTTTGTCTGCCACACTAGGATTAGAGCTGAGCAATATAATCGGCGTATCAATACCCCGTTCATAAAGTGCAGTGGTCAATTCCAAGCCATCCATTTCGGGCATGTTGTGATCGGTCAAGATCAAGTCGATATCGATACCACCAGATATTTTTTCCAGCGCCTTGCGTCCATTTACACAACTTGTGACCCGCAATCCCAATTGCTCAAGTTGTCGTTCTAAAATTGTCCGATTGGCAGCGATATCATCCACCACCATCACATGACGTAATCCGTCAGATAGAACAGGGAAAACAATCGCGTCGGCGTCAACAGTATCCAATGGAATGTGAAACCCGAAACAAGACCCTTCGCCCTCTTCGCTGGTCACCCAAATGTCACCACGCATCAAAGTGACCAACCGTTTCGAGATGGTTAACCCCAGCCCAGTGCCGTCAAATTGACGGTTCCGTTCGTTTTCAACCTGATTGAACTCACCAAAAATGTGCCCAACCATATCCTGAGGAATCCCAATTCCGGTGTCTTCGATTGTTATTGTCACTTCGGCGTTGCCATGTTCAGGGTTTGGAATGCCCAAAACACGGATCAAAACATGACCTTTGGCGGTGAACTTTAGCGCATTGCCCAAAAGGTTGGTCAGCACCTGCCGAATACGACCGGGATCACCGATGAAACGCGTTGGCAGAAATAAATCGTAATCCAGCGCTATGGTCAGTCCCTTATTACGGGCTGATGTGTGCAGAAGCATTATTATCTCGTGGATGCTGCGTTCAAGGTCAAAGGGTTCTGGATGCAGTTCCAGTTTGTCCGCCTCGATCTTTGAGTAATCCAAGACATCGTTGATGATCACCAAAAGTGCTTCACTAGAGTTCTTTATGGTATCGACGTAAAGTCGCTGTTCTTCGGTAAGCCCCGTGTCCCCCAGCAAATCTGACATACCAACAACACCATTCATTGGCGTTCGGATTTCGTGGCTCATGTTAGCAAGGAACGACGATTTTGCCCGGTTCGCACCTTCAGCAATTTCCCGTGCGGCTTCCAGCTGCTTTTCATACTCGACCGTGGCGGTGATATTTAGACCAAGGGATACGATGTCACCGCCCGGCCCCCGACGGTCTACCAATTTTATGTATTGGTCGTTCCAAAGGTGCAGAACCACGGGTGACGGCGTGGGTTCTTGCCACCTTTTGATCATCATTTCCCGCCAATCAGGTGCAGATAGATCACCAGTATTAACGATCCCTTCATCCGTGAGCGCCTGTAATATCGTGATGTAATTCACACCCGTTTGGATATCTTCCAACCCGTCAAAGTCCACCAAATACGCTTGGTTCGCAGCAATCATATTGCTTTCAGAATTGAAAAACGCAAATCCATCTTGGATCGTTTCAACCGAATGCCACAACCGTCTTTCAGCAATCATTATCTTTTGATTGGCAACTGTCAGGTCGGATTTTACACGCTTGTTTTCGTCTTGAATAATGGCTGATTGGGCACGTGTTTCGACAATTTCTTCACTTAATTCCCGCGCGTGTTTTCCCAATTTCCGGTTGGCTGCGAACAATTCCGCCTGCTTCAATTCCAACAGTTTTTCAGCGGCCAATCGACCCCGCCGTTCGGTTGTGATTTTATCAGCGAGACTCATTTTTACAGATTGGTTCCTGTGCATAGAATTTCAGTTAAGATCGCTGAGTCTGGTGAATATCCGCTTAACCAAGATCAATTGTTCGGCCTTGCTGCTTCAATTCGCTGGATTGAAAGTTCAGTTGATGAAGTGTTACCAAAAAGAAGTATGACGCAGGGAGGTCTAATCCTTGCGACCGTCATCAAAAATTGACCAAAGGTACCTGCCAAAATGACTGACCAAAGCAACCGTAAACTGTCGATCCAAACCCGTGTCGCCCAGGCCCTTCATTTTGTTGAGGCCGAGACAGGCGCAGTTGTTCCGTCAATTCAACCTGCCGCCACCTACGCCCGTGATGAGAATTATGAAGTGCGCAAACCATATTGGTATCGTCGTGATGGCAGCCAAACAACCGCCCACGCCGAGGCGATAATTGCCGAGATGGAGGGCGCTTCGGAATCGTTGTTGTTCGCATCTGGCATGTCTGCTTGCACTGCCGTGATAGAACATTTGCCGACTGGATCCCACATTGTCGCCCCGAAGGTCATGTACCATGGCGTTTTGATGCAAATTCAGAATTATGCTGCCAACGGCCGGATCACCGTCAGCTATTATACTGCTGGCAATTTGGAAGAGCTAGAAAGTGCAGTTGGCGCCCAGAAGACTACCCTTGTTTGGGTCGAAACCCCGAACAATCCCAACTGGGAAGTGACCGATATTCAAGCCGCTGCAGACATCGCCCACGCCGCCGGTGCCAAGCTGATTGCAGATTGTACTGGTACACCGCCATCTATGACGAAGGCATTGGATTTTGGCGCTGACATTTCGTTTCATTCGGCGACCAAATACCTCAACGGGCACTCCGATATTACTGCCGGTGTTTTGTCGGTCCGTGAGGCAGGCAAGTACTGGGACGAAATCTGCATGGTCCGCAAACTGCACGGCACCGCTTTGCATTCGTTCGATGCATGGTTGTTGATCCGCGGTATGCGCACGTTGTTCCTAAGGGTCGAGCGGTCTTGCAAAAATGCGATGGCCATCGCGACGCATTTTGAAGGACATCCGCAACTTGAAGCCGTGCTTTATCCGGGTCTGCCTTCTGATCCCGGTCACGCTGTCGCCAAGCGTCAGACAGGTGGTCAGTTTGGTGGCATGATGTCGATCATCGTGAAGGGAGCTGAGCAGACCGCAATCGACACCACCCGCTTTTGCGAGCTTTTTTACCCTGCGACCTCCCTTGGGGGGGTTGAGAGTTTAATTGAGCACCGCAAGACAGTCTCAGGCGATGGATTTCCTGTTCATCCGCGTTTACTGCGGCTGTCGGTTGGGATCGAAGATGCTGATGATCTGATCTACGATCTGGAACAGGCTCTAACCCGCGCAAATCAGAAATCCTAACGTTGCCCTTCACGCATCCATGCGCCAACGATGAAAAGGCCCGCGAGCAATAGCACCAACCATCCGGGCATCAGTGGCGTTAATCTGACGTCGCGCACCTCGAATGCGTTGCGCGGAGTTAGTCCAATCCAACCGCGTCCTGTAGCTGGACGTCCCTCGCGTACATTGCGGATAGACGGCAATCCATCTTCAAGACGGTGGATGCCGCCACCTGTGGCGCTGACAAGTGGTTCAAGAATGTCACCAGTCGCGATGGTGTCGATAAATTCGCGCGGTGCAGCGGGGCCAAGACCAATTACGGTTTCTTGGTCGCCATTGGTCAAACGATAAAGGCCAATTTCTGGCCCATCAAACGTGCCTTCAAATTGTCCTGCGCCAGTGCCTTCCAAAAGCATCGTCGTAGTGGCGCCGTCGGGGGAGGTTATCGTGACTTCGGGGATCGTTTCACCCAAAGTGCGACGCAAAATACGCATGGTTTGACCCGTGGCTGTCGCAGTCAACGACTCTTCCTCCAGCTCAGGCTCTTTCATCATCCAATGGCCCAAACGGCGCAGCAACTCTAATTGCGGCCCACCGCCCTCATAACCACGATTCCAAAGCCAAGCGTGATCCGACGCCAAAAGCGCAACACGTCCCTCGCCAACACGGTCCAAAATCAACAACGGACGTCCATCCAACCCCTCCATCACAGTATTTCCGGATGTCGCTGTCACATCTATCTGGCGCAGCCAACGCCCCCAATCGCCGTCAGATGGCAAATTGGCAGTGACCGGGTGACGCTTGCCCAAATCCGTCACGACAGGACGGTAAGCTTCCTCAAGCACCCGCGCCGCGCGTGTTGGATCGCCCGGAATCACACTGCCTAATGGCGAGCGGTAAATGCTGTCAGCACTGGCAAAGTCAGGCCCAGCCGCGACCAGAACTGCGCCACCTTGTTGGACATAGTTCACGATATTATCGAGGTAGAGGGTCGGCAAAATCCCACGCCGCTTATAGCGATCAAAGATGATCAAATCGAAGTCGTTTATTTTTTCTAAGAACAGTTCGCGTGTCGGGAATGCAATCAGGCTAAGTTCACCAACAGGCACCCCGTCTTGTTTCCCAGGGGGACGCAGAATGGTGAAGTGGACAAGATCAACAGAGCTGTCTGATTTCAGCAAATTGCGCCATGTGCGCCCACCAGCATGTGGTTCGCCCGATACCAACAAAACCCGCAAACGGTCCCGCACACCATTCATCTGGATCAGCGCAGTGTTGTTGCGATCAGTCAGCTCGGTTTCAATGGCGGGGGACGTAAATTGGATCACGTTGCGCCCGCTATGTGGCAGGGTCACAGGAAGTTCTAAGTCTTGGCCTAGCGGCACGTTAAAACGCTGCGCAGGTTCCCCATCGATGGAGATATCAAGCGGGACATTTCGTACGGATTGGGGGGCAGCACCCATATCATCGATGCGCAGGGTCAGGACGACAGGTTCCCCGATAATCGCGAAGGCTGGCGCATTGCGTATTGTCAGGCGGCGGTCCCAATCGGTCGTTTTGCCAGATTGCAACAAATGCATCGGTGCGGGCAGATTGATGGGAAGATCACCATCATGAATTTGACCGTCCGAAATGGCGACAATACCAGCGATCCTGCCACGGGGTTCTTGGGCCAAAGCATCTGTAAGGGTGCTTAGCAATTGGGTGCCAGCGTCGCCTTCGCCGTCGTTCACATCAATTCGCCGAAGTTCAGTGTTCGCACGTGCGCTGATTTGGGCGGAAAGCAGATCAGCGGCTACGCTGGATTTGGTTGGTCGGTTTGCTAAATTCTGCGACGCGGTTTTATCTTGGATCATTAATACGATATCAGACAGTGGGCTGCGATCTTCTTGTTGATATGAAGGACCAGACAAGGCCAGCAGCACGATCAACCCTGCACACCCGCGCAAAGCCCAGCCACGCAAACCACGCCATAGCGCCAATACAATACCCGCAAACACGACCGCACCTAAAACAGCTAAGACCATGTAAGGCAGCAACGGGTCAAAAATTATGGAACCTGTCATTGGCCTAACCGATCCAGCAACGCAGGCACATGCACCTGATCGCTTTTGTAATTTCCAGTCAAAACATGCATCACAAGATTAACGCCAAAACGGTTCGCCAATTCGCGCTGCCGTTCACCACCAAACCCACGCCCAACAGGCAACATTGGTCCACCGGATGGCGTAATAGCCCATGCACCCGCCCAATCGTTGCCGCCTATGACAACTGGCGTAACACCGTCATTGAGATTGCGAAACGGCATGCCTTCAGCCTGCTCTGCATCGACAGGAGATGCTTCGACCCAAACTTCGCGGCTTGTATGACGACCGGGGAAGTCCTGCAGCAGATAGAATGCGCGCGTCAGGACGTGATCAGCTGGAATAGGCTCTAACGCGGGGATATCCATCAAGCCTGCGATTTCCTGCAACTTGCGTCCATTCGGACTGGAACCGCCAAAGCCAGCAATGTTTGAGTCGCGCGTATCAAAAAGGATCATGCCACCAGAGCGAAGATAAGCATTCAGCTTCGCATATGCTTCGACAGACGGGCGTGGTTGATCAGGCGTGATCGGCCAATAAAGGATGGGGAAAAACGCCAGCTCATCGGTTTCTAAGTTAACGCTCACCGGTTCCTTAGGTTCGATTGAAGTTCGGAAAAACAACGTGTCAGTAAGTCCGCGTAAACCCGCAAAGGCAACTTCATCGACTTCCTTGTTGCCCGTCACGATGTGGGCAAGTGACAGCTCTGACGCAATATCGATCTCAGAGTTTTGGGCATTCGCAGGTGGCGTTGAAAAAGCGATCAAGCCAAGCGCTAGGACACCAACCGCGCCCCGCGTCGCTTTGCCTAACAGTCGGCCTGACAACGCCAAAGATGCAATAACGTCCACCAGCAAAAGCATCAGGGCCAACGCCAACAAAGGGCCACCCAATGGTTGCGGCGGTTCGATTGTATAACCACTGACAGATACGTTTGCAGGCCAATCGGGAGCGTTCAAAACATCTTCGGGCGAAATAACATTACGGGCCAAAACACGGTCTCCAGATGTGTAAATACCGGGCAATAGATTGGGCCCCGTTTCCGCTTGGATCAAGTCAGGGCCGTCGACCCCTTGCAACGTGCCTGCATCACGCAAAGTCCCAAAGCCGTCCATGACTTGGCGCGGGGTCCAAAAAGTGCCTTCCAAATCTTCAGCGTCCGGCGTCGTTGCGGAAGACGAGACCGCCAACCGTTCCAGCATTTCGACAAACAAGCCCGAAAACGGCAAGGTCGACCATTCCGCATTTGCAGTGACGTGGAACAGAACCACTTGTCCTTGTCCGATAGGCTTACGTGTCACAAGCGGCGTGCCATCATTCAATGCTGCAATTACCCGATCCGCCAATGTCGGATCAGGTTGCGCCATGACTTGAGAATTGACCAAGACATCCGCCGGAACTTTCAACCCAAAGAACGGCGAGGTTTCGATAAACGGTGCAACCGATTTCGGCTCCCCCCAACTCATCGTTCCGCCAACGCTGCGCCCGCCACTTCTTAGTCGCACGGGCATTAATGGATCTTCTTCACTTCGGCTGACATCGCTGGCGGCAATGCGGGGACCGGCAAACCGAAGTAGCATCCCACCATTGCTGACCCATTCAATGAGTGACGCTGTTTCACCTGTCGATAATATCGCGACATCTGCCAAAACAATGACGTCAGGGTTTGCCGGCAGCACGTCTATCAATGCGCCAGTTAGCAGATCAGCGGTCGGTTCTAACGCTTGATTTAGGTAATGAAGCGGTGAAAGCAATTCCAATCCTTCGCGACCTGCGCGGCCAGAAATCAGAGCTACTTCGCGTCGCTGAAACGCATCATCAACCAAGGTCTTGGAACCCGCAGCCCTAAGCCCTTGGATTTCAAAAGCCGTCACACGTGCACGTAATTCCGAGGGTAAAACCAGCGCTGTTGTCGCCACCTTTTCGCCAGCGTCAAATTTTGCAGTGGCCGTCGCCAAGATTGCGTTGTTGCCGGACGGGTCACGTCCTTGGGCTAGGATTGTGACCTCTTGAGTATCCCGCGAATTGGCCCGCACCGCTGACAGGTTAATGGCCCCATCAACATAAGTCGCAGGCGTCAAACCAGCGATCTGGCGGGTGCCTTGCGACACCCGAAAATCAGAAATGGAGTCCAAGGTGGCAAGGATGCTGTCATGCCCCTCAAACTCCAAGCCATCGCTAAACCAAACGGCGGATGACGCGTTGGCGTTTGTTATCAATGTGACCGACGTTTTGATATTCTCAGCCGTTGGCTGCCACGGGTTTGGGCGCAGGCCGGTGAGTGAAGCCGCGACCGTTGCAGCAGGTAAGAATACGAGCGGCTTGGGATTTGTCAGCTGAAGAATAGCAACCGGTTGACCAGCACTGGTAGCACGATCCAACTCAGCCTCGATCCCCTGCAACTGACGGGTATAACCGATTGCGCCCGCCCACGACCCATCAAGCACAATCAGCTTTGGTCCGGTGGTGTTGGTGCCAGAGCTTTCAGGGTTAAGCACAGGTTGTGCCAGTCCAATGATGATGGCAGCAACGGCCAACATCCGCAGCAGTATCAGCCACCAAGGCGTGCGATCTGAAACGGTTTCGTCATCTCGAAGGCCCAACAACAAAGCGACCCCAGGAAAGCGACGGCGAACGGGGGCCGGAGGTACAGCGCGTAGAATAAGCCACAAAATTGGTAAGGCTGCCAAGGCGACTAGCAACCAAGGTGCACCGAAACCAATGCCGCCCAAAACAGTCATACCCGCGCCCCGCCATTCATCGCCTGATAAAGCCAAAGTAGGCCCGTTTGCGCTGATTTCTCCGTGTGGTGCAGACCGTACTGCCAGCCTGTGCGTTCACAAAGACGCTGAAGATCGGCTTTGCGTTCGGCCAGTCGGTTAAGATAGCGATCCCGTAAGTCGTTGGCTTTTAGCGTCTCGTGCCAGACAGTTCCGCCAATGCTTTCGAAGATCGTGCGGCCATGGAATGGGAACGCCTCTTCACTTGGATCAAGGATTTGCAACAAAACGCCACGCACCCCGCGGTCTGCGGCTTTGGTCAGTGCAAGTTCAACAGGGGCCATATCGCCAAGGAAATCAGACGCAAACATTGCGGCGGCATTCGGGATCATCGCGCTGTGTTCTGGGGGGCTGTATTCGGCATCTTGGTCTTCACTTAGCATCTCGGCCAACCGCAGAACTTGCGCGTTCCCACGCCGCGGCGGAAGGCGGGTTCCTGTCATACCAACGCGTTCACCGGCACGGTTCAGCAGAATCGCGAGGGAAAGTGTCAGAATCCGCGCACGGTCCATTTTTGTCGGCAGCTTATCATCGCTGGTGAACCGCATCGACGCGCCTTGATCGCACCACAACATCACGGATTGCGCGATCTGCCATTCTCGTTCACGGACAAATTGATGATCGCCCATCGCGCTGCGACGGTGATCAATCATACGGGCGCTGTCCCCGATTTGCGCGGGCCGATATTGCCAAAAGTCATCGCCCATACCAGCACGGCGGCGTCCGTGATCACCCAACAACACAGCGCCAGCCAACTGCTCTGCCCGCGCCAAAAGGGGTGGAAGGCGGGCGGCTTGGTCCTCGGACCGTGCGCGAAGGGTGGCAGCGGTGTTCACGCGGCGGCCTGTCCTGTTGTTAGTCCGGTTGCCGTTGCTTCGATCAGGTCGATTAGGTTGTCGCCACGGGCGCGGGCCGTGAAGTTAAGTGCCATGCGGTGGCTTAGGACGGGGCGGGCCATATCTAAAACATCCTCGACTGAGGGGGCTAAACGACCTTGCAAAAGGGTCCGAGCGCGAACGGCCAGCATAAGTGCTTGGGCTGCACGCGGGCCGGGACCCCATGCGACGGTTTCGCGGACCAGTTGGGATGCGGATGCATCATCCGGGCGGAAGGCGCGGACAAGATCGAGGATCATTTCGACGACGCTGTCACCAACTGGCATACGACGTAAAAGGGCCTGCGCGGCGAGGAGTTCGCCTTCTGCAAATACAGCAACTGATTCAGCCTCAGTTTCGCCCGTTGTAGCCATCAAAATCTCACGCTCTGTTGCGCGATCTGGATAAGGTACATCGATCTGGACAAGGAAGCGGTCAAGCTGGGCTTCGGGCAGTGGATATGTGCCCTCTTGTTCAATCGGGTTTTGGGTGGCCAGAACGTGGAACGGATTGCCCAACGCACGATTTTCGCCAGCGACGGTCACTGTCTTTTCCTGCATCGCCTGCAACAGCGCGGATTGGGTACGCGGGCTGGCGCGGTTGATCTCGTCTGCCATCAGAAGTTGGCAAAAGATCGGACCGGGCACAAAGCGGAAGGCACGAGAGCCATCGTCGTTGGTATCCAGCACTTCTGATCCCAAAATATCAGCAGGCATCAGATCGGGCGTAAACTGTACACGGCTGCCGTCCAGACCCATCA
>JBLHPE010000019.1:0-34239 GCA_047624005.1 Ascidiaceihabitans sp.
TCTGTTTGCGGCAGGCGTGCGACGGGTGAACATTTCACTTGATACGCTGGACGAAAAGAAATTCGCCGACATCACGCGTTGGGGCCGCCTGCCCCAAGTGTTACGCGGTGTTGATGCGGCGTTAAAATCTGGGCTAAAGGTCAAAATTAACGCCGTTGCCCTCAAAGGCTTCAACGAACCTGAACTGCAAGAAATCACGCAGTGGTGTGCGCAAATGGGTCTTGATCTGACGTGGATCGAAGTCATGCCAATGGGTGACATCGGAAACGAGGATCGATTAAGCCAATATTGGTCTCTCAAAGAGGTACAGGCCAAATACGCCGAACATTACACTGTGACTGAACTGGCGGAACGCACCGGCGGCCCTGCCCGCTATGTGCGCCTTGAAGAAACGGGTCAGAAGATTGGGTTCATCACCCCGCTAAGTCATAACTTCTGCGAAAGCTGCAACCGTGTACGTCTAACCTGTACCGGTGAAATCTATTTGTGCTTAGGCCAAGAAGACATGGCAGACCTACGCGCACCCCTTCGCGCGCACCCAAATGATGACGCCCCACTTGAGTACGCAATTCGCGCTGCAATCGCGATGAAACCTAAGGGCCACGATTTCGACTATTCCCGCCAAAAGTTGGACGGACAAATGCCCCGCCACATGAGCCACACAGGCGGCTAATGCCTACCGTGCAAAAACCGACAGGTCTTTACCGCGCCTATGCTATGCTAAGCGCGGTCATTTTGCCGTTTGTGGCACGGGCACGTGTGAACAAATTGCGCCGTGCAGATGTAACAGTTCATCGCGCCCATGAAATTTTGGGGAACGCTACGGAACGGCGCCCTGCTGGGACACTCATCTGGTTTCACGCAGCTTCCATCGGCGAAAGCCTGTCTGTTTTGTCCTTGATTGCAGCAATGGGACGCGCCCGTCCAGATGCGCGGTTCCTGATCACATCTGGCACCCCCACTTCGGCCAAATTGATCGCCGAACGGATGCCACCGCGTTGCCAACATCAATTTGCACCCCTTGATGCCACAGGTCCCCTAAAGCGTTTTCTGAAAAACTGGCGGCCCGATGCCGTTGTTTTGGTCGAAAGCGAACTGTGGCCCAACACCCTTGTGACCTGCTGCAAAGCAGGCCTTCCGGTGGCATTGGTAAATGCACGCCTTTCTGAAAAATCGCTTATGGGTTGGGCAAGGCGTCCCAAAACCGCACGGTTTTTGCTGCAAGACTTCGCACTTGTCTTGACCCAGACCACAGCAATGGCGCAGTCGCTGATAAAGATAGGGACGCCAGCGGATCGAACTTTTAAAGGCGTCGATCTAAAGTCGCTGTCCCCTGCACTTCCGGTTGACAAACAATCCTTGCAAGAAGTTCAAACTGCCCTCAATAACAGACCCGTTTGGGCCGCCTGTTCGACGCATCCGGGCGAAGAAGCAGGGGTTTTGAAGGCCCACGTAGAATTGTTGAAAACACACCCTGATCTGTGCCTGATCCTTGCGCCCCGCCATCCTGAACGTGGCGCTGAAGTTGCAACCTTAATCACAGAACACAACCTTAGCTACAGCCAGCGCAGCGCAGGTGCATTGCCAAATGCTCAGGTCTATTTGGCTGACACTTTGGGGGAATTGGGCGTATGGTACGAAATTGCACCCTTTGCCTTCATCGGCGGATCGCTCATTCCCGTCGGAGGGCATAACCCGTTTGAGGCCGCACATGCGAACACCGCCGTCATTTCGGGCATCTACGTGGCTAATTTTGCCGAATCTTATGGCATCCTAGAGGCCAGCGGCGGGGCCCGTTTGGTCAAAACCGCGCAAGGTTTACATGATGTCGCAAAGGCATGGTTGGATCATACTCACGACCTAATCAAAGCCCAGAAGGCCACTGGGGCGGTCATTCAACAGCAAAGTAGCCAGCTAGATGACATCGCCACACAATTGATTGCTGCGCTTGAATTGGAAGAAAACAATGATTGATCTCTCCGGAATTGAGGTGATTGCACCAAATTTTAAACGTCGTTTGTCTGGGGTTACGTCAACCGTTGTCCGGTTGGTTCCATTGCAAGCCCTCCAGATCAGGATCACCGCCTGCGCGCCCGAAATGCCCGATGATGTGCCGAATATACCGTGGCCTGCCCTGATCACCATGTCACGTCGCGGTCCCAATGGCCCACGCGTTTGGCATGCAAGGCGCAATGTTGAGATGATCGCTGGCCTTGCCCTAAAACATCTGCTGCGCAAGCGTTTGAAGCTATTGTTCACCTCTGCTAGTCAACGCAGCCACACGTCGCTGACCAAATGGTTAGTCGCACGGATGGACGCAGTTGTTGCGACCTCTGCCAAGACCGCCGCCTATCTTGAACGGCCTGCATCCGTAATCCACCACGGCATTGACTGTGATGTGTTTACGCCAGCAAATGATCGGGCGGCTTTGCGTGCAGATCTTAACCTGCCTGATGGACCCTTGATGGGGTGCTTTGGCCGCATTCGCGCCCAAAAAGGCACTGATGTATTTGTAGATGCAATGATCGAAACTCTAAGCACCCAGACAGACGGTGCTGGGATTATCATGGGCCGCGCTGTCGATAAAGATGCCGAATTCCTTGAGGGGCTCAAAGAACGGGTGGAAGCGGCAGGCCTATCAGACCGCATCCTGTTTCTGCCCGAAGTACCGGTCTGGGAAACACCAAAGTTCTATCAGGCCCTCGATCTGTATATTGCACCGCAACGTTGGGAAGGTTTCGGGCTGACCCCGCTTGAGGCAATGGCTTGCGGTGCGCCCTGCATTGCAACGCGCGTCGGCGCATTTGAGGAATTGATTGCAGAAGGTCAAACCGGAACGTTGGTGCCAGCGGGTGATTTACCAGCCATGATCGATGCCGTAAAAGCCGCCCTAGACGATCCACAAAATTTGAGCGCGTGGTCGAAAAACGCACGCGCCCATGTGGTTGGGAAATTTCAGCTGAGCCAAGAGGCAGAGGCGCTTATTGCAATCTACCGTGACCTGCTAAAAGCGGTTTAACCCGCCATTGGCATTCCCTGTTCGATGATTCCAGACCACCAGCTGCAACCCGCAGGAATGACACTATCATCGAAGTTATACATCGGATGATGCACCATCGCCGTATCGCCATTGCCTACTAAAATATAAGCCCCAGGACGTTCTTCGAGCAGGTAGGCGAAATCTTCGCCCCCCATCACCAAATCAGCCTCCGTACATGATCCAGACACGGACCGCGCGACATCGGCGGCAAATTCCGTCTGTTTGTCGTGATTTACCATCACCGGATAACCACGGATGTATGTGACATCAGCCTGACCGCCAAACGTCGCAGCAGTCCCTTCACAGATCGCCATAATTCGTTTCTCAGCCATATCCCGCATCTCGATCGACATCGTGCGTACGGTGCCTTTGAGTTGCACACGTTGCGGGATCACGTTGAACGCTTTTGACGATGTCTCGAAAGATGTCACAGACACCACGATCTGATCGATTGGGTCAGCGTTGCGGCTGGCAATGGTTTGCAGGGCCAAGACCAAGTGACTGGCCATCACAGTTGTATCAATCGTCTCATGTGGTTTGGCGGCGTGGCCACCAAGGCCTTCAAGGGTGATATCAAACTGATCTGTGGCTGCAAAAAACGGGCCCGGCCGAATGGCGAAACTGCCCACAGGCATCCCCGGCCAATTGTGCATGCCGTACACTTCTTGAATGTTCCAACGGGCCATCATGCCGTCGTCACACATCTCTTTACCGCCGCCACCGCCCTCTTCGGCAGGTTGGAAAATAACCACGGCTGTGCCATCAAAATTGCGGGTTTCGCACAGGTATTGCGCCGCCCCTAGCAACATCGCCGTATGCCCATCATGGCCACACGCGTGCATCGCGTTGTCAGTTTTGGATGCGTATTCTAGCCCCGTCTGCTCATGAATTGGCAGCGCATCCATATCGGCACGCAGCCCAATAACTTTGCCCGATCCCGTCGCATTGCCCTTGATCACACCAACGACGCCGGTGCGCCCGATGCCTTCGACAACTTCGTCACATCCGAAGGCCCGAAGCTTTTCAGCGACCAAAGCGCTGGTGCGGTGGGTTTCAAACAAGATTTCGGGGTTCTGATGGATATCGCGACGCCATGCCGTAATATCATCATGCAGTTCAGCAAAGCGGTTCTTTACGGGCATTATGTAGTCTCCGGTGTTAAGATTTTCTTAGTCCTACCCTGTCAACGGAAGCAGTAGAACGTTCCATCCGATGTGGGGTGGATTTACGTCAGGTCAATAGTGGCATCCGACGCTCTACCATTTCCGCGTACCAACTACAGCCAGCCGGAATGGCATCGTCATCAAAATTGTATTCAGGATGATGAACCGTCGCGCCACCGCCATTGCCAACCATGATGTAGGCACCCGGGCGTTCTTCAAGCATATAAGCAAAGTCTTCAGCGGCCATAATCGGGGGTGTGTTGATGTCCACTGATCCAGCCACTGCAGCCGCAGCTTCGGCTGCATAATCGGTGTTGGCCTCTGCATTTACAGTCACAGGATAACCACGGTTATAATCAATTTCGGCAACACAGTCATGGGCTTGCGCCGTCATGCTGACAAGTTGCTTTATCTTCACTTCAACCAAATCACGTACCTTCGGGTCCAAGGTGCGCACAGTTCCACGCATACGAACAACCTGCGGGATAACGTTGTGAGACTCTGTATCCGAGTGCAGCCCACAGACAGACACGACCACCTGACCTAATGGGTCAACGACACGCGACGCGACCGATTGGAGGGCCAAGATAACATGGGCAGCCGCAACATTCGGATCAATCGCCTCGTGGGGGGCTGCAGCATGGCCGCCGCGCCCAGTGATGGTCAAATTAAACTCGTCCGCGGCTGCCAGCAAAGCGCCAGAGCGGATCGCAAATTCACCCACAGGGTAACCGGGCATATTGTGCATGCCGTATACTTCTTGGATGTTCCAACGCTCCATCAGGCCATCTTTGCACATCTCAAGGCCACCGCCGCCGCCTTCTTCTGCGGGTTGGAATATCATCACTGCAGTGCCATCAAAATTGCGCGTCTCAGCCAAATATCGGGCGGCCCCTAGCAACATCGCGGTGTGACCATCATGGCCACAGGCATGCATCTTGCCCGGAATGGTGCTGGCGTAATCCAGCCCCGTCGCCTCGTGAATGGGCAAGGCGTCCATGTCAGCCCGCAGTCCAATCACACGGCCAGACGTATCGGTGCGCCCTTTGATGACAGCAACAACACCTGTTTGACCAATGCCGGTTGTGATGTCTGTTATGCCAAATTCACGGAGCCGATCCTCAACAAACTTGGCTGTATTGTGCACATCAAATCCCAGTTCAGGATGCATGTGCATATGACGGCGCCAGCCAGTGATTTCAGCATGCGTTTCCGCAAATCGATTCTTGATCGGCATAATCGTACCTTTTGTGTTAAATTGCTGGGCCCAAGTGCATCGCACTGCCATCTGAAAATCGGCTAAGGCGGAACCTCGTCAGATCATGACCCACTTCGCGGCCAGTTGCCAGAGCCGCCAAAATGCGCCCCGCCGCTGGACCAATGCCAAAGCCGTGCCCGCTAAATCCCGTGCCAACGGTCAACCCCGGCAAGGACGCGACGCGGTCCATCACGGGGACAATATCAGGCATCGTATCAATCATGCCTGCCCACGCAGATTTTATGGCAACAGGGCCAAGATGGGGAAACATCGCTTCGAACCGCCGTGCAAGGTCGGCCACTTTTTTCTTATTTGGTGTAGGGTTCAGCACCCGCATAGCTTCAAATGGGCTGGCCTGATCTGCCGCCCAAGATCGCGGCGTGCCCCATGCATCAGGATAACCCTTGGGCGCAAACGGCTTCAAGCGCACACCAAAAGGGTCGCCGCGCAGCTGGGTCATGTAATTCGGGAGGTTGCGAAACGCATCAGGGCCCACAAACATCTCGGCAAAGCGTCCTGAAGCCAAAGAGTAACCGCCATCCGCACGGGGTCGAAAGGCAAAGTTTTTGTCCGCAACACCCCCCATTTGCACCACTGGCAAAGCCTGCGTGGCCGCGACAGTTGCGCGAATACTAAGTTGGGGCAAAGCCACGCCCATGTTGCGCAGGAACAGCGCGGACCATGCGCCCCCAGCCAAAACAACTTCGGATGCTTTGATTGTTCCCGCCTCGGTCACAACACCCACAACCCGACCAGCCGCCATGTCCAAACTGCGCACCGCACAGTTTTCAACAATTTTGGCCCCTGCACGTGCCGCAATCCCAGCAAAAGCTGGCACAGCGACCCAAGGTTCAGCCCGCATATCGCTCGCTGTGTGAATGCCGCCCACATGGGCTCCTTGAAGGTTTGGGATCAAATCGGAAACTTGCGTGGCGTTTAACATCTGACTGTCCACGCCCAGCCCGTGCGCATGGGACAACCATACGCGATAGCGTTCCATCTCGTCCTCGGTATGTGCCAGATAGGTGGTACCACCCTGCACCAAACCGATGTCGACATTGGTGCGCGCCGCAAGATCACGCCAGGTTTTCTTGGCTTCCGTCAGCATCCCAATCTCGTCAGGGTCACGCCCCTGTTGACGGATCCAACCCCAATTGCGGCTTGATTGTTCCCCAGCAATGCGGCCCTTTTCGAGCAACACCACACGTTTGCCTGCTTCGGCTAAGAATAATGCTGTGCAGACGCCAATCACACCGCCACCGATGACAACCACATCAGCCTCGCTGGGGGGCGGGCCTGCAAATGTAATCGCAGTTGCCTCAGAAATAGGGAACGGAGTCATCGATACACCTTTCAGAAATACGTCGACTTTTTAGGCCAGTTTGGTCAATAAATCGCGCATGAACTGATGGCCCGCTTCAAACTGCGCCACCTCGATAAATTCATTCGGTTGATGCGCTTGGGCAATGTCACCAGGTCCACATACAACGGCCGAATAACCTGCTGCCTGAAACTGACCTGCCTCGGTGCCATAACTTACCACGTGCCCCGCATTGTCGCCGGTGATAAGACGGGCCAAGCCTTCGGCCTCCCCCTGCTCTTCCGGTCTTAACGGTGGCACTGCAAAACGTGGAGTCAGCACGATATCCGCGTCAGGATGTACAACCTGCATGGCTGCCTTGACCTCGTTAACCTTATCAAAATACATCTGATCCAAAGCCGCAGGGTCATCCCCTGGCACCGCACGGTAGCCCATATTGAAATGGCAATCTTTGGCGGTGATATTGTCGGCTGTACCGCCGGTGATCGTACCCACGTGCCACGTGGTATAAGGCGGATCGAACATCACAGCCACCGGACCAGGAGTTGCGGCGCGGTTCAATTCGTTCTGTTCGGTGGCCCATTGGATCAGCCGTGCGCCTTCATGGATCGCACTGACACCCTTGTAATAAATCGAGGAATGGACCTCGAAACCCACAACATGCGTTTCAAAGGCATTGCCGCCCTTGTGGCCAGTCACGGCCCTCATCATCGAAGGTTCACCCACAATTACGGCGCTGCCTTTGGGCACGACGCCCTGCATCGCAGCGATCATCGGCGGCGCACCCGTGCAGCCGACTTCTTCATCAAAGCTTAGCGCCAATTGCAGTGGACGGGACACGCCTGCATAATGCGCTTCGACCAAGGCCCACAAAGCCAAGGCATCAAAGCCTTTCATATCGCAAGTTCCGCGTCCGTAATACTTGCCGTCTTTTTCGACGACCTCCCAAGGATCCGTGTCCCATGGCTGACCATCTACTGGCACAACATCCGTGTGACCTGATAGCACAACAGCACCTTCGACATCGGGCCCCACATGGGCAAACAATGCAGCCTTGTGAGGTTGATCAGGGTCGGGCCAGCGGTGCGAAGTAATGCCATGCGAGGTCAAATAGGTCTCGACCCACTCGATCAACGGTAAGTTACTGTCGCGGCTGACTGTAGGAAAACTGATAAGCTGCTTCATAAGCTCAAGCGGAGTTAGTCGGTTTAGCATCTTAATACCCACTGTCAGTGATCAGCACCTTATGACCGGGCCCAACTTCGCGGTAAACAGACGGTTCGGCGACATAAGACACCGGATGGATTGGCGAGGGGATTGGTTTGAAATTCAAATCTTTTTCGTCCTTGCGCTGACGTGGGTCAGCGATTGGAACAGCCTTCATCAGGGCCTGCGTATAAGGGTGTTGTGGGTTTTCAAATACCGCAGAGCGTGGACCCATTTCAACAATACGACCCAGATACATCACGCCAACATTGTGGCTGACACGTTCAACCACCGCCATGTCGTGAGAGATGAACAAGAACGACAAATCCAACTCGGATTGCAGTTCCATCATTAGGTTCAAAACTTGGGCCTGCACCGAAACATCCAACGCCGACACCGCTTCGTCCGCGATGATCAGTTTGGGGTTCAAGGCCAAAGCACGGGCAATCGCGACACGTTGGCGTTGGCCACCAGACAATTCGTGGGGATAGCGACGCATGAAACTGCGCGGCAATTCCACACGGTCAAACAACATCTCGACGCGGTCCTGAATGGCCTTGCCTTTAAGCGTATCATAATTGTGCATCGGTTCGGCCACTTGGTCCGACAACTGCATCTGCGGGTTAAGCGACGCAAACGGGTCCTGAAAAATCATCTGCATATCAAGACGAGCCATACGCAAATTTTTGGTATCCAGCGCCATGATATCCTTGCCACCCAAACGAATGGAACCGGAATCTGGATCAACCAAACGCAGGATCGAACGACCAGCGGTAGACTTACCACAGCCAGATTCCCCTACCAAACTTAGGGTTTGGCCCTTGTTGATCGTGAACGACAAATCCTCAACGGCGTGAACATTCGCCACGGTGCTGCGAAAGAAACCACCTTTGACAGCAAAACGCGTGGTCAGGTGCTCGACCTCCAGCAACACTTCATCTGTGCCTTTGATCGGCTCAATCTTACCTTGATTGCGACCCATCAGAACCATCGGTTCGGGATATTCTTTGCCTGTCATCTCGCCCAACTTAGGAACCGCAGCCAACAGTGCCTTCGTATATGGGTGTTGAGGGTTTTCGAATATTTCCTCAACCGTGCCCTCTTCGACCTTCTCGCCGCGGAACATGACGACCACGCGGTCGGCCATTTGGGCAACAACAGCCATATCGTGCGTGATGAACATCACAGCAGTTCCGGTTTCGCGTTTCAAACGATCCATCAATGCCAAAATCTCGGCTTGAATGGTCACGTCCAAAGCGGTTGTCGGTTCATCCGCGATCAACAAACGGGGTTCACAGGCCAATGCCATTGCGATCACAACACGCTGGCGCATACCGCCGGACAATTCATGTGGATATTGGGTCAGACGGCGCTCAGGCTCTGGAATGCGTACTTCGCGCATCAATTCTAGAGCTTTGGCAGAGGCATCGGCCTTGGACAGACCTTTGTGCAGACGCAATCCTTCGGTCAACTGACGCTCGACAGTGAACACAGGGTTCAAAGCCGTCATCGGTTCTTGGAAGATCATGCCAATTTCGTTGCCACGGATTGAACGCATAAGATTCGGTTCGGTCTGGGCCAGGTCAATTTGACCGGCATCTTTTCGATTAAACAAAAGGCGACCGCCGGTTATTTCACCGCCACCAAACTCAACCAACCGCATCAGTGACAGCGAAGAAACCGATTTTCCGGAACCAGATTCGCCAACCACACAGACTGTTTCGCCAGATTTTATGTCAAAAGAGACATCAGATACGCCGACGACAGGGCCGTCTTTTGTCTGGAATTCAACGCGTAATCCCTGAATTTCAGCAATCGGTGCGCCAATTATAGGCGCGTTGTCGTGATCCAGCATATCGGTCCCCAGTTTGCCCACATTTTGGGGCTCTCCAAAGGCTAAGGCCAACTGTTGGTGGCTGTCAAACAGATGCAACAAGCAAAGCTATAAATTAAGTTAAGGCTAAAACTAATTTTTCCCTACGTTGTGCAACATTGGGACAACATCAGGGTTGCAATTTTTCCAGAAACTGTTTCGATGTCGGGTAATGGCTTGTTGGGGACAGGCAAGAAGACTGCTAAAAACTCTGCGTATCAGCACAGTTAGATCGCAAACTTCGTGTTGTTCCCTCCATCCATACTAAACACTGCAGACCCTTATCGGTGATCTGCGGAATAAATCGGCACACACTTGTGTCCAACTTGGAGTATAATATGAAACTCAGAACCCTTTTGCTTGGGGCGATCGCAACAACAGCGTTTGCACCTATGGCGATGGCGGACGCTCACGAAGGTGAACGCGGCCGTGACGGCGAAGTCAAAGTTATTTATTGGCAGGCCCCATCGATCCTGAACCCTTATCTGTCCGGCGGCACGAAAGACATCGAATCGTCTTCGTTGATCATCGAGCCAATGGGCCGTTACGACCAAGACGGTAACCCTGTTCCGTTTTTGGCCACAGAAATCCCGACAGTCGCAAACGGTGGCGTGTCCGAGGATCTGACATCCATCACATGGAAGCTTCAAGAAGGCCTGAAATGGTCTGATGGGTCCGACGTGACCTCTGCTGACCTTGTGTTCACTGCAAAGTATTGCATGGACCCAGAAGGCGGTTGCGCACAGTTGGCCAAATTTGAAGGCGTCGAAAGCGTTGAAGCGATTGATGCGCTGACCACAAAGGTCACGTTCACAACACCTAAGCCAAATCCATATGGCCCATTCATGGGTGGCCAATCCCCGGTTATTCAAGCGGCACAGTTTGCTGATTGCTTGGGCGCACGCGCACCAGAATGTACAGACGCCAACTTTGGCCCAATCGGCACAGGCCCGTTTGTTGTTACAAACTTTAAGCCAAACGATGTGATCCAATTGGTTGCAAACGACAACTTCCGTGATCCAAACAAACCTGCGTTTGCATCCATGACGTTCAAAGGTGGCGGTTCTGCTGAAGCCTCTGGCCGTGCGGTTTTGGAAACAGGCGAATTTGACTACGCTTGGAACCTACAATTGGCACCAGACGTCATTTCAAAAATGGCTGAAGGCGGCAAAGGTACACCAATCTCCGCGTTTGGTGCGCTTGTAGAACGTCTTGAGATGAACCTCACGAACCCGTCTCCTGATCTTCCACCAGAGACACGTGCCACGGTTGCTGAACCGCACCCGTTCTTGTCCGACATCGCAGTCCGCGAAGCACTTTCTATGGCCATCAACCGCCAAGAACTTGTTGACGTAGGATATGGCGACGCAGGCCGTCCAACGTGTAACTTGGTGCCAGCGCCTGCGCTTTATGCATCAGATAACACAGGTTGCCTGACACAAGACATCGCCGGATCCAACGCTATGCTGGAAGCAGCTGGTTGGGTTAAAGGTGCTGATGGCATCCGCGCCAAAGACGGTGTGCGTATTTCCATCCTGTTCCAAACATCTACGAACGCTGTACGTCAGGACTTCCAAGCTCTGATCAAAGACTCGTGGAACCAAATCGGTGTTGAAACCGAATTGCGTAACCTTGATGGTTCCGTATTCTTTGGTGGTGATCCAGGTTCCCCTGACACGTTCCAGAAATTCTACGCAGACGTAGAAATGTATGCGAACGTATTTGACGGTACAGATCCGCAAAACTACCTTGCAGCTTACCGTTGTGGCAACGAGCCTAAGCCTTCCAGCCAATGGCAGGGTGAAAACATCAACCGTTTCTGTGACCCAGCGTATGACGCTTTGATCGACGAGTTGGCCAAAACTGGCGATCTTGAGAAGCGCGGTGAATTGGGCAAAAAGATGAACGATATGCTGACAAAAGACAGCTTCACAATCGTTCCTTTGGTTGACCGTGGTCGTGTATCAGCACACGCAAACAGCTTGGGTGGCGTTGTTCTTAACGTCTTCGACTCCGAATTGTGGAACGCTGCTGACTGGTACCGCACAGGTAACTAAGTCTTTCGCTTAAATAAACGTAGGGTGCGCACCCGTGTGCACCCTATCCCTCCAATTCCACAAGACTGACGCACAAAGGCGCCGCTTATGTTGACCTTCACAATCCGTCGCCTGATCACTTCGATCCCGACGCTTTTGTTCATCAGTATCGTTATCTTTGGCCTGCTCCAACTGGCCCCCGGTGACCCAATGGCCCAAGTGCCATTGACCGTCCCGCCAGAAGTGAAGCAGAAAATGCGCGAAGCCCTTGGCCTTGGCGCGCCCGTCCATATCCAATACTTAAAATGGCTCAACCAGTTCTTCATCGTCGAACCCCAGTTCCTCATCGATTGGATGACCCGCGACAGCTTCCTGTTTGGCTGGCTGCCAGACACCCAACTGGGCATGGTCTATGATCCCGAGTTGGAACGACTGGTCCCACAGCAGCGCAACATCAGCTGGCAGACCCGTAGCCCGATCATGGACATCGTGATCCAGCGCATTCCGCAAACACTTTGGGTTGTCGGCCTCGCCTACGTGGTTGGCATCCTGATCGCCCTGCCCATCGGTATCTATTCGGCCTACCGACATTACTCAGTCTTTGACCAAGCCGGTACATTCATAACAATGGTCGGCTTTTCCATCCCGCCATTCTTCACCGGCCCTCTTCTGATCGTCATCTTCTCGGTCTCGTTAGGGTGGCTGCCCTCGATCTATGACACCACACACGTGGTCAGCGACTGGACCAGCTTCAAATATCAACTGTCACAAATGATCCTGCCTGTCATGGTTTTGGCATTGCAAACCACAGCCCAAATCAGCCGCTACATGCGGGCCTCGATGCTGGACAACCTGAACCAAGACTACGTGCGCACGGCCCGTGCCAAAGGCCTGAAAGAAGGCGCCGTTGTCATGGTACACGTGCTGCGCAACTCAATGATCCCGGTGATCACGGTTATCGCATTGGGCGTCCCTTCGATCTTCGGCGGGGCCATCATCACCGAGAACGTGTTTGGCGTAAACGGGATCGGCCAACTGTTGATCACCGCCCTGTTCGCCAACGATATCCCGATGGTTATGACCATCACCTTTATTTTCGCCATTATGATCGTGGCGTTCAACCTGATTGCCGACGTGCTCTACGGCGTGCTCGACCCAAGGATCCGCTATGACTGATACTTCAACCGAGATCGACCCATACGCGGCCCTGCAAGACAAAGAGCCACCAAAGGCACCACGCAACCAGTGGCTGGACGTCTGGGACCAATTCAAGAAACACAAAGGCGCAGTCTTCGGTGGCGGTTTTTTGGTGTTCATCACCCTTGCCGTGTTGCTTGGCCCATATATCTGGAACGTTGATCCCCAAAAACTAGACATCCGAAACAAAGATGCACGCCCAATCTGGACGGCAATCTGGGACGGCTCTGCAAAGGTGCTTTGGCATCGCCCCTTCGGCACCGATAACTTGGGCCGTGACATCCTTGCCAATATGATCGCTGGCGGTCGTGCCTCAATGGCCGTGGGTTGGACAGCCATGTTGCTCTCCCTCAGCATCGGCACTGCAGTTGGCGTTGCCGCTGGCTATTTCAAACGGCTCGATGGGCTGCTGATGCGCTTGACCGACCTGTTCCTATCCTTGCCAATCCTACCGCTGTTGCTGGTGGCTGTAACGCTATTCCGCCAACCACTACGGGCCAACTTTGGTCCCGAGGGCGGTATGTTCATCCTAATCGTTGTGGTCGTAGGCCTTACCAGCTGGATGCAAACCGCACGTATCGTACGCGGCGAAATACTTGCGCTGAAGGAGCGAGAGTTCATCCTTGCCGCGCGCTCAATCGGCACCTCATCAGGCGCGATCATTCGCCGGCACCTTCTGCCAAACGTGATCTCCCCGATCATGGTATCCGCAACACTAGGACTGGCCGTCGCAATCATCACCGAAAGCGCATTGTCATTCTTAGGCGTCGGCTTCCCATCAGATTTCCCAACATGGGGCAAAATGCTGGCAGACGCAGTCCCGCGGATGGAGCAATTCCCAGAACGCGTCCTGCTACCCGGCATCGCAATCTCGCTTACCGTGCTTGGGGTTAACTACCTCGGTGACGGCCTGCGCGACGCGCTAGATCCGCGTATTCGCGGACGGTAAAAGAATAGATCGTGTGGCAGGGCTCACCCTGCCGCACGCTTACCCCGCCACATAACAAACAACCCCGTGGCCACAATCAGCGCGCATCCAACAATTGTGGCGCTGTCCAGTTTCTCCCCAAACACCACAACGCCCAATCCCACACCGAAAACCAACCGCGTATAGCGGAACGGGGTCACAACTGATACTTCACCCGTCCGCATCGCTTTCATCAAAGCGGTATAAGCAAACACGCCAATGCAAACCGCACCTAGCACAAAAAGTGCCGCCTGCCCCTGCGGCCAGACAAACGCGCGGCTTTGCCATAGCGCAAAGGCTGCGCCCGCAACAACCACAGTCAAAAATCCGTAAAGGCCCAGCAGAACCGTACTCAGCGACTTAGGTGCCGCACGACTGGCCAGATCACGACCCGCCAAACCCAGCATTCCGATCACAGCTAGAATCGACAGCGGCGAAAACGCATCAGACCCGGGGCGCAGCACGATCATCACACCAATCAAACCAACAGCAATGGCGGCCCACCGCATCCGGCCCACACGTTCGCCAAAGAACAGTGCAGCGCCCGCCACGACGACAATCGGGGTTGCCTGCAAAATGGCGGTGGCCGAAGACAGCGGCGTCAGCGCCACAGCCAGCACATAGAACAAACGACCTGTCAGCTCGAAACACATGCGCACGCGCATGGGGCGTGAAAGCACCGCTGAATGATACAGCGGTTCACCGTTGAAACGGGCAAGACCAGCAAAGATGATCGCGCCACCCAAACCAAACATGATCAGCATTTGACCCACGGGAATAGTCACGGCGGCGGCTTTGAAGAAACTATCCTCGACGGCAAAGGCGGCCATCGCCGCAACCATCCAAAGGCTACCGATCACATTGGCCTGCCCTGCGTTTTCCGTATCTGATGTCATTCTAAATTGCCCATAATCTGGATAGTTCTCATCCATTTTCTATGGCCCAATCAGGCGCATGCATCAAGCAAAGCGGCCCGCCTTAACCTTTTAATGCGCACCTATACCCACACCGACGCAAAACATACGTAATACCGACGCGATACCGACGTCGATTTTACCCCACAAAACCACTGTTAACGATTTGATTTCTAACCAGACAATGGCGTTTTTTGGCGGTTTACCAAAACCCGCGTACGCCCCATTAACCCCGTCGCTTCACCCGTCGTAAAATTGTCCAAACCACTGCGACCACAGGCAACGTAATCAACGCCGTCATCATGCCCTTGCTCAACCCCGTGATTTCGCCAAACGGATAGATCAAATATCCCACCAACGAGACTGCATAATAACTGATCGCGACCACCGAAAGCCCTTCGACCGTGCGCTGCAAATGTAGCTGCTGATCGGCGCGACGGTCCATACTGGTCAACAACGCTTGGTTCTGGGCAGAACGTTCAACATCCACCCGTGTTCTCAGCAGATTACCGGCACGAATGGATCGACTGCTCATCGCTTCAAGCCGTAATTCTGCAGATTTCACTGTACGCATTGCGGGCTCGTATCGGCGCATCATAAACTCGGCAAAGCTTTGACGTCCCCCGAACCTTTCCTCGCGCAGCGCCTCGATCCTCTGGTTCACAATCGCAGCGTATGCACCCGTCGCGCCGAACCGGAACGAGCCACGCGCAGACAGCGTTTCCAGCTCTGACGCTATGCTTAGAAGGTCGTGTAATGTAGCCTCAGCAACGGCATCCTCGGAACTCATACTCCCCATTAAATCAGTGAGTTGACTATCAAGCGTGTTCAACTGCCCGCCCATCTCACGCGCATGGGCAAAGCCCAACATCGACATTGCTTTATAGGTCTCAACCTCGCACAAACGTTGCACTATTCGGCCAACCCTACGGTCTCCCGTCTCAGGCCGCGCAAAAACCGCAAACCGCTGATGTCCAGCAGGATCAATCCTGAAATCCCCAGCAACAACCGCCGCACCATCTAGTACCGAACTAACTGCCAAACTCTCAGGCACAAACCACTCTTTCAGCCGTGTCCCAATGTGATCATGATCATCCGTCGTCTCTATCCGCAGCAAAGCCGAGGTGATCCGTTGCCCCGGCGCTTTCGCCAGCCAATCCGTTGGGAACGTAGCGAAACCTGCCTCATCAAAGGGACGTTGATCCAGCCCCTCGTTAAAAATCGTGTAGGTTACAAACTCGGTATGTTGCTCCCATTTCAACCAGCTTTTGCCAATCTGACCATAGTAATGTGTGGCATTGGGCTGCGGATGGGCCACATCGTGACGGTCCAGCAGCTCCAACAGATGAGCATGATCTTGGGCGCGATCCCGCACCGCCGCACTGCCTGTTTGCTTGATCGCAATGAATGCAGCCGTACAAGGGGCAGCCATCGACGGAAACGGGCGCGCATGTAACTCGTTCGCCAGTTTATAGCGTAGGGGATGATCTTCAAAATGCGACATCGACAGTCTCCAATTGTTGCCATGTCATAGCTTACGTCAAATATTTGTAAAAATAATAATATATTTCAATGACTTAACGGAATACTACGGTATACAAATGCCGTTCAAGAAAAGAAAAAGGCGGACCCAAAGTTATGGGCCCGCCTTTTCAATCCGTCATCAAACCAACGATAAAACTAGTCGATCATTGGTAACAACTTGTCCAACGATGCTTTTGCGTCGCCATAGAACATGCGTGTGTTTTCTTTATAGAACAACGGGTTCTCGATACCTGAGTACCCTGTGCCCTGCCCGCGTTTGGACACGAACACTTGCTTGGCTTTCCAACATTCTAGAACCGGCATACCAGCGATGGGGCTGTTCGGATCGTCCTGCGCGGCAGGGTTCACGATGTCATTGGATCCAATCACAATCGCCACATCGGTTTCAGGGAAATCATCGTTGATTTCATCCATCTCCATGACGATGTCATAAGGTACCTTCGCTTCGGCCAGCAGCACGTTCATATGACCCGGCAAACGCCCCGCAACAGGGTGAATGGCAAACCGCACGTTCTTGCCTTGGGCGCGAAGTTTGCGGACCAAGTCAGCAACGCCTGACTGTGCCTGTGCAACCGCCATACCGTAACCAGGGATGATGACCACGCTGTCAGCTTCATTCAAAGCCGCAGCAACGCCTTCAGCCTCGATTGCGATCTGTTCGCCCTCAACCGCCATCTGTTCGCCCACAGGGCCACCAAAGCCGCCCAAGATAACCGATACAAATGACCGGTTCATCGCCTTACACATGATGTAGGATAGGATCGCACCGGAGGAACCAACAAGCGCACCCACAACGATCATCAGGTCGTTCCCAAGGGAGAAACCAATCGCTGCCGCGGCCCAACCTGAATAGCTGTTCAACATGGATACAACGACGGGCATATCCGCGCCACCGATACCCATGATCAGGTGATAACCGATGAACAAGGCTGCCAAAGTCATTAGGAACAATGGGAAAAAGCCGCCGGTGTTAAAGTACCAGACCAGTGTGATCACGGACAAAGCAGCCGCAGCCGCATTCAACATATGACCACCTGGCAGTTTCGTGGCGACACTGTCTACACGGCCCGCCAACTTGCCATAAGCAATGACAGATCCGGTAAAGGTGATCGCACCGATGAAGATACCAAGGAACAATTCGACCCGTAAAATGGCTATCTCTACACCATCCTTTTTGGCCAAAAGCGCGGCAAAGCCATCCAATGCCTTTTTAGCATTGTCATCCATCGCCATGACGCGACCCATTTCAACATGCGCAATATAGCCCACAAAAACAGCAGCCAAACCAACAAGTGAGTGCATCGCAGCCACCAATTCAGGCATCTGCGTCATTTGTACCTTAGTCGCCAATTGATAGCCGATGTAACCGCCACCTGCGATCAAGATCAGCGACCAGAACCAAAGGCCTGAACCGGGGCCAACCAGTGTTGCAAACACTGCCAAACCCATACCTGCAATGCCGTACCATACCGCGCGCTTAGCGCTTTCCTGACCTGACAATCCGCCAAGGCTTAGGATGAAAAGAACCGACGAAACCACGTAAGCCGCTATTGTAAAACCATTTTCCATGAATTCGCTCCCTTACGATTTCTGGAACATGGCGAGCATACGCCGTGTCACAAGAAAGCCGCCGAAAATATTAATGCCAGTCATAAACACCGCAAGCGACGCCAATAGAATAACCAGATAAGAACTTGATCCGATTTGCATCAACGCCCCCAAGATGATGATCGACGAGATCGCATTGGTCACCGCCATCAGTGGTGTGTGCAAGCTGTGTGCAACGCCCCAGATAACTTGGAAACCAATGAACACGGCCAAAACAAACACAATAAAGTGCTGCATAAAGCTGGGAGGTGCCACAAGACCAACAGCCAACAACAACGCGCCGCCAACGGCCAGCAAGGTCACTTGGTTTTTGGTTTCTTGTTTGAACGCTGCAACTTCTACCGCGCGTTTTTCCTCACGGGTCAGTTCAGGAACAACGTCCTTTTTAGGAGCTGCCGCAATCGCCGCAATTTTGGGTGGGGGTGGTGGGAACGTCACAGCGTTTGCATGGGTCACCGTCGCCCCACGGATCACGTCGTCTTCCATATTGTGATTGATCACACCGTCTTTTTCAGGGGTCAGATCAGCCAGCATGTGACGGATATTAGTGGAGTAAAGTGTTGAGGCTTGTGCAGCCATACGGCTTGGGAAATCGGTATAACCAACAATAGTCACGCCATTGTCGGTCACGATCTTCTCATCCATGACGGTTAGCTTACAGTTACCACCCTTTTCAGCAGCCAAGTCGATGATGACCGAACCCGGCTTCATCGCGGCAACCATATCTTCGGTCCACAACTCAGGTGCTTCGCGGTTCGGGATCAACGCTGTGGTGATAACGATGTCAATTTCAGGCGCCAATTCGCGGAACTTGGCCAGTTGGGCCTCGCGGAACTCTGGGCTGGACACGGACGCATAACCGCCTGTCGACGCGCCGTCTGCTTGTTCTTCTTCAAAGTCGAGGAAGACAAATTCGGCACCCATTGATTCAACTTGTTCCGCCGCTTCAGGACGGACGTCAAAGGCATAAGTGATCGCGCCAAGGCTGGTGGCTGTGCCAACAGCTGCCAAACCGGCAACCCCTGCCCCGACAATTAGAACTTTGGCTGGTGGAACCTTACCCGCAGCCGTAATCTGGCCGGTAAAGAAGCGGCCAAAGTTATTTCCTGCCTCAATGACAGCGCGGTAACCCGCGATATTTGCCATCGACGACAATGCATCCATTTTCTGGGCACGGCTGATGCGAGGCACCATATCCATCGCAACAAGGGTCGAGCCCTTTTTTGCAGCGGACGCGAGCAACTTCTCACTGGCTGCTGGATTTACGAACGAGATTACCGTTTGCCCATCGCGCAAGCGTTTAACTTCGGTGTCATTGGGCGCGCGGACCTTTGCAACCACATCGGCAGCCTTCCAAAGGGCCGCAGCCGTTTTCGCAACCTCAACGCCAGCTGACTTATAATCAGCATCAGAAAATCCGGCTTCAGCGCCTGCGCCCGTTTCGATTAGGCACTCATGGCCCAATTTTTGCAGTTGTGCAGCACTTTCAGGCGTCATCGCGACGCGGCGCTCACCCTCAAATAATTCCTTTGGTGTCCCGATCTTCATTCGACAGCTTCCCCATTCATCATGTTCTGTTTACGCCATCTTTCACATAAAATACGGCAAAACCAGTTGTTCAAAAAAAATTTAACTTGCTGCAGCGCAGAATACAACCCAATCACAATGCCTCAAAGGTAATTTATGCAAACTATTAGCCGAATTTTCGCATGTTTCGTTCGCGACGGATCACCCATTTCACAATAACAACGAAGCCAGTGTCCCGTCATTTAGACAAAATTGTTATTATCAATAATATAAACATAAACCGCGCGGGGAGCCCCAACAGTTTTGTGACGGAACGGCATGGCTTGCCCCTCGCTCAGACCGCCGTACTCTCATTCCAACAAGAGGGAGAAAAACATGTCATCAACAAATCAACCATTACTCGGGAAACACGCGCTGATCACCGGCGGTGGAACCGGAATTGGGCTTGCGATGGCCCATAGCCTTGTCGCGCAAGGTGCGCAGGTGACAATCACCGGGCGACGTCAAGAAGTGTTGGACGAGGTCGCAACACCTGGCATGTTTGGTGTGGCCATGGACGTGCGCGAAGAGGAACAAGTTGTAGGCCGGATCGCCGAAGCCGTTGCGGCCCGTGGTCCAATCCAGATTTGTATCGCCAACGCAGGTGTTGCGACGGGCAAAGCCGTTCACAAAACGGATATGGCATTCTGGCGCGACATGATGGCGACCAATCTTGATGGCGCGTTTCTTACTATCCGCGAAAGCCTTGGTTCTATGCGCCATACCGATTGGGGACGCGTCATTGCTGTGTCGTCTATCGCCGGTATTCGCGGCGTGCCGGGGGCTGCCTGTTATTCTGCGTCCAAACACGGGATGATCGGCCTTATTCGTTCACTTAGCGAGGACTATATGGGCCAGCCGTTTACCTTTAATTCGATCTGTCCCGGCTATGTGGATACCGAGATCATCACCCGTAACACTGACAGCATTGCTGAACGTGCTGGGATCAGTAAGGAAAAGGCGCTTGGACTGATGGTGAATACAAACCGCCACCGTCGCTTGATCGAATGTGACGAGGTGGCAGCAGCGATGAATTATCTTGTCGGGCCAGGATCACAAAGCATCAACGGTCAGAACTTTGAGATCGCTGGCGGCCAGATGTAATCGCGTCTTAACCTAAAGGTGCGCGGCACGCGCACCTTACCCCGCTTTCTGCAAGGGCTTGCTGATCGGTGGGATGTAAAACCCGCCACCGGACATCTTAGGGTCAAACTGTCCGCGTCGTATCGCGCGGTGCACCGAGGAATGCGGCCAATTCTGGGGCCGCGCAACCAATCCAGCTTGGACAGGTGCGGTTAGGATCATGTGACGATGTACTTCAATATCTTCTTCGTCACGCAAATGATGTTCCCAAAAACGGCGCTGCCAAATCCCTTTCTCACGTCGCCTTAAGGCCGAAGGGTCAAGGGTTTCCAAAGCAGGCAGCCCGCGTGAAAAATGCGATTTCAACATCCGCCAGCGTTTGCCAAAATCGAGGTCTCCGTCCGGCAATGTCCAGATGGTATGGATCACCGAAGGCAAGACGACGATCTCGTCAATCTCGAACGGCATAGACGTAATTGTTTTACGGGTGGCAAGACGCAACCGCCCGATCTGATGCACCAATAGGTTTGAGTGGCGGTCTAATAATCGAACTGTGAAAAACAGTTTGGTTCCTGTGTGCCGAGGGCGAATACAATTTGACATAGGCCCACACTGCTACAGCATGGTTAAACATCGCTTAACGCCCACAATTCCCGTGTTGTCGGTGCTCTAAGCGTCTAACCGACCAATTTAAGCGAGGGGCGCAATTCGCCCGCGTCCCACGCATGGACCGCATCCCCAAACGCCGTAAATAGCGCTGATGAGACTGGGTTCGCGGCCGCCTTCCATTCAGGATGCCACTGCACCGACAACGTAAAACCGGGCGCACCGTCAACATAGATCGCTTCAGGTGTCCCGTCAGGCGCGACACCGTCCACCACAATCCGATCACCTGCCTCTTTGATCCCCTGCCCGTGCAAGGTGTTGGTCATCACCTCATGCGACCCAAGAACACGGTGGAACACGCCACCTTCCGTAAACTTCACAGCGTGGCGCAACGCAAACTTCTCTTCAATTGTGCCTTCAGGCGGCATCCGGTGATTGGTACGCCCCGGCAGATCGCGAATTTCGGGGTAAAGTGAGCCACCCATTGCAACATTCACTTCCTGAAAGCCGCGGCAAATACCAAAAATCGGCAAACCACGTTCGACACAGGCACGGATCAATGGCAGCGCAACACCGTCACGACCACGGTCAAAATCACCATAGGCAGCTGTCGCTTCTTCACCGTATTCATCGGGGTGAACGTTAGGCCGCGCGCCTGTGAAAATAAAACCAGCACAGCGTTCGATCAAGTCCTTAACATGCACATGATCCGGTGTGGATGGGATCAGCAATGGCAAGGCATCACACACATCGCCAACCGCTTCGACATTGATCGCGCCACTGCCGTAAACTTCGTATTGGTCATTGATTAAATGACTATTTGTCAGAATTCCGATAATTGGACGCGCCATGAATTTCCCTAGTCGTTCTATTGCGGTTCTATGCATTTCATCACCGTATAATAGGAAGGGCGGACCCTGAAAAGCCCGCCCGATGCGCAGATGTCTGTGCGCAAATCCGTATGTCTGGTTGCCTAAAAGAGCGGCGTTTAGATTTCGCCGTCTAGTCCAGCTGCTTCAAGGCCTGCCATCGCAACGATCGCATCATTGTCGGATGAATCACCTGTCACGCCAACAGCGCCAATCACGACACCTTTTTTGTCACGCACCAAGACGCCACCTGGAACAGGAATCATCTGACCACCAAACGCACTACCAGCGGCTGCGATAAAGTAAGCCTGCGCTTCAGCACGTGCCATTTGCGCAGTACCCGCCATGCCAAACATAACCGAACCATAGGCTTTGCCTTGGGCGATTGCGAAACGGCCCGGTGCAGCGCCATCTTCACGTTCAAACGCTTGCACGTGACCACCAGCATCCAAAACAACAACCGACATTGGTTTTAGATCAAGTTCACGGCCCTTTTCGATGGCTTTACGAACGATTGTACGGGCTTTTCTAAGAGAGATCATTTTGATTTCCTTTGTGTAAGAGAGTTAAGCAGGCTTTAGATCGCGGCCTTTTTGAATTCTAAACGACGCTCGTGCAAAACGGGCTCGGTATAGCCTGACGGTTGCACGCGGCCTTTCAACACCAGATCACAGGCCGCTTGAAACGCGATGCCGTCAAACCCAGGGGCCATTGGCAAATAGCTAGCGTCGCTAGCGTTCTGTCCATCAACGACCGCTGCCATCTTTTTCAGGCCCGCCATGACTTGATCCTCAGAGATCACACCATGGTGCAGCCAGTTCGCCATTGCTTGCGCTGAAATCCGGCAGGTTGCGCGGTCTTCCATTAGGCCCACGTTGTTAATGTCTGGAACCTTAGAACAGCCAACACCTTGATCGACCCAGCGCACAACATAACCAAGGATACCTTGAGCGTTGTTCTCGATTTCGTGGGCGATTTCTTCATCGCTTAGATTGCGGCCTGTCATGGCTGGAATGGTCAGCAAATCCTCAAGCGTGCCACGTGGACCACCGTCTTTGATCTCGACCTGACGGGCCAAAACATCAACATGATGATAATGCGTTGCGTGCAAAGTTGCCGCCGTTGGCGACGGAACCCATGCACAGTTTGCGCCAGATTGCGGGTGACCAATTTTGGCCACCAACATATCGGCCATTAGGTCAGGCATCGCCCACATACCCTTACCAATTTGCGCACGACCCTGAAGGCCACAAGCCAAACCAATGTCGACATTGCGATCCTCATAGGATGCGATCCAAGGCGCGGCTTTCATTTCGCCCTTTGGCACCATTGGCCCCGCTTCCATCGAGGTATGAATTTCATCACCCGTACGATCCAAGAAGCCCGTGTTGATAAAGGCGACGCGTGATTTCGCAGCGCGGATACATTCAGCCAAATTGGCAGACGTGCGGCGTTCCTCATCCATGATGCCAAGCTTAACAGTGTTGGCTGGCAGTCCCAGAACACCTTCAACCCGTGTGAAAATTTCGTCTGCAAAGGCAACTTCTTCTGGCCCGTGCATCTTTGGCTTCACGACATAGACGGAACCGGTGACGGAGTTGCCGCCCTCACGTTGCAAATCATGCATCGCGATCATGGTGGTCATCATGGCGTCCATGATACCTTCGCCAACCTCATTTCCATCACTGTCTGTGATGGCAGGGTTTGTCATCAGATGGCCAACATTGCGGATCAACATCAGGGCGCGGCCCTTGGACGTCACGGCACTGCCATCTGGCGCGGTAAAGGCGCGATCGCCCGCCATCTCACGGGTCAATGATTTGCCGTTCTTCTCGAACGTTTCTTTCAGATCGCCGCGCATCAGACCAAGCCAGTTGGTGTAGGCGACGACTTTATCTTCCGCATCCACTGCCGCGACACTGTCTTCGCAATCCATGATCGTGGACAGCGCTGATTCCAACCAAACGTCGGAAATGTCAGCTTTGTCTGCTTGACCAATCGGGGTCGAACCATCAACGCGGATTTCAATCAACAGACCGTTTTTGCGTAGGTAATATGATCCAGCGTCATGGCCTGCGAATTGTGCAGGATCAGCCAATGCTACCCCACCAGCCATCAACGCACCGTCAACAACCGCCAAGCCATCAATGTCTGACCATGAGCCAGCAGCTAAAGGTGCTGCCTGATCCAAATGAGTACGCGCCCATGCAATCACACGACCACCACGTTCCGCGTCATAGCCCTTGCCCGTTGGCAAATCGCCCAGCGCGTCTGTGCCGTACAATGCATCATACAAGCTGCCCCAACGTGCGTTGGCGGCGTTCAAAGCAAAGCGGGCGTTCATGATCGGCACAACCAATTGCGGGCCAGGCAACATTGCGATCTCTGGGTCAACATTTGCTGTATCAATGGAGAATGGTGCGCCCTCTGGGACCAAATAGCCAATCTCTTTCAGGAAATCAGTATAGGCGACTGCATCGTGATCTTGACCACGACGGGCCACATGCCACGCATCAACTTGGGCTTGCATGTCTTCACGTTTGGCAAGCAAGGCGCGGTTCTTTGGACCCAGCTCGTGCACGATATCAGAAAATCCTGACCAAAAGGCCTCTGCCTCTACACCAGTACCCGGCAGTGCCGCGTTCTCTACAAAATCAGCAAGCTCTGCCGCTACATTCAAATTAGACTTCTTAACAAACGCGCCCATAGCAAATCCCTCTTTGGTGTCCGGTGGTATACTGAGTGTATCACTAGGCAATAAGTTTCCGATAGTAAACATGATTGGTAAAATTATATGACCAATTTTTTCAACATTTACGAAAGTCTTGTTTGCTGAATTTGATAAAGACTTCTTTATAGCGGTCTTGCCTCACACCGGTTTAGACAAAATTGTCGGTCACAACCTGCTCAGGTCCGCTTGCAGGCAGCCCACTAACTGATAACCTCTTTTTGAAACATCAGTTAAAACCGGATCATTATTTATGAACGACGCAGCTCCCCAAACGATCTACCTCAAAGATTATACCCCTTTTGGCTACACCGTGGACAAGGTACACCTGACCTTTGATCTGGCGCCAAATGCTACACGCGTCACCAGCCGCATCCGGTTCACACCGGTTAAAGGTGCCAAAGACACGACGTTCTTCCTACACGGTGAAAACCTGATGCTGCGCTCTGCCAAGATCGACGGTGAGCCAGTCAAAACCAAGGTCACGCCAGAGGGTCTGACCTGCGAGGTTCCAAACATTCCGTTCATTTGGGAATGCGAAGTTCAGATTGATCCTGCCGCCAACACCGCCCTCGAAGGATTATACCAGTCCTCGGGCATGTATTGCACACAGTGCGAGGCCGAAGGTTTTCGCAAGATCACCTACTATCCTGACCGCCCGGATGTGATGTCGACCTTCACCGTGCGGATCAATGGCCCCCACTCTACCCTACTATCCAACGGCAATCCTGTGGCATCCGGTGATGGTTGGGCTGAATGGCATGACCCGTGGCCCAAACCCGCTTATCTGTTCGCGCTTGTTGCAGGGGAGCTGATTGCCCACCTCGGCGAATTTACCACCATGAATGGCCGCAGCGTTGACCTGAACCTGTACGTCCGTCCCGGTGACGAGGGCAAATGCGCCTTCGGAATGCAGGCATTGAAGGATTCGATGAAATGGGACGAAGAGGTGTACGGCCGTGAATACGACCTTGAAATCTTCAACATTGTCGCTGTGGACGACTTCAACATGGGCGCGATGGAGAACAAGGGGCTGAACGTCTTCAACTCCTCCGCCGTGCTCGCCTCCCCCGAAACCTCAACCGATATGAATTTCGAGCGGATCGAGGCGATCATTGCACACGAATATTTCCACAATTGGACTGGCAACCGCATCACTTGCCGTGATTGGTTCCAGCTGTGCCTGAAAGAAGGGCTGACAGTTTACCGCGACAGTCAGTTCACCTCCGACATGCGCTCTGCCCCCGTCAAACGGATCAGCGACGTGATTGATCTGCGCGGACGTCAGTTCACCGAAGACCAAGGACCACTGTCCCACCCTGTGCGCCCGGAATCGTTCCAAGAGATCAACAACTTCTACACCGCCACTATTTATGAAAAGGGCGCGGAAGTTATCGGTATGTTACGTACTCTTGTGGGTGCCACAGCATATTCAAAAGCCGTAGATTTGTATTTCGACCGCCACGACGGCCAAGCCTGCACAATTGAGGATTGGTTACAGGTGTTTGAGGATTCAACAGGCCGTGACCTGACCCAATTCAAACGCTGGTATTCCCAAGCAGGCACACCGCATCTCAAAGTCACCGAAGACTACGAGGGCGACACTTATAAACTGACCTTCATCCAATCTACACCGCCCAGCGCAACAACGGCTGATCCCCAACCACAAGTAATCCCCGTCGCCGTGGGTTTGCTTGCGCCAGATGGGTCCGAGGTGATGGGAACCCAAATCCTAGAGGTGACCGAGGCCACACAAACCTTCACCTTCACAGGCCAATCGGCCAAACCTGTTCCATCGATCTTGCGCGGGTTCTCTGCCCCTGTGGTTTTGGATCACGACGCTGATCACGCTTTCCTGCTGGCCCATGACACTGATCCCTTTAACCGTTGGGAATCCGGTCGGGCGCTGGCCAAGGCATCCCTGCTTGGGACAATAACCAAAGGGCACGCGCCCGATGCGGCCTATCTAGACGGATTGCACAATGTTATCAGCAACAACGATCTAGACCCCGCCTACCGCGCCTTGATGCTTGGACTGCCCAGCCAATCAGACTTGGCAAATGAATTGCACATTGCAGGCGAGACACCAGACCCAGACGCAATCTGGTCCGCAGTAGATGCAATGAAACAGGCCCAAGTGGAAAAGCTAAGCCCGTTGCTTCAGGCGCTGTATGAGGCCAACCAAGTCAGCGAAACTTACGCGCCCGACGCCGAACAATCTGGCAAACGGTCCCTCGCGAATTCCATCTTATACCTCATCACCCGTTCTGATGGCGGCGCACTGGCACAGACGCAATACGACCAAGCCAGCAACATGACACAACAACTGTCTGCCCTCGCAAACCTGATCCGCGCAGGCAAAGGCGACGCAGCCCTTGCCGCGTTTGAAAACCAATGGAAAGACGACCGTCTTGTGATGGACAAGTGGTTTGGGCTGCAGGTGATGGAAGCTGCACCTGATGACGCCGCTGACACCGCCACCGCACTTACCAAACACGCACTCTTTAACTGGAAGAACCCAAACCGCTTCCGTGCAACGCTTGGGGCATTGTCGATGCACCATGCAGGCTTCCACGCCAAAGACGGGTCGGGTTATGCGCTACTGGCCGATTGGTTAATTCAACTGGATCCACTGAACCCGCAAACCACTGCGCGGATGTGTTCAGCGTTCCAAACTTGGCGTCGCTACGATCAAATCCGCCAAACCCTCATCAGTACGCAGCTAGAGCGGATTGCAAACACACCAAACCTTAGTCGTGACACTGCTGAAATGATCAGCCGCATCCGTGGAGCCTGACATCATCAGTGCGGACCCTGATTTTACCTACGGCACTGTTGGCCGGAACTGGACAACCCTTATAACCACAGCTGTGGTTTGGGTTGTCCTGATCACACTTATCGTGAAGGTGGATATGGCGTTGTGGCTTGCAGGCATTGTCTTCTTGTTCACCCTGCCCGCAGTTTATGACCTAATCACTGCCCGTGCATCTGGCATAAAGATCAACGCGCAACAGGTCGCATGGTATGCAGGCAAACAAGATGGCGACATCCCCAAAAGGCTCATTGAGTACATAAGGCTCGATACGCGGCTTGATCTGTCGGTGCGGTGCACGTTGGTGCTGTATTCAGGGCAAAAGATTAAAGTCCCGTTTGAGTCCTGCCCAAAGCATCAAGAGCTAGAACAACAGCTTCACAATTTTAAATACAAAACACGACGTCAACATTTCGGATTTATATAACGAGGCCAAACAATTAGGGACGAGTGCGCGGGCGAATAGACCCACGGGCTGTGCAATAGGGCTGGCGTTTCAGCCATCCCGCTATGTCAGCACGTTTAGACGGCGACCGCATTGGACCCCAATCTGCGCTTACTCCACGCCAACGTTTGTCTTTGGCGTGGACAACACCGTCGCGTGGGACCGTAAACGCCATAATCCTAACCGCGCAACTTAGGTTGGCCGCACCGTTCTTTAGCGCCTCTCCCGTACCCACGTTACACTTATACCCGCGGGCCGTCGCTGGCAGGATTTGCAACAACCCATACCACTTGCCACCGCCCCCAACCGCATTGGGCTTATAGGTGCTTTCGAACTTGGCCAACGCCGACATAAATCCCAACCAAAAGGCACGGCGGTCTGCGTCATTGGCGTCAGGGTAATACGGACACCATGTTTCAATATCGCGCGGCACCATATCAACCAACGGCTTACCATGCGATTTCAACGCAGATAACGCCGAGCGGTTCCACAGCAGATGATCCGGTTGATGGGTCCAACGGGTATTGGGCACATTGGCCTCACGCGCAGGGGCGCGCAGACCCTTGACGTCTTGGGACCACACAGATGTGGCCACATTCAAACCAACAGCCAAAACCAACGAAGAAACAAAATACCGCATAGCCTTGAATATTGAAGGGACGGACACAAATTGGCAAGGTTACAAACACCTCTCCGATTTCGGTCTAAGTGCAGCAAATGAAACGAACGGCCAATACTTTGCCAAAACTGATCAATTAACGAATTACCCGCCTAGGTAAGCCCCGAAATCTACCACTGCGGGTATTGTGTCTTTTTGTTAATGTTCTGTTAAAAAAATGGTTGTTTTTGCCGCGGGATGAACCCTAAACCACCCCCCCACTGCCACGTTTAAGCCCCAAACCAATGTCAAAAACTGACTTGTAAGTTAAAGAGTATTGGGACCTCAGTTATGCAACTGGCGAATTTTATATCGACCTCTCTTAAGCCCATTCAGGCTTTTTTGAGCCGTAGCCGCCTACAAAGCGATATGGAACTTGACGGTGTGGTCCTGCCGTCAGGCCCCGTCGCTCAAAAACGCTCTCAAATGACTTACGCAAAAGTCTCGAATAGCGATGTTCTCGTTATCTCATGCCCGGACCCGACCGCCGAAGACCGTGAACGTGATTTCCACCAGATGCGTGGTCAACGTCTTGCCCGCCAAGAGCAATGGATGGACGTAGCGCGCGCCATTCAAGCAGCAGACCGTGGCCTTCGTAAAACAGCCGGCGGTATGCCTATTGCAGACCTCATCGGCTACGGCGCACGCGCTGATGTTGTGAACGCCTGTGAACATGCATTGCTAACGGGCAAACCTGCCAAAGATGCCAAACTTCTCGCAGGTATCGAAGCGCTTGAAGCTGTTCTTGCCGAATATCCTGAGGATTATGCCATCGCAGTGGTTGTGGCGCAGTCGCATATGGACATGGGCTGGGCATGGCGCGGTGGGCGCTGGAATATCGAAATCTCAGATACCAACCGCGAAGCATTTTGTGCCCATTTTGACCGCGCCGCCGATATTCTGGCCCCGTTCAAAAAAATAAACCCAAAACCTGCGTCCCTTGCCGCTGCCGAATGTGCCCAACGTGCAGGACGCGAAGATGGCAGCGACAAGATCGCCGACGCCTATGAAACGTTGATTACACTTGACCCAAGCAACGCCCGCACGATGCGTGCAATGGGCAATCATTTGCTGCCACGCTGGTTCGGCGATTATAATACGCTTGAACTGGAAGCGCGGCGCACGGCGGCACGTACCCAAGAAATTTGGGGCGCTGGCGCATATACATGGGTCCAATTCGATGCGATTGCATTTGATGACCAGGCCTGCGCCCGCCTTGATGTTGGCTTTTTCGTGGATGGGCTGCACGATATCCTGGCGCGTACAACAGATCAATATACCGTCAATCTGCTGGCCGCATATTGCGCAAACACAATAGGCAACAGTTCTGGCGGCAATGATGAAGCCGATCAGGTGCGCAGTCAAATCGCAGACTGTTCCAAATGGATCATTCGCGAACACCTGACAGAATTACACCCAATGCTTTGGGCACATGCAGCCCGCGGCTTTGACAATAATCTGCGGGTGCGCTGCCCGGATCGGTTCGCCGCATCTGGCGAAGCCGATGCATTGCGCATCATCGGCGCATTGTTCCTCCGTGACATCGCGGCTGGCAAACGGGTGGTCTTCACCGAAGATGGCCCAATCACACAACCAGCCTAAAACCACATTTTACGACAAGCGCTGCGCCGCCGAACTTAGCAACAAACGCGAATAGATCCGGTGCGCGCTCAATAAGCTATCAAATACTGGCCCTAGACGCGGGGCATCCCCTTCACGTTTGGGCGGTTCTGGCACCGCAACGGATCCAAAGAACAATTGCGTATCGTCGCCCCCACCTTCTTGTGGCGCAACCATCAACCAAGACTTGGTACGACCCGCTGACAACAGTATTTCGCATTCTTTACGGGCTTCAACCTGCCAGATCGCCAAACGATCGGCTTCGCCGCGTGACAATGCGGTTACGTCCGCGTCCTTCATCCGGCCCTTGACTGTTAGGCTTAGCAGCAACCGCTCAAGCCGGAACAACGGGGTCGTATAAAAGGCGTTGATGAACTCTGGCAACGTGACCGATTGTTCAAGATGGATACTAAAACAATCCGTGTAATAACCGGACAACTGCGCTTGTTCGGCTATGAATGACCCAACTGGGTTCTCTTTTTCAATCACTTGCTTCATCGGATAGTTCTCCAAAACAGGTCAGTTTTTTGATCCAATCCACACCCACCCTATCCACAGGCACCACAATGTCGATGCGACCAATTGGGTGGTATCGACAAAACATTGATACACATCAAAGATCGATCTTAGCTTGTCCTTTAAGCTCGTGCTTATCCGCTCAACGGAAGGACAAAAAATGTTTGATAAAATTGTTGTTGGTATCGATGGCTCGAAAACCTCTGAAACTGCACTTGAGGTGGCCTGTGATCTCGCAGGGAAGTACGGGTCAGAAATACACCTTATTCATACACCTCAGCCGCAAACCGTCGCATTTGCGATGGGTGCCGTCGCTGGATACCACATGGTAACGACCATGCCTGAGGAAACCGAAGTTAAAGAGGCCGGTGAAAAAATCCTAAACTCTGGCAAAGTGATTGCCGAGGCGAATGGTCAAACCGTCAAGAAAACATATCTGGGACACGGTGATCCCGCCGAAGAGATCGTTGCATGCGCTGAAACCTGTGGTGCAGATTTGATTGTCACCGGACGGCGTGGTCTGGGCAGCGTAGGCGCCCTGTTGCAAGGCAGCACATCCCTGAGGATCAACCACTTGGCAAAATGCGTATGTCTGTCGGTGATATGATCCTTCGCCGTTAGCCAAAAAGACGAAAATCAAGACCGAACATCACCAAGAGGCGGGCGAATTCAATGGTAAATTGGGTTCTGTCCCGCCTTTCGTCACTCCAAACAAGAGCCGTTTGTGCAGCCCACTGCTTTTTGAACGCCCCATATCCTCTTGCCCCTCTGTCCCCCCTGTCCTAGAACCAAACTGCTACGCCGCGACAGGAGACTGCGATGCTTGATCTGACTTACGAACTGCCCAAAATCAAAACCATAGCTGGTGCCAAACATGACTGGGAATTGGTCATTGGCATGGAAGTGCACGCCCAAGTTTCCTCGAATTCCAAATTATTCTCTGGTGCTTCCACCAAATTCGGTTCGGAACCAAATTCAAACGTTGCCTTTGTTGACGCTGCCATGCCCGGCATGTTGCCAGTTATCAACGAATTTTGCATCGAACAAACCGTGCGCACGGGCCTTGGCCTGAACGCCGAAATCCATTTAAAATCAGCGTTTGACCGCAAGAACTATTTCTACCCAGATTTGCCCCAAGGCTACCAAATTTCCCAACTTTATCACCCGATCGTCGGCGAAGGTGAAGTGCTGGTTGAACTTGGCGACGGCACTGCGCGCACCGTGCGCGTCGAACGTATCCACATGGAACAAGACGCCGGTAAATCCATCCACGACATGGATCCAAACATGTCCTTTGTTGACTTGAACCGAACAGGCGTTTGCCTGATGGAGATCGTCTCAAAACCCGACATTCGTAGCCCTGAAGAAGCCGCCGCCTACATGGCCAAAATCCGCCAAATTGTTCAGTATTTGGGCACATCTGATGGCAACATGCAAAACGGCAACCTTCGCGCTGACGTGAACGTATCTGTATGCCGCCCGGGGGATTACGAAAAGTTCCGCGAAAACGGCGACGATTTCTCGCAGCTGGGAACGCGGTGCGAGTTGAAAAACATGAACTCCATGCGCTTCATCCAAGCCGCGATTATGGCCGAAGCCAAACGCCAAATTGGCGAGTTGGAAAACGGTCGCGAAATTCAGCAAAATACCATCGCGTGGAACCCAGATACTGGTGAAATTTCGCAACTGCGTTCCAAAGAGGAAGCGCATGATTACCGCTATTTCCCTGATCCAGACTTGTTGCCTTTGGAAATCGAACAAGAGTGGGTTGATAATATCAAAGCCAACTTGCCTGAACTTCCTGACGCGAAAAAAGCACGCTTCATCAACGACTTCGGCCTGTCCGATTATGACGCATCGGTTCTGACCGCAGACGTTGAAACAGCTGACTATTTCGAAGACGTGGCACAAGGCCGTGATGGGAAATCATCAGCGAACTGGGTTATCAACGAGTTGTTTGGCCGTCTAAAGAAGGACGACAAAGACATAACTGATAGCCCTGTGACCCCTGCCCAACTTGGCGGAATCATTGACTTGATCAGCTCTGATGCGATCAGTGGCAAAATCGCCAAAGACCTGTTCGAAATCGTCTACACCGAGGGCGGCGACCCCGCCAAAATCGTTGACGAAAAAGGTATGAAGCAGGTCACCGATTTGGGACCGATCCAAGCGGCGCTAGACGAAATCATCGCGGCGAACCCAGATCAAGTGACCAAGGCCCGCGAAAACCCGAAACTTGCGGGCTGGTTTGTAGGCCAAGTGATGAAAGCGACGGGTGGCAAGGCCAATCCAAAGGCCGTGAACCAACTGGTTGCCAAAACGCTTGCTGGCTAAACGGCCAATAATGACGCGCCGTCCCAATTGACAATAGTCATGCCTCAAACCCAATCTGGGGTATGACAAATTTTCCCTTCCGCTCTACCCCGATGGTCGTCCTTCCTGAATGGATCGACTATAATGGTCACCTCAACATGGCATATTATTCCGTGTTGATGGATCAATGCGCCGACCAAGTGTACCCAACATTTGGCTTTGGCCCCGATTACCGCGATAAAACCGGCTGCACGACATATGTCGCCGAACACCACGTCTGCTACGTGCGCGAATTGCACGAAGGCGACAAGGTCATTGGCACCTTCCAAATCCTCGACCACGACGAAAAACGGTTCCACTGCTATCAAGAGCTTTGGCACGAAGACGGTTGGCTGGCCGCCACAGGCGAAGCGCTAACGCTCCACGTCGATCAATCCGGCCCGAAGGTCGCACCAATGGGCGGCGAAATCCTAAGCAACGTGGCCAAGATGTTTGATGCGCACAAAGACCTGCCTTGGCCGGAGCGCGCAGGACGCAGTATTGGGATCAAACGCAAGACGTAGGTCGGGGTTCACTCCTTCACTTCCCTCAATACTCAACTTGTAAGTATTTCAATGAACGTTCATTCAATGCTGCAAGTGGCGGCCAAAATTGAATGGCAAAACCCTTCAAAAACCACTTTGGTTTTGAACGGAGTTTGTGGCCGTGACAGTCGAAGCTTTCTATGCATGTTCCCAAAAGGAGGGTTTTTGCGAACGGTCTATAAGGTCCGGCGGTTTCAACTGGTCGACGCAACACTTTAGTCTTTTTGGAAAGATGGAGTGTTAAACATGAAGTATCGCCGCCGGATATTTTTCACGGACAAACAGAAGTCAGAGATTTGGGATCGATGGCA
>JBLHPE010000020.1:0-32918 GCA_047624005.1 Ascidiaceihabitans sp.
TTCTTTTAGCTGAAGTAAACGACGGCGAATTGGCGATGGACGCGACTGCAAAAGCAGTGACAGCGGCTGGCGCATTGGGTGACGTCATTGTTTTGTGCACTGGCGCAACATGCGCCGCAGCGGCAACAGAAGCGGCGACTATCGCTGGCGTTGCTAAAGTCTTGTGTGCCGAAGATGCGATTTACGGCAAACGCTTGGCAGAGCCAGTTGCGGATTTGCTGGTTTCATTGTCTGGCGATTACGAGCACATCGTAGCCCCTGCGACAACTGACGCAAAAAACATCATGCCACGTGTTGCGGCATTGTTGGACGTTATGGTGATTTCAGATGCAACTGCTGTTGTTGACGCAAACACCTTTGAACGCCCAATTTATGCAGGTAATGCGATCCAGACTGTTAAATCAACAGACGCGAAAAAGGTCATCACCTTCCGTGGTGCAACATTTGATGCGGCACCAACTGGTGGCTCTGCTGCTGTTGAAAACATTGCCGCTGCAGCTGATCCTGCGTTGTCTTCATGGATTGAAGATAAAGTTGCAGCATCTGACCGCCCAGAATTAACATCTGCAGGTGTTGTTGTATCCGGTGGTCGTGGTGTTGGGTCCGAAGAAGACTTTGCATTGATCGAAAAACTGGCTGACAAATTGGGTGCAGCCGTTGGCGCATCCCGTGCCGCAGTTGATTCAGGCTACGCACCAAACGATTGGCAAGTTGGCCAAACAGGTAAGGTTGTGGCACCGGAGCTTTATGTTGCGGTTGGTATTTCCGGCGCGATCCAGCACTTGGCTGGTATGAAGGACTCAAAAGTCATCGTAGCTATTAACAAAGACGAAGAAGCACCAATCTTCCAAGTCGCGGATTTTGGTTTGGTAGCGGACTTGTTCGACGCCGTTCCAGAGTTGATTGAAAAGCTGTAAATCTTTTTGATAGTATTTAGAAAGGCCCGCTTTACAGCGGGCCTTTCTGCATTAGAGAAGCTCCTTTAAACACGCGCCAACGGCCACTGCGGCTTCTTGATGGGCAGCCGGCCCAAGAAGATGATTGGCAGCTGGCGCTTCCATTTGATTGAACACCATGCCCTTAGTTCCAAACGCGCACGCAGCAGGCGAGACAACAACCTCAATCACATCCATCGCCAAAGGGCGGACCTTTTCGATCATGCCCCGCGTTACGAACCATGGATCCTTTTCCTGCTCTGCTAAAGGCACCTCATCTGGTGTGTGATCCGCGAACCAAAGCAAAACAATCTTACCTTTGATTTGCCCCAACAACATGCGCATGCGCGCTGACCACGCTTGTCGCAATTCATCTACCACCGTTTTAAACCGGCCTGGTGACTGCCTATAAAGGTGCTGCAACATATGTTTGTTAAAGTTGAATTCAGCAAAGTCTACTTCGCGGTAAATCGCTTGTAATAAAGCCGATGGCTTCAAGAACCGATCATTGCGCCGTGGATGCACCGTATAAAACCGATTGGACATATTTTGTGCACCCATCAGTTGCACAACTGTTACATCGGCTCGTGTTGCCATCTCCGTAACCTGAACATCAGTCGCAAACACATCAACACCCGCGTTCACACAACCAAGGTTGATACAGGTCCGTCCTAGACTTTGTTCAATCAACGCCGGAAACGGGTTTGCTATAAATTTACCGTAGGTTTCAGTTCCACCAAGAAATGCCAAATACGATTTTTCCACAGAACGCCGCGGACCGCGAAACAATAATTTTGACGTGCCATAACGACACGGCAAATAGTCGAGGGCCCCCGCCCCCAATGCATCATAGGTCATACTAAACCACTCCTCTTTTCACCCATGAGAAGATATCGCAGCCAAGTCCTTAAATACCGCTAAGATATTAGGAACACATGTTCACACCTTGCCCTCATGGCGAACAGGGTCCTATGGTGCGGCAAGGCAGCGAAAGGGCTAACATGGACATTCAGAAAATCGGGATTATCGGCGCGGGCCAAATGGGCAACGGTATTGCCCATGTTATGTCGTTGGCTGGCTACGATGTCGTGCTTAATGACGTGAATGAAGATGCACTGACCACAGCGATGGCGCGCATTGATAAGAACATGGAACGCCAAGTAAGCAGCCAAAAGATCAGCGCAGATGATAAAGCTGCTGCATTTGCGCGAATTAAAACCACGCGAGAGCTTCCAGTGCTTGGCCAATCCGATTTGGTGATTGAAGCTGCGACCGAAAAAGAGGTCGTGAAGCAGGCGATCTTCGACAGCCTGCTGCCACACCTTGAGCCACATACGATTTTGACGTCCAACACCTCGTCAATCTCGATCACACGGCTCGCCAGCCGTACGGACCGCCCGGAAAAGTTCATGGGCTTTCACTTCATGAACCCCGTGCCTGTTATGCAATTGGTCGAACTGATCCGTGGAATCGCTACGGACGTTGAAACATTTGATGCCTGCAAGGCCGTTGTCGACAAGCTTGGTAAAACCGCAGCCTCAGCCGAAGATTTTCCAGCATTCATTGTAAACCGAATTCTGATGCCAATGATCAACGAGGCCGTTTACACGCTGTACGAAGGTGTTGGGAACGTAAAATCGATCGACAGCTCATTGCGTTTGGGTGCGAACCATCCGATGGGACCACTAGAATTGGCAGACTTTATAGGATTGGACACTTGTCTTGCCATCATGAACGTACTGCACGAAGGCCTAGCGGACACCAAGTATCGGCCGTGCCCTTTGCTTACGAAATATGTGGAAGCGGGATGGTTGGGACGCAAAACCCAACGCGGCTTCTATGACTATCGCGGTGAAACACCTGTTCCGACCCGGTAGGCCTTAATCTTTAAGGCTAAGTGTGTGATTGCGCAGCCAAGCCATGAAACCACGTGGATCGTCTTTCCATGCGGCAACTTCTTTTTGGTCCAAGGGTTCGCCAACAACTGGGCCTTGTGGCTTATTCAAAGAGTGCACGATTTCATGCAACAACAGCCCCTGACGCAAGATAGGCGATAGTTTATTTGCGATTTGATAAGCACGGCTGTTTTGCCCAGGAAAATGCATCGGCACCACCGTCGCACCAGAACGTCGGATCAATGCCGCAGTGAATACGTTCCATTCTTCTTCAACTGCAGGACCAAAGAATGTTTCTGACGCCGCAACAGAACCTGATGGGAACAGCGCAACAACACCACCATCTTTCAAGTGTTTCATCGCAGCGGCACGCATCGCAATACCTTTTTGCAGTGCGTCAGGATCGTGTGCAAACGGAACGGCAATCATGTAACTGCCGGCCACTTCGTCAATCACGGTCAACAACGAGCGTGTCAGAATCCGGTAATCAGGCCGTACACGACCAATAAGATCAGCAAAAATCATACCGTCCACCATTCCATGCGGATGGTTGGCCACGACGATAACAGGGCCTTCTTTTGGAATACGATCCAATTGGGATTGGGGCGTAGTCAGCTCGATACCCATTACGTCCAAAGCCGCCCGCCAGAACCCTTGTCCAGTAGGTGCCGCATTTTTCTCAAACTTGCGGATCAGGCGCAGGACCGTCAATTTTCCAGTAAACGCTTCGATAATGCGAATCAACGTGGCCTTAAACGGATCCTCAAAGGTCGAGGCATACGAAAGGCTACGCCGATCATATTGGTGGAAGCTCGCTTGCTCCGGCTGCACATCAGCTGAGATATCTTGTGCATTATCTACCAAAACAATTGATCCTCTGTTTCTTTGTACCCTTAGGCACCTTCACCAAATTTATCAGCTACAAGTGCCGAAAGTGCATCAAACAATGGTTGTGCGTCCGGCCCTGTAGTTTCAATTTCAATAATACTTCCATTTGACGCTGCCAACATCAAAAGCCCCATTATACTGTCGCCTGATGCAGACATGCCATCTTTTGACACCTCTGCTTGGGCGTCAAATGCCTCAACGACCTCTACCAACTTAGCTGAGGCACGCGCATGAAGCCCCTTAACATTTATAATAGTCAACGTAGATTTAGTCATTTATTGGCAATCTCTTGGGATTCTTGACTGACGTTTTGGCTGTCGATATATTTACGGCCCGCATCCAATGCAGCGCTTACCGCGTCCTGCACCGACTTGCCACGGGATTTGGCCAACTTGATAAGCATCGGCAAATTCGCACCGTAAACGATCCTGCGTCCCTGTGGTTGGCACGCCATAAGGCTAAGGTTAGAGGGAGATCCACCAAATAGGTCAGTTACAACGACAACACCTTGGCCTTGATCCACATCATCAGCGGCAACACATATTTCGTTCTGCTTGGTCTCGCGGTCATGGTTGCTTTCAATCGAAATAGCACGGATGCCGGTTTGTGATCCGACGACATGCTCGATCGCAGCGAGATACTCTTTCGCCAACCCACCATGCGCTACTATCACTATCCCAATCACTTAACAGCCTCGTCCTTTTTACGTCGGTCTAATTCTCGGTGGCGTAAAGAAGTTTGCCAACCCTCTTTGTTCAAAGTTGATGCTAAAGATTCAGCCAAAGCCACTGACCTGTGTTGCCCTCCTGTGCACCCAAATGCAATGGAGAGATACGATTTGCCTTCATCTAAGTAGGCCGGCAACAACCACAAGGCGAGGTCCTGCACCTTTTGTTGAAACGGTTCAAAACGCGGATCATTTGCAATATAGTCTGCGACTTTTTGGTCCTTACCAGTCGCAGATCGCAAACTAGGCTCCCAATAAGGGTTGTTCAGAAAACGGCAATCAAAAACCATATCTACACTGCGCGGCAGCCCCCGCTTATAGGAAAAGGATTGGACCGAAACAGACAACCGATGGTCAGCTCCGTTTGCAAACCAATGCTCCACTTCAGTGCGCAATTCGTGAACATTCAAACTGCCTGTATCAATCAAGATATCGGCTAGATTTTTGACAGGGCCGAGAATTTTCAACTCACGTTCTATTCCAGCCTGCAACCTATCGCCTTCGGCAAGGGGGTGCCGGCGGCGTGTCTCGGAAAACCTGCGTAACAATACATCAGTTGCGCAATCCAAATACATCAATTCGGGTGCAAAATTAGCATCTTGCGCAAGCAGACCCAATGCATCCACAACCGCTGCCAACGAGAAATCACGGGTTCGTGGATCGATGCCAAGCGCCATCGGCTTTTCCATAGCCGGATCATCAAGCAAAGCCGGAATCAAGCGAAGTGGCATATTGTCGATCGCTTCAAAGCCAAGGTCCTCGAGGACTTTAATCGCACTCGAACGACCCGCGCCGGAAGGTCCAGTTACTAGAACGACACGTCGTGCGATAGGGCTTAATTTTGTCATTCTACATCTTGCCTCCCATTTTTCATATAGTGCAACAGCGCGATAGGAAAAGTTGGCCCATCCATCTTGTTAAGACAGGAGAGGGAGACACCCAAAATCGGTCTTTTATGATTGATGGGCAGGCGTTCGGTTTCGATCTGATCTAGATCAACGATAACAGTCAATGTTACCCAAGAAACACTAGGAACAGTTAGGATTCCCACACCACGGGCTTCGATCAAACCCTTGATCGCAAAAGGAGCCTCTGCCCGAAGACTTAGTCCATCAGAGGTAATTATTGTTCGGTCATCTGAGACCAGATCAGCACCAAGCCCTAGCAGCTGCAACGTCAATGTGGATTTCCCCGCGCCAGAAGCGCCAAGGATCAGTAACCCTTTGCCATCAATCGCAACACAATTTGCATGAAGGGTTTCAGATTTTTCGAGCGACATTCAGATGCCTTTAGACTGGCAGGCCCACGACGAAACGCGCACCAAGCGGTTCGGATGTGATATCCGCTTCTGTCGGGCGAATGTTCTCGGCCCAAATCACACCACCATGCGCTTCGACAATCTGCTTCGAGATCGCCAACCCAAGACCCGAGTTATTGCCAAAATGCTCTTCCGGACGCTGCGAATAGAACCGTTTGAAGATTTTACTCAGCGCTTGATCAGGAATACCTGGGCCTGTGTCTTCGACAACAATCAAAATTCGATTTTCACGTTTACGCGCCCAAAGACGAATTGCATCGCCGTCTTCACAAAAAGAAATAGCATTTGTGATCAGGTTCACAAAAACCTGAGCCAAGCGGGCTTCAAGCCCATGCACTTCGATGGGATTAGGTGGCAGATCTGTAATGAAATCAATGCCCTTCGATTTGGCATCTTCGCCAAGATATTGACCAAGGTTGCCCAACATAATGAGAAGGTTAAAGGGCTCTTCCTCTTCTTTAACCAATTCGCTGTCCAGGCGTGACGCGTTGGAAATGTCGCTGACCAGTCGATCAAGTCGACGTACATCGTGTTCAATGACGTCCAAAAGCTTAGTTCGGTGATCTTCCCGTTTAATCAGCCGCAAGGTTCCAACAGCAGAGCGCAAAGATGCCAACGGGTTTTTAATTTCGTGAGCTACATCGGCTGCAAATTGTTCGTTACCGTCTATACGATTGTAAAGTGCGGAAATCATGCCCCGCAATGCGCCACTTAGGCGCCCAATTTCATCTGGTCGCGCTGTTAAATCAGGGATACGGATACGACCCGGATTAACCTTGCGCGCATTCTTGTCGCGACCTAACTCGGCTGCTGCGGCCAGGTCAGAAAGTGGGTTTGCAATCGTCGCGGCCAATGCCAAGCTTAAGCCAATAGAGACTAAGGTCGCGATGACAAACATTTGATACATGTTCTCATTTTCACGCCGCACAAGTGCATCAATTTCGCCAGCTGCACTGGTAACCGCAACAACACCAACACTTTGGTTGCCTTGCTGGATTGGCGTGATCACACCAAACCAAGACTGACCGTTTGCGTCTAACGCATCCTGCAATTGCGTGCCCTTTGTGAGGCTATCCGGGATCAAAGTACGCAACTGATCCTCAACGGATAGACCGCCCTCGGTCTTTTTTGTGGAAAACGGACTGGAGATTATGGACCACAACCAATTCAAACCATTCGTCAAAATTGTCGTGCCATCAGATGAGAGCGGTGCCGCAAGCTCAGATCCAGAAGTACTCGCGACAAGGGTGACTGACGGGTCGAAAACAAAAACTTCGGTGCCACTGCGCAAGTCGAGACCATCCAATGTCGCTGCCACGTCAACCCCGTCACCAGTTGCCAAATTTACTGGTGCACCATTTGGCAACTGCGCCTCGATCACATCCGCGATTAGCTCGGCCTCACTAACAAGGGCCGCAGCGCGTTGGACGGCCAAACTGTCACGCGACGAAACGAGGCTCGAAATCCCGATGATGAGCACACAAAGTGCCACCAGATTAAACGTAATGATCTTTCGGGTTATCGGTGATGCTCGCAACGAAAAAAGCCCCCGCCGTTCACGGCGAGCGCGCATTTCTGAAGGTGCTGTGGCGTCAGGGGCGACCCAATCGTCGCCCAAAACCACATCGCCTTCTCGCGGATTTGGAGTTGTCATATCCCGCACGAGCTTCCTTTCGGCCAAAGCCATCAGGTTAATTTAGTCTTCGTTGTATCTATAGCCGATACCATAAAGTGTCTCAATTGCTGAGAATTCGTCGTCAGCCATGCGCATCTTCTTGCGCAAGCGCTTGATGTGGCTGTCGATGGTACGGTCGTCAACATAAACTTGGTCGTCATAAGCAACGTCCATCAATTGATCGCGCGACTTCACGAAACCAGGACGCTGTGCGAGCGCTTGTAGCAAAAGAAATTCAGTGACCGTCAGGGAAACGTCTTTACCCTTCCACGACACAGCGTGGCGCAGCGGGTCCATCCGCAATTCACCACGGTCCATAACTTTAGTTTCTTCGCTGTCTGCAACGATTTCACCAGCTTGCGCTTCTTGACGGCGCAGCAATGCGCGGATGCGTTCTACCAAAAGGCGTTGGGAAAACGGTTTTTTGACGTAATCGTCGGCACCCATACGCAGGCCAAGAACTTCGTCGATCTCATCATCTTTAGATGTCAGGAAAATAACCGGCATCTGCGATTTCTGGCGAAGTCGCTGCAACAAGTCCATCCCGTCCATGCGCGGCATCTTGATATCCAACACTGCCATGTCGGGCATCTTTTTGTTGAATGCGTCTAACGCAGCTTGACCATCGTTATATGTTTCCACCTCGAAACCTTCGGCTTCAAGAGTCATTGAAACTGACATCAGGATATTCCTGTCGTCGTCCACCAATGCAATCTTACTCATTGCCTGTATCCTTGTACTACTACTGCCACATTACATTTTTTGTATTTTTTCTTACACTGTTGATATTTTAACGGCCCTAATCAATCACAAACTGCGAATCATACGCATAACGCTCCATATTTGAACGCGAAAAGAGTTAGGAATGGCTAAATTGCCGCACTTTCGCGTCATGCGCGCACCTGATTTAGCGCTACCGTGCATAAACTTCGCAATGATGGCGCTAACTGCGCCAAACCGTCCTGTTCATGCCCGAAAACGTCATGTTAAGACGCTGGCAGAGGTCTACGCTTTCGACATCGCATGCACATCACGATCATCCGCAACTGCGGAAATAGGAGAGATTATATGACATTTGGACGGGTAAACCCGCAATTTCAGCTTGAAGATCAAGGGATCAAGGAGCTGGGCAATGTCTATTACAACCAGATCGAACCAGCACTGATCGAAGCCGCCCTAAAGCGCGGAGAAGGCACATTGGGTAAAGGTGGCGCGTTTTTAGTGACCACCGGTAAATTTACTGGCCGATCACCCAAAGACAAACACGTCGTTAAGACACCGTCGGTCGAAGACACCATTTGGTGGGAAAACAACGCTGCGATGTCTCCAGAGGGTTTCGATGCGCTGCACAGCGATATGTTGGAGCACATGAAAGGGCGCGACTACTGGGTTCAAGACCTCGTAGGTGGCTCTGACCCTGCGTATGCAATAAATGTCCGTATGGTGACAGAACTTGCGTGGCACGGGTTATTCATTCGTCACATGTTGCGCAGACCTGAACGCGAAGATTTGGATCATTTCTTGGCTGACTTTACGGTCATCAACTGCCCAAGTTTCAAAGCTGATCCAGAGAAGCACAATTGCCGGTCCGAAACAGTTATAGCGATGAATTTTGACAAAAAACTGATTCTTATCGGTGGCACGGAGTACGCTGGCGAAAACAAGAAATCCGTCTTTTCTTTGCTCAATTATCTGTTGCCGGATAAGGGCGTTATGCCGATGCATTGCTCAGCCAATCACGCGACGGGCAACCCTGTTGATACTGCAATTTTCTTCGGCCTTTCCGGTACGGGTAAAACAACACTGTCTGCGGATCCCGCGCGCACTTTGATTGGCGATGATGAACATGGCTGGTCAGATCGCGGCACTTTCAACTTTGAAGGTGGGTGCTATGCCAAGACGATAAACCTAAACGCCGAAGCAGAGCCCGAAATCTACGCGACAACCGAAAAATTCGGCACAGTGATCGAGAATATGGTTTTCGACGAAGAAACCAAAGAACTGGACTTCGACGACGATAGCCTGACCGCCAACATGCGCTGCGCCTATCCGTTGCACTACATTTCTAACGCCAGTAAAAACGCTCAGGGCGGTCACCCAAAGAACATCATCATGCTGACCTGTGATGCTTTTGGTGTTTTACCCCCCATTGCACGGCTAACACCAGCGCAGGCAATGTACCACTTCTTGTCCGGCTTCACATCGAAGGTCGCGGGCACTGAACGTGGCGTTACAGAACCTGAACCAACGTTCTCAACATGCTTTGGTGCACCCTTCATGCCACGTCGCCCAGAAGTGTATGGCAACTTGCTGCGTCAAAAAATTGCCCAACACGGGGCAACTTGCTGGTTGGTAAACACAGGCTGGACGGGTGGTGCCTATGGTACTGGGTCACGTATGCCTATTCGTGCAACACGTGCGCTTTTGACCGCAGCATTGGACGGCTCACTGGCCAATGCGGACTACCGCACAGATCAGAACTTTGGCTTTGAAGTTCCTGTTGCTGTAAGTGGTGTTGCAGATATCTTGTTAGATCCACGTCGAACATGGGACAACGCGCAAGCTTATGATGGCCAAGCCGCGAAGCTGGTAAAAATGTTCTCGGGCAACTTTGAACAATATCTGCCATTTATTGATGACGACGTTAAAAACGCAGCAATTGGTTAAAGTCGCAAACTGCCGGAATGAAAAAGCCGCGAGATTTCATCTCGCGGCTTTTTACGCTTATGCAGCTTTTGCAAATTTTTGCGTTTCAGGAACATTCAACAGAAAGTGAAAATCTTCTCGATGTAGATAAGCTAAGAAACCTTCAATCGGATTGTCCTGTCCTTTTAAAAACCACCGTAATGCGTTGGGGTCAGTGTGCATCCAGCCAGCACGTTCGACCCAGCCTTTAAAGGCTACAGTTTGCGCCATGAAGCCGACCATGTGATCTAACTCCCAGCGCTGGAACGCCTCCCAAAAACCCAACCTACATAAAACCGTCGATAATCCACTGCCGCGATACTCTCCGGGCGTGCCTCCGATCCAGAATTCACCGTGATAGGCAACCTGTCCTGTCATCCGATTCGCGCCAGGACCCATCCGGTATTGAGAGCGTTGCATATCGATAGGAAGGCCTGGTGGTGGGAAATCTCTGAATTGCTTCAGAAAGTAATCGCCTAACGTACCCCTGCCAAGATCCAGCAGTCGGATAGCCTGAGTGTGCATGATTTCACCCTGCCTATTACGGCCAATCATCCAAATTGCGTTCGTTTCATTAAGGTCGTGCAATTTTGGATCGAACGGGGCGCCCACAGCGTGATCAGGCCGGGCAGCAAGCAATTGCGATCTATATTCATCAAAATCGGACCCTAAGGTAATACCAATGCCATGCTTTTCTAAAACACTTGCGGTAGAAGAAACAAATCTTTCCCCATGCGACATGTTGTGAATCATCATCATCTTGCCCCTTGACATAAGTTCATACTTACATTTAACGCAAAGAAGACACAATTGCTCTAAGTTTTATTCAAATTCGATAAAATTGACCTTTGCATCAGCTGGCATATCATCAATCCAACCTTGATCCAGTCCGCTAACAGTCACCTTTTCAGATCGGTCGACCACGGTTACCAATGCGAAACTTCCATCAGGCATCCTTGCACCCAAAAGTAGTCTTTGGAAACAAAGCGTGACGGGTTCCCCGCCTGGAACCCTTGGAACTCTCGTTGCAACCTGATCAAGACGCAACGAGTGATTGCTTTGAACTTCCCGAAATGGTGCGTCCATAATTTTTGCGAATTCTTCCCCCCCTGGGAATTGGCCCAGAGAACGTCCAATGCTGCTGCGTGCTTCGGCCCAACCCCACCATGTCGAATAAAAAGACTTTTCACCAACTTCGACACAAATCCAGCCAGACGGTGTGTCCCTGTACACCAAGAAATAGGGCCGCACGGCCTTCATATGCTCACTTTCGAGGTCGCCACCACTTTTCGCCCAGCAAGCGATTGCGGTGCTTAGCAATTCTGATTTGGCGCTCCACACTTCGCTCATCTGTTGTTGTTCTTGGAAGTACTCCCAACCATCAGAATTCGAGAATGAAATACGCATCATTCCGTCAGCGCCGCTCAGTTGACCACGAAGCCATGCATGGCCCCGCGCAAGGATTTGCTCCGCTTCCGGCAACGCGTTTCGCCCAGCTTCCGTAAGTTCGTATTGCCGATTTACAACCTCAAATAGTTTTTCTCCCTTTATCTCCTCGAGATTGTCGATATGGCGTCGCACGGTTTGTCTTGTGCTGCTCAATTCCTGCACTGCGTGTGATAGGTTTAATGTTTTGGCCAATTTCGAAAACGATCTAATCATTTCGAAAAGTAAGGGGCTAGTTACTGTATTCACTGGGAAACAAAATCCAAAAATTAGTTATGGCCATAGTTACTATGTACGTATGTCTAGAATCTTAACGGTACTTAAATCATACATCAATAATGCACAGATCATATAGAAATGAAACATAAATCATACAACAATAGTACATCTATGGTAGAAAAAAGTAAGAAAGTACCCAATTGAACCAAAGTCGCATTTCTATGATTACGGTAATCACTCAACCGGAGATACAACAATGCCACATGAAGTAGACATCCACGTAGGTCGCAAATTAAAACAGGCACGTACACTGCGTCGCTATTCCCAAACAGACGTTGCACGCCGCCTTAAACTTTCTTTTCAACAAATTCAAAAATATGAAATCGGGTCAAACCGCATTGCAGCAAGCCGTTTGTTCGAATTATCCAAAATTCTGGATGTTCCAACGTCTTACTTCTTTGAAGGTTTGACAGAAGAAGCTACGACACCCGCCGATAATGCTATGGATATAGTAAGCGCGGTTGCATCAATTAAAGATGAACAACTAAAATCTCGTATCATCACGTTCATTCAAGATGTTGCCGGTACAACGACTGCTCGTAGCGCCTAAATCAACGACATCACCGCGCGGCGCACTAGGTTAAGTCCTGCCATTAGCAGTATTACCAGTGTCGCGCGGCGAAACATCACTTGATCGATCCGATCGAAAACACGCCCACCAATCCACATACCCAGAACCGCCGGCAGAATCATCGCCAAACTTAGTGGCAATGTTTGTCCGCGCAGCACACCTGACCCGAAATGGGCAACAGTCAGTGCAACCGCCCCTAGCCCATAAATCACGCCCTGAACCCGCATTTGATCATCCTTGGGCGTTCCGAGCGCTGAAAGATACGCAACGGTTGGTGGCCCCCAAATTCCTGAAAGCCCCCCCATAAAACCGGCGCAGGCACCCACGCTGGCGGCGATCCGAGTGGATTTGCCTTTTAGCTTCACTTCAATACCGCGCAACTGCAGCATTGCGAATATTGTTACAGGTCCTCCGATAATCAATAACATTGACCACATCGGCAATATCCGAACCATTTGCGCGCCAATTAACAACGTCACTAATCCAACAAGCAAAAACACTTTAAATATCTTTGCAGATTCCCAAGCCGCCGCTGGACCCTGCCGAAAAGCCTGCATTAGGTTGGCGACCAAAGTTGGTAAGATCAGCCCAGCCAAGGCCAATTCAGGCGCTAAAAACGTACTAAGCCCCGAAACAAAGACCATCGGCATCCCAAAGCCGACCACGCCTTTGACAAAGCCCGCGACCACGGCCACCAGAGCCGCAACACCCATTTGCTGTAGGGTTATAATCTCTAAGACTTGAAACATGGCTGCGCTATATCATCTTGTATCAAATGCTGCATCGCAAAAACACCCGCGCAATATTCTAACAACCTCCTACTTTCAAATGTATTTTTGTTGCGCTGCACCTGCGAAGTGATTACAAAACCAGCGAACCAAAAAGGAGTAGATTCATGGTACACGACGGACAAAACCTTGAGGATGCCAACACAGTCACCCTGAACGATCTTCTTTCATTGGCCCAATCGGCCATTGCCCCAGTTGAAACAGTTTTGGAAACCGCCAAGAATCGGTTGAAGACTTTGGTCTCGGCTGAAGGACGTGTATCCGCCCGCTTGGTTGAAGAGCATCAAACGGCCACTCACGGTCTTGCTTGGCTCGCAACCTACGCCCAATCCTTGCGCCAAATGCACAAATGGGCCGATGCGCTTAACAGCGACGGTAAATTTGGCGAAGTCGAACAATTGATTCTGCAAATTACCTTTGGTGAATACCTCTGGCAGATCTACGGCGGTATTCAAATGAACCAAGGCGAAGTGTTGCGCCTGCAAGACATGGGCTTGGACCAAGACGATATGCGTCAGTTGATGGAGCCTGCGGTTCAAACGCTAACCCAACACGGCAATACCCAAGCCGCACGGGTGCGTTTGGTCGAACTTATGCAGGAGCAATCTGCAAACATCACCGTTGGTGCATCTGGCCTTGATGAAGAACTCGAAATGATTCGCGAACAATTCCGTCGCTACGCCGTCGAAAAAGTCGAACCATTTGCGCATGATTGGCACCTCAAGGACGAGTTGATCCCAATGGAGATCATTGAAGACCTCGCCGAAATGGGTGTTTTTGGTCTAACGATCCCCGAAGAATATGGTGGTTTTGGCTTATCCAAAGCATCCATGTGTGTCGTGTCCGAAGAATTGTCGCGCGGTTATATCGGTGTTGGTTCTCTTGGGACACGTTCCGAAATCGCAGCAGAGTTGATTATTGCAGGTGGCACCGAAGAGCAAAAACAAAAATGGCTGCCTCGACTGGCCTCGGCCGAAACCTTACCAACCGCAGTCTTTACCGAACCAAACGTGGGATCCGACCTTGGCAGCCTGCGTACCCGCGCTGTCAAAGATGAAAATGGTGACTACAAAGTCACTGGCAACAAAACTTGGATCACACACGCATCCCGCACCCAAATTATGACGTTGCTCGCACGGACAGACCCTGAGACCTCGAACTATAAAGGTCTGTCAATGTTCTTGGCCGAAAAGACGCCCGGCGACGATGATATCCCTTTCCCTACCGAAGGCATGACAGGCGGCGAAATCGAAGTGCTGGGTTATCGCGGTATGAAAGAGTACGAACTGGCTTTCGATAATTTCCACGTCAAAGGCGAAAACCTTTTGGGCGGCGAGGAAGGCAAAGGCTTTAAGCAGTTGATGGAAACGTTCGAATCCGCGCGTATCCAAACGGCCGCACGGGCAATCGGTGTTGCCCAATCCGCGCTTGACCTGTCGATGCAATATGCAATCGACCGCAAACAATTCGGAAAATCCCTTATCGAATTCCCACGTGTTGCCAACAAACTGGCTATGATGGCTGTTGAAATCATGGTTGCACGGCAGCTCACTTACTTCTCAGCCTTTGAGAAAGACGAGGGACGACGTTGTGACGTCGAGGCTGGTATGGCCAAATTGCTCGGCGCACGTGTGGCATGGGCCGCGGCGGACAACGGTTTGCAAATCCACGGCGGCAATGGGTTCGCGCTTGAATACAAAATCAGCCGCGTTTTGTGCGACGCCCGTATCCTAAACATCTTTGAAGGCGCGGCCGAGATTCAAGCGCAGGTGATTGCCCGCCGCATTTTGGGATAAGTTCTACCCAATCGATGAACTATTTCCGATGGGCCAGACGTTATTCACGTTTGGCCCATCTGTTTTTTACGAAGCGATTCTAAAACTCTTACAACTTTTGTCGATTGGCTATGCTTTGGTTCAAAATATCAGTGACAGGGTTGATCCTTTCACCAGGAAAAACGGAAGGTTGAAGTTTCGTCATTTGGCATGGCCGGATGTCGTCATCTGATAATTATTTCCTTATCTGCGAATAGACCAGAACGTCTATTCTGCGCGAGAAGTCGCCAATTTTCCGAAAACATAATGCTGCCTGCTTGCGCAATAGCATACGCAAGCGTACGGAACCGGATGACGAACAAACAACACTCAAAAACCTCATGGATAAAAGCCGGATTATCTGCGTTAAAAGATGGCGACCCAAGTGCATTGCGGGCCGAACCCTTGGCCAAGCATCTTGGTACAACAAAAGGTTCCTTTTATTGGCACTTCGCAGATGTGCCCACTTACCATGATGCAGTTATTGATAGCTGGCGAAATGATGTCCTTAACGAAATCGTAGCGCAACTATCCACCAATGGCACGCCCCAGCAACGACTCCATGCGTTTGGGGCACAGATTCTGTCCGATCAAGTTGATCCCGCTATGCGGACATGGGCCAAATCGCACACCCGCGCACGAAACACGATCACACAAATAGACGAACAGCGCCTCACTTACATATCGACGCTTCTTGCCAGCCTTGGTGTCGCAAACCCCGCCTTTGCATTGGCGTGTTACGGTACTCTTGTCGGTGGGACAGCAATCAAAACAGACATAAAACCAATGCAAGCATTTACGGCATTGATCGACCTTATCTTGGCTCTGAAATAGGAATTGTTATGCGGTTTTTAGCTTTTACATTACTTTCGCTTATTCCTGCGTGTCAGGCGGATGAAACACTTCGTGCCTACGGGGCTGCGGATCGTATCTGGACATTGAGTGAAATCGACGGGCAGCCTTTTGCTGCAAGAGCGACGCTTACTCTCTCTGAAGAAGGTGCCATTTCCGGCAAAGCGCCATGCAATGGGTATTCGGCTAGCATGACGGTTCCGTATCCTTGGTTTGAAGCGGGCCCAATCCGGTCTACCAAAATGGCTTGCCCCGATTTGACCGCCGAAGCGCAATTCTTTGAAGCCCTAGGTGCCATGACCCTCTCAGAAGTATTGGGCGATGTACTGATCCTCAGTACACCTGAGGGCCGTAAAATGGTGTTCAAAGTCGGCGACTAAACGCATCTAAAAAACGCGCGCGCGCCTCGGGCAACGGACGACCAGCTAAAGTCGCAGCCATATAGGATTGTAGAAAGTGACCAGTCGTTTTTAGTCCCTCAAACACTTCGGCATCCGGCCCAAGGCCGATACCACGTAAGACGTCCGGTAGCGGCAACATTCGATCCACCCAATCACCAGCTGCGTCACCTGACACTGCACGACCCGTCCTTGGTGAAACATAAATCAGATTGTCAGTCGCGCCAGACACTGCACATTGGTCAAGCTGAAGTCCGAAACCCATTTCCTCCAATAACGCCAATTCCCATCGTAGATAAGCAAGCGGCCAGACATCTGGATGATCAAGTAAGTCCAACAATTGTTCTGTGCGTCTGTAAAGCGAAGGGTAGATTTCGCGTTCCGGCAAACAAAAACTCAGTAGACTGGTGACCGTATTTAGGCCTGCCAACATTAGCCTATCAGACATCGCCGCAACAGTTCGACTGCGCAAAGGTTCAACTGTGTAGCTGCCAAGATGATCCTCAAGTCGGGCGCGCCATGCCACATCAAGTTGCGCACCAGGCTGCAAGATTGGACCCATTCTGCGTCCTGCCCCGCCACGCACGACACCAGCGTGGCGACCATGCGTTTCGGTAAACACTTCAATAATAGCAGAGTTTTCGCCATGTCGCCGCACAGCCAATAATATGCCGGTGCCGCGCCATTCCATCCTAGGTTAACCCGTCTTGATCCAGAAGATGACGTCCTTGGCGATCCTCAACCTCAATCACCCAAACATCTGGATCAAACCCACGTTGACGATCAATCGAGGCATCAACATCCACGTCCGACCCACTGGCCAATTCCGCCCAATTTCGCACGCCTGTCATTAAATCAAACGAGCGTTGGTATAGGACAGCCTTGCCGTCCAGTGTGCTTAGCTTTACCAAAACTGCGCCACCGGTGTCATCACCGTGGGCCACGACAAACGCAGGAATATCAAACATTCGTAAACGGGTAAGATACGCGTCCACCCAAAACCTAGAAGTTAGCCTATTCATTACCGTCTTTGAAATTCAGACCCATTTCAGAATAACGCGCGGCTTCTTCCAGCCAGCCACTGCGCACTTTAACTTGCAGAAATAAGTGAACGCGACGGCCCAGAAATTCTTCGAGTTCTTCGCGCGATGCCTTGGATACCGCTTTGATTGTCTCACCCTTGTGGCCAAGCAGAATACCTTTGTGACCATCGCGGACCACGTAGATCACTTGGTCGATACGGGCAGACCCATCTTTACGTTCTTCCCAATTGTCTGTCTCGACAGTCAGTTGGTAAGGCAGCTCTTGATGCAAACGCAGCGTCAATTTTTCCCGGGTCATTTCAGCGGCAATCATGCGCATAGGCAGATCGGCGATCTGATCCTCGGGATAAAGCCAAGGGCCTTCAGGCACTTCTGCAGCAAGCCACTTTCGCATCGTATCGACACCGTGGCCTTTTTCGGCAGAGATCAAAAACGTCTCAGTGAATGGAAAACGTTCGTTCAAATCTTTGGTCAGGCCCAAAAGTTTGGGTGCCTCAACGCGGTCGATCTTATTGACAGCCAACGCAACCTTGCGGTTTTCACCAATGGTGTTCAGCCCCTCAAGAATCCGTTCAACACCTTCAGTAATACCACGATTGGCCTCGACCAAAAGCACCACGACATCCGCGTCCGCTGCGCCACTCCAAGCGGCTGCAACCATCGCACGGTCCAATCGGCGGCGCGGGGCAAATAGACCGGGTGTATCTACAAACACGATCTGTGTTTCGCCCTCGATCGCAACACCGCGAATACGGGCGCGGGTGGTTTGAACCTTGTGGGTCACGATAGAAACCTTCGCCCCAACCATACGGTTAAGCAAAGTTGACTTACCTGCATTCGGTTCGCCGATAAGGGCTACAAAGCCTGCGCGGGTGGTCATGTTGAATTCTCCAATTCCGACAATAGCGCTTTGGCTGCTGCCTGTTCTGCTTGTCGTTTTGATCCTGCTGTCGCAACAGCCTCCGCTCCTGAATCAAGGCGGGCGGCAATCGTGAATACAGGGGCATGATCTGGCCCACTGCGGGCAGTCTCTATATATTTCGGCGGGTCCATGCGTCGTGCTTGCGCCCACTCTTGTAACGCAGTCTTTGGATCACGGGCATCATCTTCAACGCCCTCAATCCGAGTCTTCCAAAACCGTAGCACAAAATCACGGGCAACGTCATATCCTGTGTCTAAGTAAACGGCTGCAATCACTGCTTCCATCGCATCGCCTAAAAGAGCCTGCTTGCGGCGACCACCCGATATCATTTCGGATCGGCCAAGGCGTAATACTTCACCCAGCCCGATTTCACGTGCAACATCAGCGCAGGTTTCTTTGCGCACAAGTGCATTGAAACGTGGTGCCATCTGACCTTCCGCAGCTTCAGCGTCGGACAAATACAAAGCTTCTGACATCACCAGACCTAGTATCCGGTCCCCCAGAAACTCCATCCGCTGATTGTCGCTTCGTGTACTCGACGACATCGACGAGTGCGTAACAGCACGCGACAGCAAAGCAGTGTCTTTGAACTTATGCCCAATGCGCACTTCGAAAGCTTTTAACTCCGCACCCAGTTTCATCCGATCCACCGCAAAGATTTCTTTGTATGCGTGCTAGGTTCTATCAATTGACGCCCTTAAAGAAGCGGTCACTGCGCCAAGTCCAGAAGTACAACATTGAACGGCCCGCTGACGAGAACATGATGCGATCTGCACGGCCAATCAGGTTCTCATATGGTACAAAGCCAACGCCGCCACCCAATTGGGCAAACCGACTGTCAGTTGAATTGTCACGGTTGTCACCCATGAAGAAAAAATGCGCTTCGGGAACTAGAAAAACACGCGTGTTGTCTTGCCCCTGATTGGCGATATTTAGCACGACATGTTGTGACCCATCAGGAAAAGTTTCGGTCCAACGTGATTTTTCGCAAACTGCGCCTTCACCAACTGGCCCGTTTTCACACCTTGGTTCCAAACGATGTGGACCCTGCGCTGTTTTCACCTCAGTGAATGTGCCGGCAGGTGTTTGTGGAACGGCTATATCATTCAAATGCAAAATGCCGTCTTTGACCTGAACCTTATCACCCGGAAGTCCAACAAGACGTTTGATATAGTCAGTGCCGTTTACAGGGTGACGGAAGACGACAACATCGCCACGCTCTGGGTCACCGGCCCAGAAACGACCATTGTCGCCGTCAAATGCACCACATAATTTCTGTGCATCTAAATTAACGCCGAAGCGTGCAATCCGAATGCTAGGACAAGACGCGTAAGAATAACCATACGCCATTTTGTTCACGAACAAGAAATCACCGATCAAAAGTGTTTCTTTCATCGACCCTGACGGAATCCAAAAGGGTTGAAAAAACAACGTACGGAAAATACCTGCGATCAACAGGGCGTAAACCACCGTTTTGATCGACTCGATGATCGGATTGCCTTCTTTTTCAGCCTTAGCCATCTTGCGGTATTCCCTGCTCGGTTTGTTGAAGGTTACATGCGACCCCAACGCTGCCAAGTCAAGCGATGGGGCGTGCTTCAATCACCACAAATGCTTGAGCCCAAGGATGATCATCCGTCAAAGTGACGTGAATGATGGCTTCATGCCCTTTTGGCGTCATATTTTCCAACCGTTCAGCAGCCCACCCGGTGACGGCCATAACCGGCTGACCAGTCTCTAGATTGCTGACCGCCATGTCGCGCCAGGCGATTCCCATACGTAAACCAGTGCCCAAAGCCTTGGAACACGCTTCTTTTGCCGCCCATCTTTTTGCATAGGTTCCAGCAACATCTTTACGCCGCTCGGCTTTGGCCTGTTCGGTGTCTGTAAAAACCCTATTGCGGAACCGATCACCAAAACGATCAAGCGTACCCTGAATACGCTCGATGTTGGCTAAATCTGTTCCAATGCCAAGAATCACGCGCGAGCCTCGTCCATAAGGCGACGCATTTCTGCCATTGCGGGCTGCAGCCCAAGAAAGATTGCCTCACCTATCAGGAAATGGCCGATGTTTAGCTCCATCACCTCCGGAAAAACGGCGACGGGCTGAACTGTTTCGTACGTAAGACCGTGTCCGATATGGACTTCCAAGCCCAGTGAATGGGCGAATGTGCTCATCTGTCGCAACGTTTCCAATTCACGGTCACGTTCGTCAAATCTGCCTTCGTGATGGGCATCGCAATAAGCTCCAGAATGCAACTCAATCACTTGTGCCCCAATCCGGTGTGCCGCTTCAACTTGCCGCTGGTCCGCACCAATGAAGAGCGACACACGGCAGCCAGCATCACGCAGTGGCGCAATGAAATGGGCCAAATTGTTTTCCTCACGTGCGACGTTTAGGCCGCCCTCCGTGGTGCGTTCTTCGCGCTTTTCAGGAACAAGGCAAACCGCGTGCGGCTTGTGACGCAGCGCAATCTTCTGCATCTCATCTGTTGCCGCCATCTCGAAATTTAGGGGAACAGTCAGGATTTCCATCAGTCCATCAATATCAGCGTCCGATATATGGCGACGATCTTCACGCAGATGTGCAGTGATACCGTCAGCGCCTGCGTCTTGAGCAATCTTTGCAGCACGTAGTGGATCAGGCGTGTCGCCACCCCGAGCGTTGCGTACAGTCGCAACGTGGTCGATATTTACGCCAAGCCGCAATTTGCTAAATGTAGTCATATCATCCCTCATGGTTTTGACTGAGCCTCTGCCAACACAGATACAATTGGGGCGGAATATTAGTACACCAGAGAATTGTATTAACACGCTTTATCTTAGTCTTTTAACGAAGCGTTGTCCTCTGCATTGCGTTTGGATTCCGCTTTCGCAGCCGCTTTGGCTTTTAGAGCCTCAAACTTTGCTTTTATTACGCCTTTGCGCCGATGTTGGTAGGCCCGGATCAAGGGAACACTAATGTAATAGCAAATCATGCCAACGACGATCCCGGGTATAATACCACCGATCATATAGGGGTAGAAAATCTCCGAATAGAAAACTGAAATACCATGCCAGTCGGTTTCACGACCCATCCACACAGCTTTAAGATTATACCACAAATCCCAACCGGCATCCGCAAACTTCCCCCCGAAGGAGCGATGCGCATCCGCTTCCATTTCGGTCCCAAGCAGCCAATGTCCCGATTGCAACGAAGCAACAGCAATCGGCACGTACGTCAGCGGATTGCCAAAGAACGTCCCCATCAACGAGGCCAACATGTTTCCACGCATCACCTTTGCCAAGAAGATCGCGATAAAAAAGTGCATTGTATAAAACGGGGTGAATGCTGCAAAAACACCTGCCCAAATCCCACGCGCGATACGTTCCGGGCTATCTGGCAGGCGGCGAAGGCGATGACGCACATAGTGAAAGGCACGCGCCCACCCACCACGTGGCCAAAGAAATTCGACCACGGCACGCAGGTAAGATTTTGGATCGCGGCGTTTGAAAATCACCGGTGGCATCCTTTGTAGGTCAACCCGATTTGGCCATATCAGTATCGGACCGTTCTATATTTCTATATCGCTCGATTGCAGCGACGTCGTTCTGGGCACTTAGCGCACCCATCAGTGTATGCAAATGTTGTACATCCCGTAAATCCACATAGATCAGAAGCAGAAAAAAATCTGGCTTCTTATCCACAAAGTGTAGGTCAGAGATATTGGCTCCGGACTCACCTATTAAGGTGCACACCCGACCTAAAACACCAGAACCATTGCCAATCGTCATACGCACCGTCGCAGTGTATTCAGCAGCGTGTGCTCCATCATGCCAATGCAGATCCAACCACTGGTCCAGCCGATCCTCGAAGGTGATCAAGCGTTCACAATCGATAGTATGCACAACAACACCACGACCACGCATACTTATGCCCATGATCCGTTCGCCCGGAAGCGGTTGGCAGCAATTGGCACGCTCAAACGATTGTCCCACTTCCAGACCTATAACAGCCCGGCTGGCGTCTACGGCTGCACCCTCTTGCGCAGTTAATTCGGGGTAAATGGCTTGAACAACTTCACGGCTTGTCAATTCAGCGCTGCCCAAGCGGGCCAGTACTTCGTCGGCTTCGTTCAATCGCAAGACTTTAGCTGCTGCATCCAATGCCTTGTCCGTCGCCTTTTTACCTATGTGTTCAAAAGCTGCGCGTGCAAGTTCGCGTCCTAATTTGATGAACCGATCCCGATCTGCTTCCCGCAGTGACCTGCGAATAGCTGACTTAGCCTTACCCGTCGTGGCAATTTCTAACCAGGTCGTTTGTGGAGACTGGCCCTCTGCAGTGATAATCTCGACCGATTGGCCATTCTTCACACGCGTCCAAAGTGGCACGCGCATGCCATCAACTTTTGCACCGACGCATGCATTGCCAATCCGCGTATGGATTGCATAGGCAAAATCAATTGGCGTGGCACCACGTGGCAGCTTAATAACCTCACCTTTTGGGGTGAAGCAAAACACCTGATCCGAATACATCTCTAGTTTGACGGCTTCTAGGAAATCCTCGTGATCGTCCTCCCCATCAAATTGTTCCGTCAGTTGTGAAATCCATTTTGCTGGATCTACAGCAAAGGGGTTTTGTGATCGGATGCCGTCTTTATAAGACCAATGGGCCGCAACACCTGTTTCGGCAACGTCATGCATCTGCCGCGTGCGAATTTGAACTTCGACGCGCTTGCCATCACGTCCTGAAACAGTTGTGTGAATAGACCGGTAGCCGTTGGTTTTAGGTTGGCTGATATAGTCCTTAAACCGACCGGGAACTGCGCTCCATCGCTGATGAATCGCGCCCAAAGTCCGGTAACTGTCTTCTTCGCTGTGGGTAATGATGCGAAATCCATAAATATCGCTAAGGCGACTAAAGGACTGATCCTTTTCCTGCATTTTGCGCCAAACAGAAAATGGCTTTTTGGCCCGACCAATCACTTCCGCATCAATATTCGCTTTTTCCAGTTCAAGACGCATGTCACCCGTAATCCGTTCGATCACATCGCCCGTCTCGCGCTGCATTGTCACAAACCGACGCATAATGCTTGAACGGCCCTCAGGATTGAGAACACGGAAGGCCAAGTCTTCCAGTTCCTCCCGCATCCACTGCATACCCATACGGCCGGCGAGAGGTGCAAAGATATCCATCGTTTCACGCGCTTTTTGAACCTGCTTTTCAGGGCGCATAGATTTGATGGTCCGCATATTGTGCAAGCGGTCAGCAAGTTTGACCAAAATCACACGCATGTCTTTGGACATCGCCATAAACAGTTTGCGGAAGTTTTCGGCTTGTTTGGTTTCAGAGCTATTGAGTTGAAGGTTGGTTAGCTTAGTGACACCATCGACAAGCTTGGCAATGTCTTCGCCAAACAACTCGGACACAGAAACGTAAGACGCGTTGGTGTCTTCGATGGTATCGTGCAAAAGCGCTGTGATTAGGGTCGCATCATCCAATTGTTGCTCTGTCAAAATAGCCGCAACAGCAACTGGATGGCTAAAGTATGGTTCGCCAGAATGACGGAATTGTCCGTCATGCATCGCAGCGCCGTAGTCATAGGCATCGCGAATTAGGGCTTCATTCGTTTTGGGGTTGTAGTTGCGGACCAGCGCGATCAGATTGTCGGCAGTTATCATTTGGTCCGCATCCTAGCGTTTGTGCGTTAGCTTTGGCCTTGTGCAGCCATCAACTGACGAAGCAACATTTCTTCGTTCATGCTGTCTTCTTCAGGTTTATCCTGCTCAGCACCCATCAACAAAGCCATCGCATCTTCTTCGGCCTCATCGACCTCGATCTGCGTTTGGTTGCTTTCGATCATGCGTTCACGCAAATCATCAGCGCTTTGTGTTTCTTCTGCAATTTCGCGCAGAGACACAACTGGGTTTTTATCATTGTCACGATCGACAGTGATTGCTGATCCCGCGGAAATCTCACGCGCACGGTGGGATGCAAGCATAACCAAGTCGAAACGGTTAGGAACTTTGTCTACACAGTCTTCTACGGTAACGCGGGCCATCGCCAAGCTCCAGAATCTAGTATTGTTGAAAGCTGGTATTTATTGCCCTTTGCCTAGATTTACAAGCGCCTATTGTCACTGATTCAGCGGTATTACTTCGGCTTTTTCACTGTCAGGGATCGCATCCAGCATCTGTTCTACGCTCAAACCTGAGACAGGATGCACCCAATCCTTCGCAACGTCGGACATTGGCACCAGAACAAAGGCACGGTCCTGAACCCGAGGATGCGGCAGGATTAGATCCGTTGGGGCATGCATCTTTTGTAGATCAGGTGCCAAGTTACGCCACACCTCGTATGTTTCAAGGTCAGGAGCCACCACATCGTCGATTGCAATCAAATCAAGGTCTAGGGTCCGCTGCCCCCAGCGTTGAACACGTTCGCGGCCAAACTCCAGTTCGATTGCATGCAAATGAGCCATCGTTTCATTGGGTGACCACGCTGCCTCGAGCAAAAGTGCGGCGTTTACATAGTCTGGTCCGGCGCCAGCTGGGAAGCACGGTGTCTGGTAAAATGTGCTTATTTTGCGAATCACCCCACCACGACGCTCGATCGCTGTTATTGCTTGACGCAAAGTAAGCTCCGGCGCACTTCCGCCCAAAGGTAGGTTACTGCCCATCGCGAGTATCATTTGTGCAATTTTTTTAGGCATATTCCCCCCGTTATGTACGAATGATACCTTGCTACAATATACAAAAGCACTATTTTTAGAATATCGCGCGGCAATTTTTATTTTTCACTCACGGAATTGTAGGCTGCGCCATTATTCGGAAGGACATTTTAATGTTTTACAAAGACGAACGGTTAGCGTTGTTCATAGATGGTTCAAATCTGTATGCCGCAGCTAAGGCACTTGGTTTTGACATCGACTATAAATTATTGCGTAAAGAGTTCATGCGTCGCGGCAAATTGTTGCGGGCATTCTATTACACAGCACTTCTGGAAAACGATGAGTATTCGCCAATCCGCCCGCTGGTCGACTGGTTGAACTACAACGGTTTCACAATGGTTACAAAACCAGCCAAAGAGTACACAGACAGCATGGGCCGGCGCAAAGTCAAAGGCAACATGGACATTGAATTGGCCGTAGATGCGATGGAGTTGGCGTCACGTGTTGACCACATCGTATTGTTTTCAGGTGATGGCGATTTCCGTCCCTTGATTGAGAGCCTTCAGCGTCAAGGTGTGCGCGTTTCTGTGGTTTCTACAATCCGCAGTCAACCTCCAATGATCTCAGATGAATTGCGCCGTCAGGCCGATAACTTCATCGAATTGGATGAACTGAAGGACGTCCTTGGACGCCCGCCTCGCGAATTCACGCCAGAACTACGCGACCCTGTCGCCGTCGAAGACTAAATTTGATCGCCGACCCATGTCGGCGATCACTACCCGCCCGTCAGCAAAAACCCGATGCGTCATTTGACAGGGTGGACCTAGCTGATCCACGGTATTACCTATCGTACAACAGACGATGGAGACCGTGATGCCCTTGCCCCCTTTGAAACTTTATCTGGCTGCCCCACGCGGGTTTTGCGCTGGCGTTGATCGCGCTATTAAAATTGTAGAGATGGCGATCGAAAAATGGGGCGCGCCCATCTACGTGCGTCACGAAATCGTGCACAACAAATTCGTAGTTGATGGCTTGCGCGACAAAGGGGCTGTCTTCGTCGAGGAGTTGGATGAATGCCCCGATGACCGCCCTGTTATCTTTTCAGCGCACGGCGTCCCAAAATCTGTACCCGATGCCGCGAAGGCTCGCCAAATGGTGTTCGTTGATGCCACCTGTCCATTGGTCAGCAAAGTGCACATCGAAGCGCAGCGTCATTCGGATCAAGGCTTACAAATGATCATGATCGGGCATGAAGGGCACCCCGAAACCGTCGGCACAATGGGCCAGCTGCCTGACGGCGAAGTTCTTTTGGTCGAAACACCCGAAGATGTGGCACAGGTTGATGTGCGTGACCCAGACCAGCTTGCCTATGTCACCCAAACCACCCTTAGCGTCGATGATACTGCTGATATTGTCGCAGCACTCAAAGATCGGTTCCCAAAGATCGTCGGACCACACAAAGAAGATATTTGCTACGCGACCACCAACCGCCAAGAGGCTGTTAAAGCGATGGCCCCTAAATGTGATGCCATTCTGGTCGTTGGTGCGCCCAACTCATCCAATTCGAAACGATTGGTCGAAGTTGGCGCACGTGCTGGCTGCAAATATGCCCAACTGGTCCAACGTGCGACAGACATCGATTGGCGCAGCCTAGAAGGCATTACATCTATCGGGATCACAGCAGGTGCGTCTGCACCCGAGGTTTTGATAAATGAGGTGATAGACGCGTTCAAAGCCCGATACGACGTAACCAGCGAGATGGTTGAAACAGCCGTAGAAAACGTCGAATTTAAAGTACCGCGTGTATTGCGCGAGGTAGGTTAAATCTGATGGGTGATAAAGAGACTATCAAGGTTTACGCGGCCAAGGCCAAGGAATACGCCGCCATGACGGACGATGACGGCGCAGATGACCCAATTTTAGCAACGTTCATCGCTGCGATACCAGCAAACGGACATGTCCTTGATTTGGGCTGTGGACCAGGTGCCTCGGCCAACAAGATGGCGCAAGCTGGTTTGCGAGTTACCGCCACTGATGCCGTTCCCGAAATGGTCGCTTTGGCCGAACGGTTTGTAGGTGTAACAGCAATTTGCGCATCCTTTGAGGATATAACCGGCGAAGATATATATGATGGCATTTGGGCTAATTTCAGCCTGCTCCATGCGCCTAAAGTAGATATGCCACGCCATCTTGCGGCGCTTTCAAAGGCCCTTAAACCAAACGGGTTGTTTCACATTGGAATGAAGGGAGGGTCTGGTGAAAAACGCGATGGGATCGGTCGCCAATACAGCTACTATGAACTAGACGAATTGACCGCGTTATTGGAAGATGCAGGTCTTTCAGCAAAAGAACATTCCTCTGGCAGCGCAATGGGGCTGGACGGCACCATTGCGAACTGGATATGCGTGCAAGCATATGGCTAAATTAATCGCATACACAGACGGCGCATGCAGCGGAAATCCGGGTCCCGGTGGCTGGGGTGCGTTGTTGCAAGCCAAAGATGGCGCAACCGTTGTCAAAGAACGTGTGCTTAAAGGCGGCGAAGCAGCAACCACCAACAACCGGATGGAGCTGTTGGCCGCAATCAACGCGCTGGAATCCCTGACACGGAACACTGAAATCACCATCGTGACAGACAGCAACTACGTCAAAAACGGGATCACCAGCTGGATTTTTGGCTGGAAGAAGAACGGCTGGAAAAACGCGGCCAAGAAGCCCGTCGCCAATGCCGAACTTTGGCAACGTTTGGACCTTGTGAATGCACAGCATCAAGTGACGTGGAAATGGGTCAAAGGTCACGCGGGCCATCCAGAGAACGAGCGCGCAGATGAACTTGCTCGCGCAGGTATGGCTCCGTTTAAGTCAAAGAAATAATCGCGGTTATTTCCGCCAGTGGGTCGGGATAATAACCAAGGCACCGATGGATGATGCAATCGCATTAAGGCCAGCACTGTTAAAGCCAATCCCAAACATCAATCTGATGAAGTAGAACAAGAACGCACCGCCCACGCAAATTATGATGGATTGAAGAATTCCGTTGTGTGTAAAGTTCGTTTTCTCAGCAAGATATCCAACGATCCCTGCGATCACGACAGTCCCAATCATTGTAGGAAACATAGGGTATCCTTTCGTTAAAGCTGTGTTCCGGCGGGCAAAGGCCAACCGTTCAAAAACTGCTCAGCGTCCTGCGCACTTTTGCCTGCCCGTTGCAGCTTGGTCAACCGAATGGCTCCTTCACCACAAGCGACAGTCAATTCATCATCCAAAACACAGCCTGCCGTTCCCGAATGTTCAACCAAAGTCGAACCCAGAACTTTGACACGTGTGCCGTTCATCTCAAACCATGCGCCAGGGAATGGGCATAACCCACGGACGAGACGATCAACTTCAATTGCAGGTTTTGACCAATCAATCGCGGCCTCAGACTTCTCGACCTTGGCCGCATAAGTCACCCCATCGTCGGGCTGTGGTTGGGCAACAAGCTGATCGAGTTGAGCAAGGGCATCCACTATTGCTGTTGCGCCAAGATCGCTTAGCCGGTCATGTAGCTGATGCGTGGTTTCACTTTCGCCAATAGAGACTGTGTGACGGGACAGAACCGGACCTGTGTCCAATCCTGCCTCCATCTGCATGATACAAACACCAGTTTCTGTATCGCCGGCCATAATTGCACGGTGGATGGGCGCCGCGCCGCGCCAACGCGGCAGAAGGCTCGCATGGATATTCAAACATCCTTTTACTGGGGCATCCAAAATAGACTGCGGCAGGATCAAACCATAGGCCACGACCACTGCTATATCAGCATTCAGTGCCTGAAATTCAGCCAACGCCTCGTCCGTTCGCACAGTTACAGGATAGCGCACAGTCAAGCCCAGCGCTTCGGCTTTGGATTGAACGGGGCTTGGGCGATCTTTCTTACCCCGCCCAGCTGGGCGTGGGGGCTGGGAATAAACCGCGACAACGTCGTGACCAGCATCGACCAGCGCCTCAAGAACTAGGACCGAAAAATCGGGCGTCCCCATAAAAACTATTCGCATATTACCCTCGCATTGGCGCGCCACAGGCTCACCTAAAAACTCACACTTTGCGTGCTTTGCGCAGCAGCATATCGCGTTTGACCCGCCCAAGATTGTCGAAATACATTTTGCCTTGAAGGTGATCGATCTGGTGCTGCACGCTTGTCGCCTCAAGTCCTGTAAAATCACGACGGGCAATTACGCCATCCTCGTTCAAATACCGAACCGAAACATTCTTTGGCCGTAGGATTGAGGCGGACACTCCGACCAAATTCGGGCTCGCCTCTTGATAGCTGTTCAATTCTTCCGAGGTCGACAAGACAGATGGGTTGGCCAGTACTATACGCTGATTGCGTTCAGTCGAAACATCAACAACAGCCAATTGCATCATCACACCAATTTGTGGCGCTGCTAGGCCAACGCCCGGCATGGCATCCATTGTTTCGATCATGTCAGCCCAAATGGCCTGTATATCATCTGTTATTGCAGCAACCTCAGGCACCGCAATTCGCAGCCGTTTGTCTGGCCACTTCAAAAAAGGACGCACTGTCACTGCGCAGCCTTATAGTCGGCAATTAAACCCGCACGAACATCTGCACTGAGGTGGTCAAAGGTCACTATCCCATCCAGATGATCCAACTCATGCTGAACACAGGCAGCGCCGAACCCGACGAAGGATTGCACATACCGCGCGCCCTCATGGGACGACCAAACCAGTTGAACTTGCGAAGGGCGGTTCACGTCAGCCAATATACCGGGAATGGACAAACAGCCTTCTTCCATCGTGGCCCGTTCTTCGCCGATTTCTGACAACATCGGATTGATACAAATCAACGGATCAGATTTGCCTTCTTTCCAACCCACATCCATCACGAATAAGCGGTGCAACGCACCGACCTGCGAAGCAGCCAAGCCACGCCCTTTAGCGGCATACATGGTGTCCAACATATCCTGCGCTAAAGTGCGGATTTCGTCTGTGACTTCGTCAATCTGGACGCAGGTTTCAGTCAACAGCGGGTTGGGCCAAAGAACGATATCCAAAACACTCATCGCTTAACCTCGTGCCAATTCGCGCTTCAGCTTCACCATTTTTCGAGTGATCATCTGGCGGCGAAGTGGCTTAATGTGGTCGATGAACAGCTTGCCCTCAAGATGATCAATCTCGTGCTGGACACAGGTTGCCCATAGACCATCCATCTCTTCTGTTTGCTCATTTCCATCACGGTCGATCCAACGAACTTGAACCGATGCAGGACGGGTCACGTCCGCGAAGTGTTCGGGAATCGACAGGCACCCCTCTTCGTACACATTTAAATCAGCGGACGACGCGATCACTTCTGGATTAAACATGATCAAGGGTCGGGCGGTTTCACCCTCTTCCTTCACACAATCCAGAACGATGAGACGCCGCAAAACACCAATCTGCGGTGCAGCCAGACCGACGCCAGGGGCATCGTACATTGTCTGCAACATATCGTCGGCAAGCGTGCGCAATTCATCAGTCAAATCTGGCACAGCAGCGCAGGACTTTTTCAGGCGAGGATCGGGGTGTAAAAGAATAGGGCGTATCATGGCAGTGATGTAGGACAATGCGCCGCCCATCGCAACGCCTCTTGCGCCCCCGTCATATCCCGCTAGCTTGCAGCGAACCAAATTTTATCTCGGAGAGACCCCATGAGCTTTGACGACATCATCGACCGCCGCGGCAGCCATTGCGTAAAATGGGACATGATGGAAGAAATCTATGGCGTCCCGACCGATACAGGTTTGGCAATGTGGGTCGCCGACATGGATTTCCGTCCCCCGCAATGCGTGCTGGATGCAGTTCAAGGTCAAGTAGATCACGGAGTCATGGGCTATTTTGGAGACGATTCCAAATATAAGGCTGCGATCAACTGGTGGATGGACACGCGCCACGGCTGGAAGGTTGATCCATCATGGATTTTCACCACGCATGGTTTGGTGAATGGCACCGCGATGTGTGTGGACGCGTTTACTGCAGTCGGCGACGGCGTTGTCTTGTTTACACCCGTCTATCACGCCTTTGCGAAAGTGATTACCGCAGCGGGGCGCCAAGTTGTCGAATGCGAGTTGGTCAATACAAACGGACGCTTCGAGATGGATTTCGACGCATACGACGCGCAAATGACCGGCAACGAGAAGATGGTCATTTTGTGCTCTCCCCATAATCCTGGCGGCACCGTATGGACACGGGCCGAATTGCAACAGGTCGCCGACTTTGCCAAACGCCACGATTTGATACTAGTGTCCGATGAAATTCACCATGATCTGGTGATGCCAGGACACACACACGTCCCGATGAGCCTGATTGACGGGATCACGGATCGCCTTGTGATGATGACGGCCACCACAAAAACCTTCAACATTGCGGGATCTCATTCCGGCAATGTGATTATTGAAGACCCCGATTTGCGGGCAAAGTTCGCAGGACGTATGGCCGCACTCGGCCTATCCGCCAATTCGTTTGGTCTGTTCATGGCCACGGCTGCTTATTCTCCAGAAGGGGCGGCATGGGTTGATAGTTTGGTTGAATACCTCGACGGAAATCGCAAACTCTTTGATGCGGGCGTGAATGCCATTCCGGGCCTTGCCTCAATGAACCTAGAGGCAACCTATCTGTCATGGGTGGATTTTGATGGCACAGGCATGAGTCGCGAAGATTTTACCAAACGGGTCGAGAAAGATGCACAAATCGCTGTGAACCACGGCCCGACATTTGGGACAGGTGGCGACAGCTTCTTACGGTTCAACATCGCGACACCACGTTCGCGGGTGCAAGAAGCAGTTGATCGCTTGGCCAAGGCCTTTGGCGACCTTCAATAAAACCAAAAAAGGCGCGGTTAATTCCGCGCCTTACGTTTATCGGTTTGCTGCGCGCGTCGCACACCACAATTAAAAAGTCTCAGCGAATGCCTTCAATCAGTGCAACCGGTGCATCGATTTTGCGCACAAAATCCAAGGCCGGTTGATCCGACACCGCCGTCAGGCGCTTAAACTCAAAACACATCTCATCAGTCTCTTGCTCACTTGCAACAATCAGACATTGGAACAGATGAACCGCCCCATCATACAAATCCACCAACCCACGCAATTGCGGTGCTGTTTCTGCATCAATCGAAAACCCAGTCTTCCACATGCGCAAGATCGGATAAGTCACACCATCCGCAGACAAACGCAAACGCGACGCCTTCTTCATGCGTTCCATTCGGGCGCGATCTAAACCTGCCTGCACTTCTTTTGGTACAAATGTTGTCATCAGCAGTCTCCAATTCCCCACGCAAAGAATAGCCCAACTTCTAGCCGCTGTAAGTTAAAACTTTATGACAGCACCGAAACCTTCGTCTGTGCATTCACGCAGACAAGATGCGCGAGGGATAGTGTAGCCACATATCAATCAAAGTCCTAACAATGGCCCAACAAAATAAGGAAAATTCAGATGGGTCTTTTGGTCGACGGCGTATGGCACGACACATGGTACGATACAAAATCTACGGGCGGTAAGTTCGAACGGTCCAGCGCGAAATTTCGCAATTGGATCACATCAGATGGATCTGCAGGTGAAACGGGGCGCGACGGGTTCAAAGCAGAATCAGGCCGCTACCATCTTTATGTCAGCAATGCCTGTCCTTGGGCCCATCGCGCATTGATCTTTCGCCAGATCAAAGGCCTTTCAGATCACATCACAATCTCGACGGTACATCCCGACATGATGTCAGGTGGTTGGACTTTCGAGAAAGATGATCACGGCGCGAATGGTGACACATTGTTCGACCTGCCCTTTGCCAGAGATATCTACACCCGTGCTGACCCAAAATTCTCTGGGCGTGTCACTGTGCCAATCCTTTGGGACAAGCAGCAAGAAACAATCGTCAGCAACGAAAGTTCCGAGATCATTCGGATGTTCAATGCGGCCTTCAACAATGTAACGGGCAATACCGACGACCTTTGGCCTGCGCACTTGCAGGCTGAAATTGAGCCCGTAAATGAACGTATCT
>JBLHPE010000021.1:0-31483 GCA_047624005.1 Ascidiaceihabitans sp.
CGGTTGGAAGCTGACGGGTTTAGCCAATCGCAGATCGCGCGTATTCATGGCCCGATTGGTTTGGATATTGGGGCGGCTAGTCCGCAAGAAATTGCGGTTTCGATCTTGGCTGAGATGGTCGAAACTTTGCGAAAAATCGGATGAAGTTTGGCCCCGTGGCGACGAAAGATGCGGCTGGTACAGTTTTGGCCCATTCTTTGCGGGTGACATCTTTTGAGCAAAACAAGGTGTACCGCATTGCAAAAGGGACCACGCTGACGACAGAACACATCAATGACCTCATCGCGGATCAGCATTCTCAAGTTGTTGTTGCCAGATTTGGCGCGGATGACGTTGAGGAAAACAAAGCTGCCACCCGATTAGCAAACGCGATTGCGCCGCTTGCGGAAACTTTAGGGTTGCGTGTGTCAGCGGCTGGGGCAGGTCGAGTCAACTTGTATGCGATACAGGTAGGTATTGTGTTCATCGATGAGGCTGCCGTTATGGCCATAAATGCAATCGACCCGATGATTACAATCGCTACGGTTCCGCAATATCACCGCACAGATACAGACAGTATGGTTGCGACGATCAAGATCATTTCTTATGCGGTTTCTGACGAAGCGTTGCTGAAAGCCGAGGTTGCGAGCGGGGTCGCAGGTGGCAGTGCCATACGTGTTTTACCTCCGCGCTATAAAACAGCAACTTTGATCGAAACGCAGGTTGGCGATGACGTTCCATCCATAAAGGGACGCGCAGCGATGCAAGGGCGATTGGACCGGTTGGGCGTTGCCCTGATGGCGCGAACAGTTGTTGCGCACGACGAAACTGCAATTGCTCATGCTTTGAATGAAGCCAGCGGAGAGGTTGTGTTTTTGCTAACAGCTTCGGCGACCTCTGATCTTTTAGATGTAGGACCGCAGGCTTTGCGCAAGACAGGGGGTAACGTGACTGGCTTTGGGATGCCTGTCGACCCTGGAAACTTGCTGTTTTTTGGTGACTTGGGTGCCAAGCCAGTGATTGGTTTGCCGGGATGCGCACGATCCCCAGCGTTGAACGGGGCGGACTGGGTGCTGGAACGCCTGATTTGCGGTATAAAACTGACACAGGCGGATATATCGGCGATGGGTGTTGGTGGATTACTTAAGGAAATCCCCACCCGCCCAAAGCCACGCGCCAGCCCCATCTAAAACATCAGCATTGTTGGGTTTCAAAGGGTAACAAGCTATCAGCGCGAGTCGGCTAAATAGATCCGGCCTCAACCATAAAGTTTGAAGCTGTGCACATCGCAGCATCGTCAGACGCTAAAAACAAAACCATTCGTGCAACATACACCGGATCGATCAGATCAGGCAGGCATTGGCGTGCGGCGTGGGCTTTTAGGGTTTCTGGAGTAGCCCACAGGTCTTTCTGGCGTTCAGTCATGATCCAGCCTGGGACGACGGTGTTGATCCTGATGCGGTGTTGGCCTAGATCACGCGCCATTGTGCGGGTCAGACCATGCACCGCGGCTTTGGCAGTGGCATAGGCGGGAAATCCGCCACCAGCTTCCCACCATGAATTGGAACCCATGTTGATGATCGAGCCCCCTCCAGCTTCAATCATACCAGGCGCAACGGCTTGGATCGCAAAGAACATGTGGCGCAGATTTGTATCCATGCGTTCGTCCCAATATTCAGGCGTCACATCCTGCCAGTTGTGGCGATCATCACGGGCGGCGTTGTTGGCGAGTACCGTAAAAGGGCCCACTTTATTGGCCTGCTCAGCAATCGCGGCCTGCATCTCGGGAATATTGCGCAAATCGCAAAGTGCGTGTGGCGCACCCGTAGTTTCGGTCACGATTGCCGAGTTCTCAGCATCACGGTCCAGAAACGCAACCTTTGCGCCTTGGGCTGCAAAGGCTTCGACTGTGATCCGCCCAATGCCCGATGCGCCGCCAGTGACAAGGATCGAGGTGCCTTTGAGGCTGGGGTAGGTAGCGAATTGGGACATATTGCGATCTCCAATATTGGAAATGAAAAAGGCCGCACGGGGTAGGGTGCGGCCTTCTAGAATTAGGTGTCCAAAGAGCTTAGCCTTTAGATGGCAACTGACCGATCAGCATGACCATCTGGCGGCCTTCCATTTTAGGGAAGTTCTCGACCTTACCTTGTTCTTTGGTGTCTTCGGCAACACGCTCTAACAATTCACGACCCAAGTTAAGGTGCGCCATTTCGCGGCCACGGAACCGAAGTGTGATTTTCACTTTGTCGCCGTTCTCAAGGAACTTGTAGACGTTGCGCATTTTAACTTCGTAATCATTGGTGTCCGTGTTGGGACGGAATTTGACTTCCTTGATCTCAATGATCTTCTGTTTCTTGCGGGCCTCAGACTCACGCTTCTGCGTCTCGTACTTAAACTTGCCGAAATCCATGATCTTACAAACAGGTGGATTGGCGTTTGGCGAGATTTCTACCAGATCCAAGCCAGCCTCTTCGGCCATGACCATTGCACGGGTTGGTGTTACAACACCCACATTGTCGCCGTCTGCGCCGATCAGGCGAATTTCGGGATTGCGGATCTTGTCATTGATGCGTGGGCCAGTGTCACGTTGTGGCGGCGCGTTATGTGGTCTGCGAGCGATGAGATTCGTCCTTTGGTTATTTCATGTTTCTACTTGTGCAAAGTAAACACGGGCGCTGACCACTGCAAGACGCAATATAGGCCATACTGCGCCGAAATGGTGCGTTTTCCCCCTTGCACCTTTCCTTTTGGCCCCTCATTTGACACCTCATAAGGCGTAGCGTCAAAACCTGCGTATGTAAGTCTAGGGGACAAAGTTATGAAAAATCTAATATGGATCGTTGTTGCTGCCGTTATCGCGGGCGGTGGCTATATGCTATATTCGGGTGCCAGCCCGAAGGAATTGATCAGTGATGCGGCGGACGCAGTAAATGCTCCGGCAGCACTTGAAGCTGCATCTGATGCAGTAGGCGCGGCAACAGAAACTGCCGAAGGTGCAGTTTCTGGCGCAGTTGAAGCTGCCAGCGATGCAGCTGATGCAGTTGCAGACACAGCCGCAGCAGCGACTGAAGCGGCAGCAGAAGCAGCTGCAGCCGCGACCCAAGCAGCAGCAGATGCAGCCACAGCCGCGACTGAAGCGGCCGCCGCAGCAGCAACAGCCGCAGCAGAAGAGGCAGCAGAGACGGCCGCAGCAGCAGCAACTGCTGCTTCAGATGCAGCCGCAGCCGCAGCCGAAGCTGCGACAGATACAGCAACCGCAGCTGTTGAGGGTGCCGCTGATGCAGCAAACGCCGTTGCAGACACAGCAACAGAAACCGCATCAACTGCGGTTGAGGCCGCTACAGATACAGCCGCAGCAGCGGTTGAGACAGCGACAGACACAGCCGCTGCCGTTGCAAACACTGCGACAGAAACTGCAACAGCAGCGACTGACGCGGTGACAGGAGCCGTTACTGAAACAACAACTGAAGCAGCGACTGAAACAGCCACAACCGAGGCAGCAACAGAGGCCGCCTCCGGTGGCATGGCAGATTTGCTGTCTGTGGATGGCTTCAACTTGGACAAAGTGTCCGAGATGATTGAGGGCTCAGAAATGGGTGCGTTCCAGAAGACAGCGTTGAAAACTGCGTTGGACAAAGCCAAAGACAATCCAGAAGTTTTGGAAACTGTTTTGGCCAAGATCAAAGAAGCAATGGGTCTCTGATCTAACCTACATAAGACGATCTAAACCGCACCTGTCATGGGTGCGGTTTTTTCTTGTCTACTGTGGTGGTTGTTGGGGAAATATATGGCCTTCGGTGCGACACTTACACGTGTGTCTTTGCAATGCCCCAAATAACGGGGCTTTGCCCCCGCGCTGAAGGGGCGCTCCCTCAGAGTTTTCTTGGCAAACTGAACGCCAAAACTAGCGAGGGAGCAGCGTTGTTTTAACCGACGAAGGCTTTTTCGACCACGTAGTGTTTGGGGTTGGAGTTTGCCCCTTCTTCAAGGCCAAAGCCTTCAAGGATTTTTTTAATGTCTGTGTTCAAGCCAATAGAGCCACAAACCATTGCGCGGTCTGTGTCGGCTGAAATACCTTCAATCCCAAGATCTTTGAACAGCCTGCCATCTTCGAGCAACGTGGTGATCCGCCCCATTTTTGGGCTCTCTTCCCGTGTGGTTGTCGGGTAATAACGGATTTTGGCGAGGTTTTCAGCGCCGATCAATTCCTGCATCATCTCGTCTGACTGCAGGTCTGCGATCAGTTTACGGCTGTATTCTAACTCTGCCACGTCGCGGCAGGTGTGTGTTATGATGACCTCGTCGTAGTCCTCGTAGGTTTGTGGTTCACGCAGTAGGGACGCGAAAGGTGCAAACCCTGTCCCTGTTGAGAAGAACCAAATTCGTTTGCCGGGCAACAGCGCGTCATGCACCAAGGTGCCGACAGGCTTGGGGCGCATGATGATTTCATCGCCGACTTTGATGTGTTGCAAGCGCGATGTCAGTGGGCCGTCTTGGACCTTGATCGAGTAGAACTCCATTTCTTCGTCCCAAGAGGGGGAGGCGATGGAATATGCGCGCAGCAACGGTTTTTGCTTACCCGTTTCAGGATGCGGTTCGCCCATCAGCCCGATCATTACAAATTCGCCAGAGCGAAAGCGCAAAGACGCAGGACGTGTTACGCGGAAAGAGAACAGGTGGTCTGTCCAATGTGTCACGGACGTCACGATCTGTGCGTCTGGCAATGTCGGTGCTTTAGCGGCGGTTGTTGTATTCACAGGTGTTTGCTCGGTCATAACTAAAAATCACAAGGTCTGATGCCTTGCGCCTTTTGATCTAGGGAATGTGGGATTGTTTGGAAAGGGGGCAATCAGCCGCGCATGCGGGCCTGATAGTCGTTGTCTTTCCAATCGGCGCGGAATTGCCATTGCTCTTGGGGCTGACGTGCGGCGAGGTCTTGGTTGATTTCCACTTCGTCGAAGCCTGTGCGCCGCGCCATGGCATATTGATCCGCGATGACATGACCACGGGCGCGCAAGCGACCTGTGTAACCTGCCAAGCGCAACATCCGTGCGATGGTAAAACCGCGCCCGTCTGCGAAGCTAGGAAAATCAATGCGGATCATTTCCAATGAAGGTGTGATCGTGATGTCAGCGGGGTTGATGTCTGATGGCACATCAAGTGCGATCACATCATTCGCGGCCTCACCGTAAGGGGTGTAGCCATGATCCCATGTGTCCGCGCTAAAGCCGTTGTCTGTTACCAGAATTGTCATTTCATATCTCCTGAAGGCACCATCTTGCCATTCACAAAATGAATGCCACATTCTTCTTTTTCCGTTTCACGCCAGCGACCTGCACGAGGATCTTCACCAGCTTCGACCGGTGTAGTGCAAGGTGCGCAGCCGATGGAGGGATAGCCTTTGGCCACCAATGGATGACGCGGCATTTGCATATCTTTCATGAAGCGAGCCGTGTCTTGGGCGTTCCACAAAGCAAGTGGATTGACCTTGATCCGCGAACTGGTGCCGTCAATTTCGAACATATTTAAGCGCGACCGTGTCCCCGATTGGTGACGTTTGCGACCACTTATCCAGCCATCATACTGGGCCAATGCCTTTTGAAGCGGCGCTGTTTTGCGCAAGTTGCAGCAGGCGTCTGGGTTGGTCAAATGCAAGGTCCCGTCAGGATCGCGTTGATCAGCATCAGCGGCGCGGATCACGCGGACGTTTGTGAGTCCCAAAAGCGCTGCCACGTTTTCTTGATACTGTAACGTTTCTTCAAACAGCATTTCGGTGTCGACAAATAGAACAGGTGTTTGTGGATTGATCTGAGCGACCAGTCGTAACAAAACGACTGAATCCGCGCCAAAGCTGGAAACCAAAGCCACGTTGCCGATCTCGTTGAGGGCAGTTTTGATCACTTCGGTGGCCCCAGAATGGGCCAGCCGAGCATTTAGGGTCGCGACACGCCCGTCATTGCGCAGTGCGTCATCAAACGCGGTACTATGCAGCATCGGCTTGTGCCTCTGGATAAAGGGCGGACTTGAAGGGTGCGAGGCCAAGTCGGCGGTAGGTCTCGATGAACTCTTCGTCCTTGCCTGAGCGCAGTTCAAGGTAGGCATCCACGATACGTTCCACTGCTGGAACGATTTCCTCAGCAGAGAAGCCAGGACCTGCGCGGTCGCCTACTTTGGCTGTTTCCGTGTGATCGCCACCAAGGGTCACTTGGTAGCTTTCGACGCCTGCGCGATCAAGACCAAGGATGCCGATGTGGCCCACGTGGTGGTGTCCACAGGCATTGATGCAGCCCGAGATCTTGATCTTGAGATTGCCGATTTCATGTTCAAGCTTCAGATCATCGAAACGTGTAGCAATTTCTTGGGCAACTGGGATCGAGCGGGCTGTTGCCAGCGCGCAATAATCCATGCCGGGGCAGGCGATGATGTCGCTGATCAGGCCGATGTTGGCAGTCGCAAGACCTTGGGTTTTGAGCGCGGCATGAACTGCTGGCAGATCCGATTTGTGGACATGCGGCAAGATCACGTTTTGCTCGTGGCTGATGCGCAGCTCGTTATGGCCGTATTGTTCAGCCAAGTCCGCCATCAGACGCATTTGGTCAGAGGTTGCATCGCCTGGTGTGTCGCCTTGTTTTTTGATCGAGATTGATACGATGGAATACCCATCCGCTTTGTGAGCGGTCAGATTTGTGTCAGCCCACGAGCGGAACACCGGATCGTGGTGATAGGCGTCTTTAAACGTGACTTCGGATCTTTGCGCAAATTCTGGCGCTGCGAATTGGGCTTTGTATTCGGCCAAGCGCTGCTGGTCGATGCCAGAGAACGTGCCTTTGACAATAGCAAAGCGTTCGTCGACCAAGCGACGGATTTCTTCGATACCGTGCTCGTGCACAGTGATCTTAATCCGTGCCTTATATTTATTGTCGCGGCGTCCGATTTGGTTCCAGACGGACACGATGCTTTCGAGATAGGGCAGCAGGTCTTCTTGGGGCAGGAAATCAGTAATGACTTTGCCAATCATCGGCGTGCGGCCAAGACCACCCCCAACGATAACCTCAAAACCGGCTAGACCGTCTTTTTCAACCATGCGCAGACCAATATCATGGGCACGGGTTACAGCGCGATCATTTGGAGAACCTGTGACGGCCACTTTGAACTTACGCGGCATGAATTGGAATTCAGGGTGATCTGTTGACCATTGGCGGATCAATTCAGCCACAGGGCGTGGATCAGCGATTTCGTCCGCAGCTGCACCAGCGAAATGGTCAGCAGTTACGTTGCGAATGGTGTTGCCTGAGGTTTGGATGGCGTGCATTTCGACCTTAGCCAAGGCGTCCAAAATGTCAGGCACGTCCTTTAATTCAGGCCAGTTGAATTGGATGTTTTGGCGCGTTGTGAAGTGGCCATAACCCTTGTCCCACTTGTCTGCGATGAACGCGAGTTGACGCATTTGGCCGCCGTTTAATGTACCATAGGGAATGGCAACGCGCAGCATATAGGCGTGCAATTGCAGGTACAGACCGTTCATCAGGCGCAATGGCTTGAATTCGTCCTCGGTCAGGGAGCCGTCGATGCGGCGCTCCACTTGGGACCGAAATTGGGCGTTGCGGGTGCCGATAAAGGCGGTGTCGAATTCGTTGTAGGTATACATATTATGCGACCTCTTGTTTGCGCTCGGACTGTTTGCCATGCGCGTAATTTGATGGGCCCTTTGCCCGGAATGCTTCGCGGAAATGGGTTGTTGCAGGCGCTGTGCCCTCAACGCCGACATCCATCAGATAGACGCCGACCACTTCGTTAATGTGTTGCGAACCGTCGATCAGGCGCAGGTCGGCATCTGCTTCATCCGTCAGGACTTCGGCGTCGGCCAAATCGCGGCTCCAACCTGTGGCTGTTTGATAGATGACGTCGCCTTTGAGTAAGTCATTGGCGGTGACAACTTTTGGAATGAATGGCTTTGGCATTATGCAAATTCCCGTGTGATGACGGTTGAGGCGATTTCAGCAGCGGCGCGCGGTGCGAGGCCGTAGAAGGTAAGTGCGGGGCCGGTCATGTTTGCGTCTGCCAAGTCGGCAGGCAAATGTGCCAGTGTTGTGGATAGGACGCGTTGATCGGGGCGCGAGGCGTTCTCGATAACGCTCACAGGTGTGTCACGGTCCGCGCCGTGCATGATCAAACGACCTTGTACGAAGCGCGCAGATTTCTTGCCCATGTAGATCGCGGCAACCTCGTTTGGACGGGCAAGTGCGGCCCAGTCGTGATCGGCAAATCCTTGCATGTCGTGACCTGTGAGGAATTTAACGGAGGCATTGCGATGACGTTTTGTCAGGCTTTGACCGATGGAGGCAACGGCAGCAGAAGCTGCGGTGATGCCGGGAACAATATGCCAGCCGATACCTGCCGCAGTCACAGCGTCCAGTTCTTCGTCGAGACGTCCAAAGATCGTGCTGTCGCCTGATTTAAGGCGCACAACTTGGGCACCGGACAGGCCGTGTTCAACAAGCAGGTCATTGATTGTCTCTTGGGGGGTCGAGGGACCGAAGCCCTCTTTGCCTACGTCCAACATGACCGCTTCGCGGCGCGCCAGTTCCAGAATTTCTGGGCTAATCAGGCGGTCATAGATGACAACGTCCGCCTCATCCAAAGCTTTGCGGGCTTTGAGCGTCAGCAACTCAGGATCACCGGGGCCTGCGCCAACAAAGGCGACATGCCCCTCGCGGGCTTTACGGTTCATGTGGTCAGCAAGTAGCTCATCCAAAGCGGGGCGTACGGCCTCGATCCCATCGGCAATCGCCTTTGGACCTACGTTAAAGTAGTAGTCGCGCCAGAAATCACGGCGGGCACGGCCAAACGGTAGGTTGTACGACATCTTGCGAAACGTTTTACCTATGCGGGCGAGGGTGCCCAAGGTGCTTGGCAGCTTTTCCTCAAGGTCCGCTTTAATTGCGCGGGCCAGCACAGGCGCTGCGCCTTCGGTGCCGATCGCGATGACAAGAGGATCACGGTCCACGATTGCGGGGGTGATAAATTGGCTGTCTTCTAGGTTGTCGACGATGTTGACCAATGCGCCATCTGCATTGGCGATGGCTGCCGTGCGTTTGTCTTCCGCAGCATCTTCATCTGCTGCGTAAAAGATGACGGCGCACATAGTGTCACCGGGCTCCATCGCGCGAGGGATCAAAGTCAGCTTACCCGAAGTGGCCCAGTTTTTGATCTCTGGCGCTGCGTTGGGTGCAAATACGGTGAGGTTGGCGGTTGTCTTCAGCAAGAGGCGCAGTTTGGCCAATGCAGCGTCACCACCACCTGACAGCACGATCCGGCGGCCTGCGGTGGCCAAGAAGATAGGGAAATGATCCATGATGTCGCCTCTTTCTCGTGTTTCTTGCTTCCAATATAGGAAATTTTCCCGATAAAGCGCCATAGCTTGACATAGATAAGGATGATTGTTCTAAAACGCAGATCGCGTAGAACGCCTGTGCGCATTTGAAGGGAAGAAGCGAATGAACGTCCGTATTGATGAAGTAGACCGGAAAATTATGGCAGAGATGCAACGCGATGCCAGCCAGTCTTTGGACGAAATTGCAAAGGCCGTGGGCAGTTCCAAGACGCCTGTATGGAATCGCATCCGCAAATTACGTGAGGCAGGCGTGATCGGCCAGCAGACGGTTTATCTGGATGCAGAGGCACTTGGATTTGAAGCGTGCTTCTTCGTTTTGATCCGCACATCTGAACATGAGGCTGATTGGCAGGCCGCATTCTTAAAGGCATTACAGGATCGCCCTGAGGTGCAAGAGGCGCATCGACTGGCAGGCGATATCGACTACATCTTAAAAGTGCGCGTCAAAAACGCGCGCGCCTATGATGTGTTTTACCAAGCTTTGATTGGCGAAGTGCGCGTGCACAACGTTACAGCATTGCTGTCGATGGAAGAGATCAAATCAACAATAATGTTGCCGCTTTAAGGCGTGACAATAAGCTGTTCGAGTTTGTGAAAATGGTAGCTGTCCGCATAAACTGGCACTTGGGCCAACTTCAGGTTGGGGCAGGCGTCGAACAACATCTTTAGGCCAATTTGCATCTCCAAGCGTGCCAAAGGCGCCCCAACACAAAAGTGGATGCCGCCGCCAAAAGCGACGTGGGACTTGCTGTTTTTGCTTGGTGCAAACTGGCCAGCATTCTCCCAGACTTTTTCACAGCGCCCTGCAGACCCAAGAACCAATGCGACTTCATCGCCCTTTTTCAAAGGAATACCTGCAACCTCGATATCCTCGTAAGCATAGCGGGTGAACATGTGCAGCGGGGGATCAAAGCGCAGCAGCTCTTCCGCCGTATCTGCGATTGCATCTGCGTCCAGTGCACCTTGAGGCGTATTATGCTCAAGCAAGGTTTTGACGGCGTTGCCCATGCTATGGACTGTTGCCTCGTGTCCCGCATTCAGAAGTAAGACACAGGTTCCGATCAATTCATCTGTGCTAAGTTTTACCCCGTCTTCTTCAGCGGCAATCAGATTGGTGATCAGATCATCACGCGGATCATTGCGGCGTGTTTCAATATAGGCACGCAGAAACGCAGAGAATTCAGTGGCAGCCAAATTGGCTGCGTCCTCAATCGCACGGCTACGGTTCGCTTGGTACATTGCAACCATCGCGTTCGACCAACGCAATAGGTCGTCTCCATGTTCTTCTGGTACCCCCAACAAGCGGGCAATCACGCGCACAGGGAGTTGGGTACAGTAGGCGGAGATTAAATCGAAGTCACCTTTGGGAAAGGTGGCGATCAAGTCTGCGCAAATTTCAACAATGTCATCATTTAAGGCCGCAATCCGTCGCGAGGTGAAGGCCCGTAAAACGAGACCGCGCAGGCGGCGGTGGGTGTCGCCTTCTTTTTCCAGCATTGAGTGTTGTTCAATAGCATCAAAGGCTTGCAGGTGGTCTGGGACAGGCTTGCGCAAGTCGGCAGGCACTTCACGCCCCAATCGTTTGTCACGCAACAACGCATGGACTGTGCTGTGATCAAAAACAGCCAACATGCCATAATCCTCCCAATACGCGACGGGGGTGTCGCGGCGGGCTTTGGCGTAGAACGAATAGGGGTTTTGGATAAAGGCGGGGTCAGACGGGGATTGGTTGAGTTTTATCATAAAGCCACAAAAACGCGGTGGCGCTGGTGTTTGCAAGGGGTGCTTTGCTAAGAAGTGCCAATGAGACGCGAATTTCTATATCGTGTGACGCTAATAGTAGCGTTTTTGGTACTGGTGCTTGCTGTGGCAACCGGTGTCTGGCGGTATGGCTATGGGCAGGCCTTAAATCAATTGTCGCGCCAGGCCGAAGCAGATTTGGCCCTCGCCAGTGACCGTTTGACGGGCCAGCTGCAACGTTACCGCGAACTGGCTGTGTTGACCGCAGATCGCCCTGCTTTGGCGTCGGGGATCACCAATGGCACAGACGCTGCGATGCGTGCCCTATTGTTGGAAATCGCCGATAAAACTGCAGCGCTGGATATTATGCTGGTTGATGGGCAAGGCCTTGTTTTGTCCTCGGCGAGGGGGCCAGTGGGCATTGATCTAAGCCACACGGCGTATGTACAGCGTGCGATGCAGGGAGCGTTGGGCAGCACCCACGGTGTGCGCAGCCCCGAAAACGAGCGGGTGTTTTATTATGCGGCACCGGTGTTTGGGGTGTCCTCGCAAGTGTTGGGGGTTGTGGTGGTGGCCGTTAACATCGCTGCGATTGAATGGGATTGGGTTGGTGGCAATCCAGCCGTTCTATTTACCGATAAGACGGGCGAGGTGTTTATCTCGAACCGATCCGAATTGGTGTTTTGGCGTAGGCCGCTGGGGCAGGCCGGTTTGGCCCCACCAACAGGTGATGCCCCACTGTTTGACAGCTATTTACAAGGGCGACATGAAGTTTGGCAATTGGGGTGGGGGCCTTATCTACCTCAAAACGCGTTGCATCTGACCCGCGATTTGCCTGTGGTTGGCATGATTGGCGAAGTCTTGATGGATGTGCGTCCTGCCCGTCGTTTGGCCATGTTACAAGCCGCAGCCGTGGCAGCGTTATTCTTAGCGTTTGGTGCGTTCTTGTTTGTGGCAACTGAACGGCGGCGTACCTTGGCACAGGCGAACGCCCAACTTGAGGCACGGGTCGCAGAACGTACGGTAGAGTTGGAGCAATCCAACACTCAACTCCGGCGCGAGGCATTTGAGCGGGAAGAGGCGCAGACCGCTTTGGCCCAAGCGCAGGCCGATTTGGTACAAGCGAGCAAATTAAGCGCCTTGGGGCAGATGAGTGCGGGGATCAGTCACGAATTGAACCAACCGCTTATGGCGATCCGGTCCTTTGCCGAAAATGGCCTGCAATTTATGGAACGGGATAAGCCAGAGAAGGCGACTGAAAATCTTGTTCGGATTTCAGATCTTGCGCGACGCATGGGGCGGATCATCAAAAACCTGCGGGCCTTTGCACGCCAAGAAACGGAAAGTCTGGTAAAGACAGATGTGATAGCGGTCTTGGACAGCGCGCTTGAATTGACCAGGTCGCGGTTGCATCAAGATGGGGTTGTCGTGCGGTTTGAACGTCCCAATGCGCCGATTTACGTGCGTGGGGGCGAGGTGCGATTGGGGCAGGTGTTTGTGAACCTAATCACCAATGCGGCGGATGCTATGCGTGTGGTCGACGATAAAACATTACATATCCGGATTGATCACGGTGAAACACTATTGATGAGGTTCTTGGATACCGGACCAGGCATCGATGTGCCCGAAAAGATGTTTGACCCGTTCTATTCCACAAAAGAGGTGGGGGCCTCTGAAGGGATGGGGCTTGGCCTTTCGATTTCTTATGGAATCATCCAAGGTTTTGGGGGCGAAATCCGTGGCGGCAATGGCGTCGACGGGGCTGAATTTACGGTACAACTGAATTATTGGCACGAGGAAGACGTCGGATGAACACACAGGTGTTGTTGGTAGATGACGATGCTGCGGTTCGCGAAGCTGTGGCGCAAACGCTTGAATTGGCTGATTTACATCCCATTCCGATGGGATCTTTTGTTGCTGCCAAGGACCAGATCACTGCCGATTTTACGGGTGTTATTTTGTCGGACATTCGTATGCCGGGGCGCGATGGATTTCACCTTTTGGAATATGCAAAAAGCCAAGACCCCGACCTGCCAGTGATTTTACTGACCGGTGAAGGTGATGTTCCAATGGCTGTGAAGGCGATGGGAAAAGGAGCGTTTGGGTTTCTAGAAAAACCGTGTTCTCCCAGTGACTTATTATCTGTTGTTGAACTCGCTTTGCGGACCCGATCCTTGGTTTTGGAAAACCGTCGCCTGCGTGTTCTGGTCGAAACAGGTGATCCGGCAGCACGAATGTTGTTTGGGACATCTGACCTTGCGCAAGCGATGCGCACGCGTGTGCGTCGTGTGGCGCAATTGGAAACCGAGGTGTTGATTACGGGCGCAACAGGGACTGGTATTTCCAAAGTTGCCGAAGTGATCCATCTGAGTTCTCCACGATCCAAAGCCTCGTTCGTGAAGCGGGCAGGCTCTGGACTGTCGCCGGTCCAATTGGCAAAGGCGTTGGATATGGCTAAAAACGGCAGTCTATTTATAGATGAAATTTCCCAACTTTCTGCGGAAACCCAGTTGGCGCTTTTGGAACATCTTGAGCAAAGCCAGATCACCCGTTTGTTGGCGGGAAGCACACGTGAATTGGAGATGGCGGTGAAAGGTGGCACCTTCAACGCTGATCTGTTTTACCGCATGGAGGTGACGCCACTGCGCATTCCATCGCTGTCGGAGCGACCAGATGATATCCCAACGCTGTATCGTCATTACGTGGCGCAGGCAAGCGAACAGGCGGGGATCACGGCCCCTGAGGTGACCCATGAGCACGCATCTTCACTGATGACGCAAGATTGGCCTGGGAATGCGCGATCCTTGATGAGTGCAGCGATGCGCTTTGTCCTAGGTATGCCTGAGGACGTCTCTGAAGCGGCTGAACTGGGCCTAAGCGAGCAGATGGCACGGGTGGAGCGGTCATTATTGGCAGCAGCGCTTGGCCGACACAATGGGCGCGCTGTTGAGGCGGCTGAGGCGTTAAAACTTCCACGCAAGACGTTCTACGACAAATTGACCCGCTATGGGATTCGCGCTGAGGACTTTCGGCGGTAAGTTGTGCGGATATCCGCACTGGATGTCTTGGGATTGTGCGGTATTCCGCACAACCTATGTATGTTTTAGGGTCTTGTTAGTGAGCTTATTAGCATAAGTATCTGTTTTATAATATTTTTTGTGTAGTTTCGGTTATCAAAAACAAATCGTTGCCGCTCAGCCAAGGGTGGGGTCCAATGTTCTTGACGTTGCGCAACAATCCGCTGCGCAACAGACACCACCATTCTCTGGGAGGAGACCTGCGATGAAATTCTTTACAGCTGCCGCTGTGGCACTCACGATGACCGTATCCGCAAATGCGGTACAAGCCGCCTGTGATGACGGCGAGATCGTTATCAAGTTCAGCCACGTGACCAACACCGACAAACACCCAAAAGGCATCGCTGCGACACTGCTTGAGCAGCGCGTCAACGACGAGATGAACGGCAAAGCCTGCCTTGAAGTGTTCCCGAACTCTACACTTTATAACGACAACCAAGTGCTTGAAGCATTGCTGCAAGGCGACGTTCAAATGGCGGCACCGTCACTGTCCAAATTCGAACAGTTCACTAAGCAATTCCGCATCTTCGATTTGCCGTTCATGTTCAAAAACATCGATGCAGTAGACGAGTTCCAAAACTCTGACACTGGCCAAGCGATGAAACAGTCTATAACAAAACGCGGCCTTTTGGGTTTGGCGTTCTGGCATAATGGTATGAAGCAGATGTCTGCGAATGTTCCTTTGAACTCTCCATCAGACGCAAATGGCTTGAAGTTCCGCGTTCAAAACTCTGACGTTTTGAAAGCACAGATGGCGGCGATGGGTGCATCCCCACAGCCAATGGCGTTTTCAGAAGTTTATGGCGCTTTGCAAACAGGTGTTGTGGACGGTCAAGAAAACACATGGTCCAACATCTACGGCAAGAAGTTCTTTGAAGTTCAAGACGGTGTGACAGAAACTGATCACGGCATCATCGACTATCTGCTTGTGACTTCGACTGACTTCATGGACAGCCTGCCAGCAGATGTGCGTGACCAGTTGACGACTATCGTGAACGAAGTGACATTGGCCCGTAACTCTGAATCCACATCTGTGAACGCGACAAACAAGCAAGCGATCTTGGACGCTGGTGGTGTTGTGCGCACATTGGACGCTGCACAACGCGAAGAATGGGTTTCTACGATGAAGCCGGTTTGGGAACAGTTTGTTGGCGATGTTGGTCAAGACAACATCGACGCAGCCCAAGCGATCAACGCAAAGCACTAAGGATCATTTGATCCCATATGCCTGCCCGCTGATAAAAGCGGGCAGGCAACTTTCTAAGACCCACTATTAGATTTGATCCAAGGAGGGCGGGACATGGCAAAAAGCTATGAACCCAAAACGCCGCTTGGCCGTATCGTACACGAGTTCGAAGAGACCGTGATCGCGCTGCTGCTTGGGGCTATGACACTTATCACTTTTGCCAATGTTGTGTTGCGGTATGGTTTTGGCACTGGCTTGATCTGGGGTCTTGAGACGGTAACGTTTCTGTTCGCATGGTTGGTGTTATTTGGTATTTCCTATGCGGTTAAAGTCACAGCCCACCTTGGTGTTGATGCGGTCATAAACCTATTTTCCCCTTCTAAGCGCAAAATCTTGGCATTGATCGCGGCCGCTGTTTGCATCGCTTATGCGTCTTTGTTGCTAAAGGGCGCTTGGGATTATTGGGCGAACTTTGCCAACCTTCCACAAACCACGGGCCGCTGGTTCCCGACCGGTTTCGAAGAAATGAAGCGTTCGTCTTATCGTGCTTGGTACGGCGTGGATGACATCATTTTTCCCGATTGGCTGAGGTGGATTGAGCCAATAATGGGCCAAGATGAAGCATACGAGAAAATCCCACGGTTTATTCCATACGCGATCCTGCCGATTGGTGTCAGCTTACTATTGTTCCGGTTTATCCAAGCGACCGTTCGTTTGGTCAAAGGCGAGACAGAAAGTCTGATCGTCAGCCACGAGGCCGAAGACGATGTCGAAGCCGTCAAGCATATGAACCAAGGGACCTGACATCATGGAAATCGTAATTCTATTTACTATGGTCGTGGGCCTGATGCTGATCGGTGTGCCGATTGCTGTGTCGCTTGGCATGTCGTCCATGGTCTTTTTGCTGGTGCTGAGTGACACGTCGCTCGCGTCAATCGCACAGACAATGTTTCAGGCAATGGCAGGACATTATACGTTGCTTGCGATCCCATTTTTCATCCTTGCCTCGACGTTCATGTCGACAGGCGGGGTGGCCAAACGGATCATCCGGTTCTCTATCGCCTGCGTTGGACACCTTCGCGGTGGCTTGGCGATTGCGGGCGTGTTTGCTTGTATGATCTTTGCCGCATTGTCCGGCTCATCACCTGCAACTGTGGTTGCCATTGGCTCCATCGTGATCGCGGCCATGACGCAAGCAGGCTATACAAAGGAGTTTGCAGCAGGCGTGATCGCAGTTGCTGGCACCTTGGGTATCTTAATTCCACCAAGCATTGTGATGGTGGTCTACGCCTCGGCCACGGATGTTTCTGTGGGGCGGATGTTTCTTGCAGGCATCATTCCGGGATTGATGGCGGGTGCGATGCTAATGATCACCATCTACATCATGGCGCGGATCAAAAATATGCCAGCTGGGGAATGGCAAGGTTGGGGCGAGGTCGGGCGCAGCTTTGGCGACGCGTTCTGGGGTTTGATGCTGATCGTGATCATCATGGTCGGGATCTATGGCGTTCCGGGATTAACCAATGCGTTGTTCACACCAACTGAAGCCGCCGCTGTGGCATCTGTCTATGCGTTTATTGTTGCTGTGTTTGTTTATCGTGATTTGGGACCATTGAGCCGCCCTGATGGTGAGAAGAACCTGACCTTGATGCAAAAACCGCAAGCATTGATCACCGCGTTCTTTCACCGTGATGTACGGGACGCGCTGTTTGAAGCGGGTAAGTTGACTGTGACGCTGATGTTCATCATCGCCAACGCACTGATCTTGAAGCACGTGTTGACGGACGAGCAAATTCCGCAACAGATTTCAGCGGCATTGCTGAACGCTGGCTTTGGTCCTGTGGTGTTCCTGATCCTTGTGAACGTGATTTTGTTGATCGGTGGTCAGTTCATGGAACCGTCGGGATTGTTGGTTATCGTGGCACCACTCGTGTTCCCGATTGCAATCGAGCTGGGTATTGATCCGATCCACTTGGGCATCATTATGGTGGTCAATATGGAGATCGGGATGATCACGCCGCCAGTTGGGTTGAACCTGTTTGTGACTTCTGGCGTGGCTGGAATGCCAATGATGTCAGTTGTCCGTGCGGCCCTGCCATTCTTGGCCGTATTGTTCGTGTTCCTGATTATGGTGACTTACATTCCGATCATCTCGACCTTTATTCCGAATGCGGTGATGGGGCCTGAGATCATAACGAATTAACGAAATTGGCCTACCCCTTAGATGGGGTAGGCAATGCGAGGCACTGCCTCGCGCTCCGGGATATTTTTAGCCAAAAGAAGTTAGGAGTTGGCGAGGGCGTCGATGATGGGTGAGAAATCGGCAGCTTTTAGGCTTGCTCCTCCGACCAACGCGCCATCGACATTTTCTGCAATAAAGATTTCTGCGGCGTTGGTGGCTTTGACTGAACCGCCATAGAGGAGCGAGATTGCGTTGCCTATTTCTGCGCCGAAGCGGTTGTTGAGTTCGGCGCGAATGAAATCATGCACCTCAATGATTTGCTCAAGTGTCGGAACCTTGCCCGTTCCGATGGCCCATATCGGTTCATATGCGATGACCAAATTTTCTTGGCTCGCGTCATCTGGAACTGAGCCGGACAACTGCGCGCCAATAATGTCTAATGTTTTGTGAGCGTCGCGATCTTCTAAACTTTCGCCGATACATAGGATCGCCACAAGCCCTGCAGCACGTACTGCTTGTGCTTTGTTGCGAACGTCGTTGTCATTTTCTTCATGCGCCTCGCGTCGTTCAGAATGCCCAACGATTACGTAGGATGCGCCAGTATCTGCAATCATTTGGGCGGAAATATCACCAGTGTGCGCACCTGAGACTGCCGTATGGCAATCTTGTGCACCAATTGAGATTGTGGACTTTTCCGCGATTTTACATGCTGGAAACAACAGTGGAGCAGAGGGGCACAAGACAATTGTTGCGGCTGCATTACCGTGTGTTTCGACCAACGATTGCAGTTCATCCAGATCAGCGCGTATGCCGTTCATTTTCCAATTGCCCGCTGCTATTTTACGCCGCATCTGCTGTCTCCTGTTTATGTTTTTGTGAGGCTACCATTTGGGGTAGTTGGGGGCAACGCGAGGGTTTCACTAGGTTTGAAAAGGCACAAAACATTGGCATGGTCCCCAGATAAGACGCCGGATTGATCCGCAATGGCGATCTCGAAACGCTTGGTTTTCTACGCAAAGCCGCACCGTTAATAACATGGCGCTGACGGGCGTGCGCGTGTCCGTGGTGATTGATACGTTCCGCGCATCCTTCAAACGTACTGAATATAAAAAGAGCCAGATTGATATGGCGCGCACTAGATCTGGCTGCGGTTGGTTCCGAGCAAGTGATTCCACTGGATTAGAAGTTCAAAATTAGGGTTGAGGGCCATCCAATTTCGACGCAATCTATTGATTTTATTATAAAATTTATGGGCGTGGTGGAGTTTTTGACTGCGGGTCAGGTCAACGCAACGCCGCACCGTGTTGTTGTTGGAAATGCAGAAAGTATTTCAGAACCGCTGTTTTTCCGTCCGGCGCATGACACCAATGTAGCACCAACTGAAAGCGGAGAAGTTGCACTGGCAGGGGATCATCTATGCCGTCGGTTTAAGGTAACCTATCTGAACCTTAAAAACGGATAACCCGCCTTTTACATTTCAGCGAATTTGATCGACTCGCCACAGCCACAGGCTTCGGTCACGTTGGGGTTCTTGAATTTAAAGCCGGACTCTAACAGACTGGTTTCATAGTCAATTTCGGTTCCGAACAAGAACATTTGTGCCATTGGGGCAATCAAAACACGTGCGCCGTCTTGTTCCACAACTTCGTCGTTTGGATCCTGTTCAGCCACATAGTCCATCGTGTATTCCATACCCGCACAGCCGCCCTTTTTGACGCCGATCCGCAGGCCTTCGTGACCGCCAGAGGCCATCAATTTTGCAATCTGAATTGCCGCTTTATCAGAGATAGCGACGGCTTGTTTGCCTGGAATTGAAAACATGAACGATGCTCCTTTAACCCCAATTTAGGGACGATGGCGGTTTGGCTCAACCCTTTTGGGAAAAAGCCTAACACTGACGTCGGTATAACGTCGGTATTGTGTAGGTATTACGTCGGTGCACGCATATGTGCGCCGGTTTGGCTATTTACATAAAGCCCAGTTCAAGGCGGGCTTCGTCAGACATCATTTCCATGCCCCACGGTGGTTCCCAAACAAGGGCCACGTCGACGGTTTTGACACCGGGCAGGGGTTCGACAGCATCTGCGACCCAACCAGGCATTTCACCAGCGACGGGACAACCGGGCGCGGTGAGGGACATCGTGATGTTTACCTCAGCATCGTCGTTGACCAGAATGGTATAGATCAAACCCAGCTCGTAGATGTTCACCGGAATTTCGGGGTCATAGACCGATTGGCACGCGGCCACGATTGCTTCGTAAAGCGGGTGATCGGTAGAGGAAGGGGCGATAAGGGGCGTGCCCTCTAGCATGTCTTTAGATTGGTCCATATCGGCGTCGCCCATTTCTACATTTTTTGTTCCTGAGTGTTTATATAGGGATTGGGTGTGGAGGCGTCCAGAGGTGCTATCCCTTGAATTTGCTTTTCGCCTCTGCGGCCAAACGTCCCGCGTCCATAAAGTGACTGACCATGACGGGTGTGGCGAGGGCGTAGGCTTGATCCAGCGCCATATCCAATTGGGTTAGGACGGCAGTTTTGCCTGCACTTATCGGGGCAGCATTGCGGTTGGCGAGGGTTGCGGCGAAGGCTTGGACTTCTTGTGTCAGTGTTTCGGATGAGTAAACGCGGTTCACGAGGCCGGCGTTCATCGCCCAATCGGCGTCTTTGACCTCGCCCGACAGCAGCAGTTCCATCAAATGTTTGCGTCCGATGCTGCGCGAGACACCGACGGCCGGCGTTGTGCAAAAGCCGCCGTTGGTGACGCCGGGGAGGCAGAAGGAGGCGCGCTTTGACACAAAGGCGAGATCGCAGGACGCCATCATTTGCAGACCTGCGGCGGTGGCGATGCCGTCGACCATTGCGATGGTAGGCTTGGGGAAGGCGGCCAACTTCTGCATCATGTCGGCGCAGTCTGTGAACAGTTCGGTTAGGAATGCCTCGCCGTGATCTGGTTGCGTGCGGTTGCGTGCAATTTCTTTGAGGTCGTGACCTGCGCAGAATATTTTGCCTGCGCCGTTTAGGATGACGACGTTTGTATCTGGGTCATTTGCGGCGGTGTCGAGTGCGTCGCTGATTGCGTGGATCATCGGGAGGGAGAGGGGATGCGCGGGGGCGGCACCTAGATGGAGTGTGCGCACGTTTGATCTGTCGGTTGTGGTGATAAGCGGGGTGGGGAGTGTTTGGTTCATGTTGGCCTCCGAGCGTTGGGGAGGAGTTTGGACCGCGATGCGGTGTGTGGCAAGGTTTCGATGGTTTGCGCAGTGGCGTAACATTGACACAGTTTGTGTTAATCAAAAATACCGCCTTCCCAAAGGGTGGCGCTGGACAACCGATGGTAGTTATCAAGTGTTTGATACACGCGCGGTTCTTGCTACTGCACACTGCGCTTTTAGAGATGATTATTAAGGGCCCAAATGATTTCAGTCGAATCCATCAGCGTATTGCCAACAAGTTTCAGCCTATCCGTCAGGAAATGCGCCTTTGTTGGTTTGATTGCTTTAGCTGGCTGCGGTGTACCCGGCCCATCGGTTCCGTTGCAGCAAGGGGCTAATTTAGCCTCGGCGAGAGCCGCAATACAATCTTGTGCGCGTTTTGCACCAAAGGGTGGAACTAGTGCGGTTACAGGGAGTTATGTTGCAGGCGTTGTTCTTGGTGGATTGGTTGTTGGTCCGATTATTGTGGCTTCAAATCAAGGAAGCATTCGTGCCTCCGGTGAAGCCAGAGCCGTCGATAGGTGCCTTGCCGATCAGGGATACGTCCGACGCGATTTGACGGTAGCCGAGGTGCGCGCCCTTAATGCGAACAATAAATACGAGCGGGAATTGCTGCTTAATCACTTGATTGGCGGTGGAGACCTTAGAACGTTCCGTAAGTAGGGTTTTTCTTGTTATTGGTGGTGGCGGGGTGAACCCCGCCCTACATCATGTTGCCAAGATTGGGTTTACCTCAATCATTAATATCATTCCTCACCCTACGCGCCCCAGAACTTTGGCTTTTGAAGGCGATGCGCAGCACGATCCATGAGATCAGTGACAGCCCCGCGAAAACCGCCAGTGCCACTGGCACCGACAGCGCAGGCACGATTGCGACAACAACCGCCATCACAACCGCGCCAACCGCAAAGCCAAGGAAGATGAAGCCGGGCGCCAGTACTTCTAGTATGCCGAGGGCAAGCGCGGCTGCCAGCCACGCCCACCATATGTTTACAGCCACATCCATTAGCTACGGCCTTTCAGCAGTTTGAACGCGTCTCCGAAGGCATCCATTGCGGATGCTGGCACAACGATGGTTTGCGATCCTGCGCTGGTGCCAAGGGCGGTCAGCGCCTCGACCTGTTTCAGGGCCACTTGGTATTGTGCTGCCTCGATCCCGTGTTCGGTGATCGCCATGGCCACCGCGGAGGTTGCGTAGGCTTCGGCGTCGGCCAGGACGCGGCGGGCTTTTGCGGATTGTTCGGACGCATACAGTTCGGCGTCGGCCCCCAGTTCTACGGCGCGTTTGGACCCTTCGGCTTCGGTCACCTGTGCGCGTCGTGCCCGTTCGGCGTTCAGCTGTTGCATCATCGCGGCGCGGGTGGCGGTGTCTAGGTTCACGTCAAGGATTTCGGCGCGGGTCACTTCGATGCCCCAGTCGTCCACAGCGCTTTCGACAGAATTCTTGATGGTGTCGATCACGGAAGACCGATTGGCCTGCACTTCGTCCAAGTCCATCTTGCCGATCTCTGCCCGCACAATCCCTGCCACTGTGGTCGAGATTGCGCCGTCGACGTCGCGAATACGGTAAACTGTCTTTTCGGGTTTGATGATGCGGTAGAACACCGATGTCTCGACCTGCACCAGCACGTTGTCGCGGGTGATCGCGTCTTGGGAGGCCGTGGGGAGTTGGCGTTCGAGGATAGAAATTTTGTGGGCCACACGGTCAAGGAAGGGCACGATCAAGTTGATCCCTGGGCCAAGCACCGAATGCAGGCGGCCAAAACGTTCGATAACGTGTTGTTCTGATTGCGAAACGATACGCACGGCTTTGAGTATGAGAACAAGGAATAGGAAAGCCAGCAGCAGGTAAACGATATTTCCACTGAGGAGGTCGAGTATGAGGTCTTCGATGGGCATGTTGCAGCTTCCTTTGTTATTATTGGCTAAAATATGGGGTGTTATCGTGCGGATTGCAAGTTTGGGTGATCCAGTTTATCGCCTGTTCAAACGCTGAAAAGGCCTGATGTATGACCCAAGTTTCATTTGATCTTCATGCCACTGATGGCAAGGCCCGCACCGGCCAAATCAACACACCACGTGGTGAAATTCGCACGCCTGCGTTTATGCCGGTTGGGACTGCAGCGACGGTCAAGGCGATGATGCCTGAAAGTGTGCGCTCCACTGGCGCGGATATCCTGCTGGGCAATACGTATCATTTGATGTTGCGCCCCACGGCAGAACGGATTGATCGTTTGGGTGGTTTGCACAAGTTCATGAATTGGGATCGCCCGATTTTGACGGACAGTGGTGGCTTTCAGGTGATGAGTTTGGCTGGATTGCGCAAGCTGACCGAAAAGGGTGTGACGTTCAAATCTCACGTAGATGGGTCCAGCCACGAGATCACGCCGGAACGGTCGATGGAGATCCAGAAGCTGCTAGGCTCCGATATTGTAATGTGTTTCGACGAATGCCCGGCGCTGCCTGCGGATCGCAAGCGCATTGCGGAAAGCATGCGCATGTCAATGCGGTGGGCGGAACGCTCACGCGATGCGTTTGGCGATCGACCCGGACATGCGTTGTTTGGCATTCAACAAGGTGGCTTAGAGCAGGATTTCCGCGAGGAAAGTGCGCAAGCCCTGCGCGAGACTGGTTTTGATGGGTATGCCGTCGGTGGTCTAGCGGTGGGTGAGGGGCAGCAGGCGATGTTTGATTGTCTAGACTATGCACCCGATATGCTGCCAGTGGACAAGCCGCGCTACCTTATGGGTGTCGGCAAGCCTGATGATATCGTTGGGGCCGTGGCCCGTGGGATTGATATGATGGATTGCGTGCTGCCATCGCGCTCAGGTCGTACAGGACAGGTGTTCACCCGTCACGGCGTTGTGAACATCAAAAATGCACGCCATGCAGATGATCCACGCCCTTTGGATGAGAATTGCAGCTGTCCTGCCTGTTCTAACTATTCGCGGGCTTACTTGACCCACGTGTTTCGCAGCAACGAGATGATCTCGGGCATGTTGCTGACATGGCATAACCTTCAATACTTTCAGGATATTATGCAGGGTATGCGGGATGCGATTGCTACCGGTACGTTTACGCAATGGCAAAAGGCGTTTCACGACGGACGTGCGCAGGGCGATATTGAGCTTTTGTAAGGCGCAATAAATTTGGGAACAACTGCACCGATCCCATTGCACCTAAGTTGCGATACCGTCATTGTTCCCCTTGAAATAGGCACAAGAGACCTACAATTAACAAAGTCCAAACAGGAGACGGCCATGGGTTGCCTAGATTAGGGACCCGAGCCGGCTTGCCAGATAAGGAAAATTGAGCATGCAAGAGCCATTGAACGCATCTTACCCCGTATTGCCATTGCGCGATATCGTGGTGTTCCCCCATATGATTGTGCCACTTTTTGTTGGCCGTGAGAAATCTGTTCGCGCTTTGGAAGAGGTGATGGCAGACGACAAGCAGATTTTGTTGTCTAGCCAGATGGACCCGTCCGAGGACGATCCGCAAAGCGACGGTATCTATAAAACTGGCGTTTTGGCCAATGTTCTGCAGTTGTTAAAGTTGCCAGACGGTACAGTTAAAGTGCTGGTCGAAGGTCAAGCGCGTGTGCGCATTACTGAATATTTGGAAAATGGCGACTTCTTTGAAGCGCGTGCCGAGTATCTGACAGAAATGCCAGGTGATTTGGCCACGACAGAGGCCTTGTTGCGCACGGTTGGGGACGAATTCGAGCGTTACGCCAAAGTTAAGAAAAATGTACCTGAAGAGGCGTTGGCCGCTGTCGGCGAATCCACCGAGCCCGCTAAGCTGGCGGATCTGGTTGCTGGTCACTTGGGTATCGAGATTGAGCAAAAGCAAGACCTGCTTGAGACGCTCAGCGTTTCTGAACGGCTTGAGAAGGTTTACGGCCTGATGCAGGGCGAAATGTCTGTTTTACAGGTCGAGAAGAAGATCAAAACCCGCGTCAAAACCCAGATGGAGCGCACCCAGCGCGAGTATTATCTGAACGAGCAGATGAAAGCGATCCAACAAGAGTTGGGTGACGGTGAAGACGGTAAGAATGAAATTTCTGAACTCGAAGAAAAAATAACAGCAACCAAGTTAAGCAAAGAAGCTCGTGAAAAGGTGGATGGTGAGCTGAAGAAGCTGAAGAACATGTCACCGATGTCTGCAGAAGCCACGGTTGTGCGCAACTATCTGGACTGGATTTTGGGCGTCCCTTGGGGTGTGAAATCCCGTGTCAAAAAAGACCTGACACGTGCGCAAAAAATCTTGGACGACGATCACTTTGGTTTGGAAAAAGTCAAAGAGCGGATTGTTGAATATTTGGCTGTGCAGCAACGTTCGACCAAAATGAAGGGCCCAATCATGTGTTTGGTTGGCCCTCCAGGTGTGGGTAAAACATCGCTGGGCAAATCCGTAGCGCGTGCAACGGGGCGTGAGTTTATTCGTATCTCCCTTGGTGGTGTGCGGGACGAAAGCGAAATTCGTGGTCACCGTCGGACTTATATCGGCTCTATGCCGGGTAAGATCATTCAGGCGTTAAAGAAGGCGAAAACCAGCAACCCACTGATCTTGTTGGATGAAATTGACAAGATGGGTCAAGATTTCCGTGGCGACCCAGCGTCAGCGATGTTGGAAGTGTTAGATCCTGAGCAGAACTCGACCTTTGTGGATCACTATTTAGAGGTCGAATATGACCTGTCCGACGTCATGTTCCTGACAACGTCCAACAGCTATAACATGCCGGGTCCATTGCTGGACCGGATGGAGATTATTCCATTGGCTGGCTACACCGAGGACGAGAAGTTCGAGATTGCGAAGCAGCATTTGTTGCCCAAGCAGATCAAAAATCACGCTTTGAAAAAAGGTGAATATGAGCTGACGGACGATGGTTTGATGGACATCATTCGCTATTACACGCGCGAAGCAGGTGTGCGGAATCTTGAACGTGAGATTGGTAAAACAGCGCGTAAATCGCTGACCAAGATCATTAAGAAAGAAGCCGATAGCATAAGTGTTTCTTCGGACAATCTGGATGATTTCCTTGGTGTTAAGAAGTACCGTCATGGTTTGGCCGAAAAAGAAGATCAGGTTGGCGTTGTAACCGGTTTGGCGTGGACATCTGTTGGTGGCGAGTTGCTGCAAATCGAGGCACTGAAACTGCCCGGTAAGGGACGGATGAAGACGACTGGTAAGTTGGGCGATGTGATGAAGGAATCCATCGACGCTGCTTCGTCTTATGTGCGTTCAATCAGCCCGAAGATTGGGGTGAAGCCGACGAAGTTTGACGCGCTTGATATTCACGTTCACGTACCTGACGGGGCGACGCCAAAAGATGGTCCGTCTGCCGGATTGGCTATGGTGACGTCGATTGTGTCTGTTCTGACGGGTATTGCGGTGCACAAGGACATCGCGATGACGGGTGAAGTCTCGTTGCGCGGCAACGCGATGCCGATTGGTGGCTTGAAAGAGAAGCTGCTGGCGGCTTTGCGTGGCGGTATCAAAACAGTGCTGATACCTGAAGAGAACGAGAAGGATTTGGCTGAAATCCCTGACAACGTGAAAGAGGGATTGACGATTATCCCTGTAACCCACGTTTCTGAGGTTCTGAAGCATGCGTTGGTGTCGGTGCCAGAAGCGATCCATTGGGATGAAGCTGCTGAAGAAGCAGCAGCGGCTGCTGCGGCACTTGCCAAGGTTGCGGCACCCGCTGCAACCGCACACTAAAAAAGATTAAAAGAAAGGCGGCTTAACGATTTCAGTCGCCTTTCTTTTGCTAAACTCTAAGCGCCGCGTTTAATCAACGATGGCTGGAATAGCGACAAGCAAAGCCAAAAGTAAAACTATTGCCGTTCCGCTGCTGCTGCTTGCTGTGGTCTCATTTACAATAAGAACAGGATCCACAATTGGGTCGTTCAAGCTGCCTGCCATAACCGGCGCTGCTGCAAAGGCTGCCAGTGTAGCCAATACACATACTGTTTTTTTCATTTTTCTTCCCCAGATTTAGTTGTCTGTTGCAAAAAATGTGCAATCTATAGTGAATAGTCAAGCAAATGCTGGATATTTCACGCTGACACGCATAGAGTGTTTCCAATATGGAAACAGCCAGCACGGCACGGAAGGCAGACAATGACGACGAGCAAAACCAATAAGACCACAACAAAAGCGGCAACGTCGAACCCAGCAGAAGTGAAATCAACTGAGCAAACCTTTGCACAAAAAAATGCAGTTAAGGCGGCGGTAAAAGCTGTTGTTGATGCGCCCAAAACAACACCCGTTGTTGTTGATGGCCCGCAGCCGGTCGTGAGCGGACCAGTGATGCGTAAGAAAGAGCTGATTGATCTGGTGGTAGAGCGTTCAGGCATCAAAAAGAAAGATGCTAAGCCAGTTGTTGAAGCAACTTTGGAAATTTTAGGCGAAGCATTGGCCGAGACACGCGAGCTGAACTTGCAGCCTTTGGGCAAAGTGAAAGTCCGCCGCGAGAAACTGATGCCAAACGGCCGTGTTATGGTGACCAAAATCCGTCAGTCGATGCCGAACACTGACACTTCAGACGACACGGACTCCAACGACGTGCCGGAAGCGGCTGAATAATTTGCACGATTAATGTGTAGTAACCGCCCTTGTACCTCAAGGGCGGTTTTCTTTTGTGCCAGTGCGTGGTTTTGTGCGTCGAAAGCACCAAAGGAGCGGTTTGATGTACCCAGAAATTTATGTGCTGCGTCACGGTGAGACCCTTTGGAATTCTGAGGGGCGGATACAAGGCGGACTAAACTCAGCGTTAACTTCGCTGGGCAAAGAACACGCTGGCCGTCAGGCCGAAATTTTGTCGACCGTCGATCTAAGTGGATTCGCGGTTTTGTGTAGTCCACAGGGCAGGGCGTTTGAAACTGCGGCCATAGCACTGGCCCGACAGGTAAATAATATTCATACTGACGCTCGATTGCGTGAGATTGAAGTTGGTGAATGGCAGGGTCGCGTGCGGTCTGAACTGGCGGAACCAGGTGAGTTTAAGGACACTCCAGATGGCGCATTAGAGCTGTATGAACGTGCCCCTGGTGGTGAAGGTTTCGCGGCATTAGAGGTGCGCTGTCAAGAATTTATGACTAAATTACAAGGCCCTAGCGTTTTGGTAACACACGGCATCACATCGCGAATGATCCGCGCGACTGTCCTTGGTTTGGGGATTGCAGGGCTTGGAGAAATGCCTGGTGGTCAGGGTGTTGTCTATCATTTGAAAGATGGCGTGCAGAAACGTCTATCTTGAGGCTTGCGTCTCTCGAAACCTTTGTCTAAACACCGCGATAACGGGTTGTTAGCTCAGTTGGTAGAGCGCTTCGTTTACACCGAAGATGTCGGGAGTTCGAGCCTCTCACAACCCACCATTACCCCCACTGTTAGAATACCGCCGCGCGGCCCTGAAGGATTGACGCTTTATCCTTCTTCAAACACTTTACGTGCGGCCCGAAAGCACTCCAACCCTTGTGGCACACCACAATAGATCGCGATGACATGGATGATCGCGCGGATTTCGTCCTTGCTGACGCCGTTGTTGATCGCGCCGCGACAGTGCAATTCCCATTCGGTCATTTTGCCCAATGCCCCGATCATCGACAAGTTCATCATCGAGCGCGTTTTTGCATCGATCACATCGTCGCCTCAACCAAAGCCCCAACACCACGCCGTCATGGCCTCTTGAAAGGGGCGGGTGAAGTCATCGGCTGCAGCTAGATTTCCTTCGACATAGTCCGCGCCAAGTGTTGCTTTGCGTTGTTCCAAACCTTTCAAAAATAGATCTTCATCAAACGTGCTCATTGGTTATCCTTTTGCTTTGGTGCTCGGCCAAGTGTTGACCGCGAGATTGGTGATAAGTTTAGCAGGGCAGGGTCGTTTGAAAAACCTGTGATTTTGTTGATTTGTCCGCTTGACGTGCCCGACATGTCGACCTATTACGACCTCAACAATGCTGCGCGGTTGTAGCTCAGTTGGTTAGAGTATCGGCCTGTCACGCCGAGGGCCGCGGGTTCGAGTCCCGTCAACCGCGCCATTGTTTTTACCCACCCCACCTTATGTGTTAGCCAGATTTTTAAATTGATTGTTTGGTTCCTGTCAGTTAACTACGCCTCAAATAGTTAGCGCTAACATTCATAATGGCGAGGTCCTTAATGTCTATACATCCAACGCTGAAGTCCGTCACCGACCGCGTGATTGCCCGCAGTGCAGTCAGCAGGGGGCAATATTTGGCCCGTATGGCGGCTGCGCAAACCAAAGGCCCATCACGGGGTCATTTGTCATGTAGTGGTCAGGCGCATGCCTTTGCGGCGGCGGGCGAGGATCAGGATGAATTGGCGACAGGGATCGGTGGCAACCTTGGGATTGTCACGGCCTACAACGACATGTTGTCAGCGCATCAACCGTTCGAGCATTTCCCACAAGTGATGCGTGATGCAGCCCGGAGTGTCGGCGGTACAGCCCAAGTTGCGGGCGGTGTGCCTGCGATGTGTGATGGCGTGACGCAAGGTGAGGCGGGCATGGAGCTTAGCCTGTTTTCGCGTGATCTGATCGCGATGGCGGCGGGCATCGCCCTAAGCCACAACACGTTTGATGCGGCAACCTATTTGGGTGTGTGTGATAAGATTGTGCCTGGTTTGGTCATCGGGGCGCAGGCCTTTGGTCATTTGCCTGCTGTTTTTGTGCCAGCGGGCCCAATGACCAGTGGTTTGGCGAATGATGAAAAGGCGATGGTTCGTCAGAAATTTGCTGCAGGTGAATGTGGCCGCGATGCGTTGATGAAGGCGGAAATGGCCGCGTATCACGGCCCGGGTACCTGTACGTTTTATGGTACAGCCAACACCAACCAGATGTTGATGGAATTTATGGGCCTGCATTTGCCGGGCTCCAGCTTTGTAACCCCGAACACAGAAATGCGGGCTGCTTTGACCGCAGAGGGGGCCAAACGGGCGCTGTCGCTCAGTGCTTTGGGCGACCATTACACGCCTGTTTGCGAGATTTTGGACGAGAAGGCATATGTGAACGGTATCGTGGGTTTGATGTCCACCGGTGGCTCCACCAACCTTTTGATCCACTTGGTGGCGATGGCCCGTGCAGGTGGCATCATCCTTGACTGGCAAGATTTTTCTGAGATTTCGGATTTGGTTCCGCTGCTTGCCCGTGTGTACCCAAACGGTTTGGCTGATGTGAATCACTTCCATGCGGCTGGTGGGCTAGGCTATTTGATTGGCGAATTGTTGCGGGGCGGCTTGTTGCACCCTGATACCAAAACGATCGCTGGCATTGGTCTGCACCATTATACGCAGGAACCGTTTATGGAAGACGGTGAGCTGGTTTGGCGCGCGGGCACGTCCGTCAGTTTGAATGCAAAAATCATTACGACTTTGGAGGCACCATTCCAAGAAACAGGTGGGTTGAAGCGCTTGTCAGGGTCTGTTGGGACAGGGGTGATGAAAATCTCTGCCGTCGCACCAGAACACCGTTTGATCGAGGCACCAGCGCGTATTTTTCACGATCAGGACGAGGTAAAGGCAGCCTTTAAAGCAGGCGAATTCACAGGTGATGTGATTGTTGTTGTGCGCTTCCAAGGCCCCAAAGCGAACGGGATGCCTGAGTTGCACAGCCTGACCCCAATGTTGGCGATTCTGCAGGGGCGTGGGTATAAGGTGGCCATGGTCACCGATGGTCGCATGTCGGGTGCGTCTGGCAAAGTGCCTGCGGCGATCCACGTGTGTCCCGAAGCCTTGGATGGCGGTCCAATAGCCTATATCAAGGACGGCGATATGCTGCGCGTTGATGCGGTTTCTGGTAGTTTAGATATTTTGACTAGTGGCGTGATGGACCGTGTCCCCGCCGTTGCGGACCTAAGTGCAAACCAGCATGGGTCTGGTCGTGAATTGTTTGATGTGTTTCGTTTAGCTGTCGGGCCTGCAGATGCAGGCGCCAGCGTTTTTGGAGTTTAAGATATGACCATTCGATCTAATAACACGCGCACACTTTGCGAATTGGCACCCATCATTCCTGTCCTTGTGGTTCACGACGTCGCCCATGCAATTCCGTTGGCTCAGGCCTTGGTACGTGGTGGTTTGCCCGTTCTTGAGGTGACATTGCGCACTCCAGCAGCGCTTGATGTGATTGCCGCAATGGCAACCGTTGAGGGCGGATATGTTGGGGCAGGGACGCTGATAACCCCTGATGATGTCCATGCCGCAAAGGCGGCTGGTGCAACATTCGGGGTGTCCCCCGGCGCGACAGATTTGTTGCTGGATATGTGCGAAGCAGCAGATTTGCCGTTGCTTCCAGGTGCAGCAACCGCGTCCGAGGCGATGCGCCTGTTGGAACGTGGTTATGATATGCTTAAGTTCTTTCCGGCCGAAGCCTCTGGCGGTGTTGATGCACTCAAGGGGATCGGTGCGCCATTGCCGCAGATTTCATTCTGTCCAACAGGGGGTGTGAACCCAAAGAACGCGCCCAGCTATTTGGCCTTGTCGAATGTAGTGTGTGCGGGCGGCAGTTGGGTGGCCCCAAGTGATTTGGTGAATGCAGGAAAGTGGGACGAAATCGAAGCCCTTGCACGGGTGGCAAGCACTTTGGGACGCGGATAACGCATTCTTTTTGTGGGGAAACGCGCTTTTTAAGAACAGGGCACTTTTCCCCATTGACGCCCTAACACACGCGGTCTATCCGACACATGTTGCGCGG